>JBJXGL010000270.1:0-24928 GCA_046160365.1 Aestuariivirga sp. | reverse complement strand
CTTGCGGCCCCAGTCGCCGGAGCGGACATAGCGGTCGCCGACAATCAATTTGCGGCGCGCCGCCAGCATCAGCATCACCGCCGTGTCGGCCACATCGTCGGTCAGCACATCCGGCGTATTGGTGAATCTGATGCCACACTCGGTCAACGCATTCACATCGATCGCTTCATAGCCAACCGATGAACATGCGACGATCTTCACCGTCGGCAATCGGGCGATGAAGTCGCGGTCGAGAGGGAAGTGTCCGCTGACCACCGCGCCCGTGCATATCGGGGCGGCGGTTGCGAGAAGCGCATTCTTGTCCGCGGCCAGATCGTAGCGGTGCAGGGTGTAGGTTTTCTCCAGAAGCTTCATCTGTTTTGGCAGCAGGGGCTGAAGAATGATGACGTTCTGTTTCATGCGGGCTCCATGGCGCGGGCAGCGCGGCGTTTCGCCTACACATCGGGATCGGGACTCGCGGCGAGCTTCTCCCGAGGCGCTTCGAAGATATGCCGCACCGGGCCCTGTTCGACAATGCGGACGCCTTGCATGACGATCATGCGGCCGGGACGAACGAATCGGTTCGGCGCCGGACCTTGGCCCAGCGGGGATCGGCACAATTCGCGGCGGACTAAACGCTTCAAGAGGTATCGAGACCCCTCGCTTCCCAGGCGAGCCAGTGGCATTCGCGGAGAACGTCCTCGACTTCGTGGCGGGGCTTCTCGTGAACGTAAGGCGGTGGACCGGGGCGAATGGGGTTGGTGTAGATCAGCCGCGTTTCGTAAGTCTTCTCGCGCTTCACTTTCCAGCGCAGCAGGCGCTGCACCTCGCGGGGGAGATTGTCCAGAGCGTTCCTGATCGCCTGAAGCCGGCGCTGGAGGCGGGCGCCATCGACTTTGCCGTCCTGGGGCGGCGCGGGCTTAACCGGCGTGGTTGGCCGGATCAAAGTGTCGTAGGGATAGAAATGGATACCCAAGGTCTTCCGGTACTTCACCGGGGTGCGACCTGGCACCATGGGCGGACGGATGTCCTCGAGCCGGAAGAGCGGGCGGCGGGTCTTGCCGGTTCCCTTCTTTTCGATCTTCTTGCCCTTGGGCATCGGACGGGAAGCCCGGGGCTTCAGCACCACTCCCACCGCTGCGGCGGCGATCAACCGGCGCACCGCGGCTTCGGCGGGGCGAAGAATGCGCAGGATGGCCCGGTGAAGCGCACGCGGAATCCGTTCGCTGGTGCTGGTTTCCGCAAGCCCCAGCATGACAAAGAGGGAAATCACGATGCGCAAAAGCGCATCGCGGTTGCGCTCGACGGCTCCGGGCCAGTCCATGGTCATTTGGCGTGAAGAGAACATAAAGCGAACACAAACAGTGTTCGAGGCCTATTGTCAAGGACTATCTTCGCCTGGCAGTGTCTCAGTTTGAATTTCCGGAAGCCACCCATCCCGAAATTGCCCGTCAAGAGCATGACCGCTCAAAACCGAAAGCTCACCGCCTCTGCCCGACGTGAATGACCCGGAGCGGACATTGGCCGCATTCTGACCAACGACGGCAATGCGGACAAAAGGGTCGTTCATGGCAATGAACTATTGTTCCGTCACAACGACTTCAAGTTTGCTGCTATCCGGCGGCAGCTTGCTTGCGAGAAGTGCGTGGAATCGGTGAAGTTCCCAAGCGTCCATCGCTGCGAGGCTCACACCATTTTCGGCCTCTTTTGTACAGAAAGGCGGGTAGGCCATGATTAGCTTGCCCTCGGACAAGTCGCCCTTTTCCTGTCGAAACCGAAGGAGTGGTTCAGCCTTCAGGGCATGTATAGGATCCTTCTCCGCTGCGTCGAGAAACTGGCGAAGCGTCATCGTAGTTGCATCGACCTCTCCGGTTTCTGCTTTCAGATACAATACCTTGCCATCAGCGATAAAGAATTGATCGCCTACACAATCTTCTGCGAAAGGGATCCAATTCGCATCTACCGAAGGGTAGATCCGGTGAAATGCAGCCTCGCCGTTCCACGCGGCGCCCAAAGAATGCCATAAGGGGGAACGACATGCGCCTCGTACATGTAGCGCGCCCCCGTTGAGAATGAACCCATTTGTTTGCTTGAGAAGATTACGCAGGTTTTCAGGAAGTTGGTCCAAAATCGCGCCGTCATCCACCGTTGGCCCCATAAAAGTAACGCAACTCAATTCCATGATTTCGCCTGTAAAGTCGAAGGTTACGTTTCGATCGTACATGTTGCATCACTTGTCAGCAATTGGCCCATCGCGACATTTCCCCCGAATGGCTTGTCCGCTCACCCCTGGAAGCTGACCGCCAATGCGAAATGGGATTGATCACACCGGAAGCTCAAACCGAGACACCACCCTTTGCCTCGCTTCAGCCTACGATCTGATGCCGCGCAAGCGCTCCGAGCGGCGGCGGAGGAGTTCGACTGTGGTCAGGAGGCCGATGGATATGATTACCAGGATGGTGGCCACCGACAGGATCGCCGGGCTGATGGCCTCGCGGATGCCATTCCACATCTGCCGTGGAATTGTCTGCTGGTCGTTGCTGGCGACGTAAAGCACGGCCACCACTTCGTCGAAGGAGGTCACGAAGGCGAAGAGCGCGCCCGAGATGATGCCCGGCAGGATGAGCGGCATGATGACCCTGAAAAACGTGCGGGACGGAGATGCGCCCAGCGATGCCGAGGCGCGAATCAATGACTGATCAAAGCCGATCAGCGTGGCCGTCACGGTAATGATGACGAAGGGAATGCCCAACATGGCGTGGGCGAGAATGACGCCGAGATAGCTGTTGGCGAGGCAGCCCTTGTGCGACAGGAAAGGTGCGAACAGTGAGCCCAGAACGCTGTCCACGGGCACACAGGCGGCCGAATAGGCGAAAAACATGCCCGTGGCGATGATGATGATCGGGACGATCATCGGCGAAATCAGAATGGCCATGATGACCCGCCTGTAAGGCATCTCTGGCCGTGACAGGCCAAGGGCCGCAATGGTGCCGAGCACCGTTGCGAGGATCGTGGCCCAGAAGCCCACCCACAGCGAACTCTTGGCTGCCCGCACCCAGGTTGCCTCGCGCCACACCTGGGACCACCAGCTCCCGTCCCTCACCGCGTCATCGGGAGCATTGAGGCCGAAAGTCAGCAGAAGATCATACCAGCGCATGGAATAACCGGTGGGATCAAGCGCCAGCATTTTCTGGGTGAAGCTGAAATAGGGTTCCACGTTGAAGGACAGCGGAATGACAATGAGGATAGGCGCAATCAGGAAGATGAACACCGCCACGCAAATGGCCTTGTAGGTGTAGTGCCAGATGCGTTCGAGGGGGGTTGCGTAGGCCGGAAGCGCCATGATGTTACCCGAGCTTCAGGCGGTCGATGCCGACCAAGCGGTCATAGAGCCAATAAAGAATGAGAACCACGGCGAGAAGAATGGCCGACAGGGCTGCCGCCATGGACCAGTTGGACTTTGACATATGGAAGGCGATGAAGTTCGAGATCAACTGGCCATCGGCACCACCCACCAGGGCCGGCGTAATGTAGTATCCGACAGCCAGGATGAAGACGAGCAGCGAGCCTGCAGCAATGCCGGGCAGCGTCTGCGGCAGGTAGATGCGGCGGAATGTCGTCCAGCTGGTAGCACCCAGCGAACGGGCGGCGCGCGCATAACTCGGCGGAATGACCTTCATGACGGAATAGAGCGGCAACACCATGAAGGGCAGAAGAATATGGGTCATGACGATGACGGTGCCCGTCTGGTTATAGATCATTGCGATGCGGCTTTCGTCCGCGATAACGCCTGTGGCGACGAGGCCATCGTTGACAACACCTTGCTGCTGCAACAGCGCAATCCAGGCGGTTGTCCTCACCAGCAAGGATGTCCAGAACGGCAAGAGCACAAGGATCATCAGCAGGTTGGATTTGGACATCGGCAGTGTTGCGAGAAGGTGCGCGATCGGAAAAGCCAGAAGCAGACAGATGGCAGTAATGATCGCGGACAGCACGAATGTCTTGACGAAGAGAAAGATGTAGATGCGCTGCTCGGGGGCCACGCGTTCCAGGCTACCATCGGCTGCGTGCTGCAGGTCTGAGGAGGCCATGAAGAAGTCTGTTGTCCATTTTGAAGATGCGGCGCGCAAGGATTCCCAAAGGCGCGGGTCCTCCCATTGCGGATTGATGGCCACCATCTTGTCTTTGAAGGGGGCTTCCATCTTGCTGGCCTCGCGCGCACCAATCTTGATCAGCGACGAAGCACCGGGATAGGTGAAGTTGACGCGCAGCCCCGCCTCGCCGGACGTCTTGGCGTTGTGCATGACCACGAGATCGGTGACCAACGCGACGTAGGCGGATTCATCAATCGCGGTTCCAGACGGGTTCTCCTCGAACCACTTGGCCAATGCCGGCGCGTTACGGGAGAAAAGATCATTTTCAATCGACCGTTCCAGCATCTGGAAAATCGGTACGATAAAGCTCAACACCACGAAGGCGAGAAGCGGAAAAACCAGCAAAAAGGCCCGAATCCTGGCACGCCTTTGCGCGCGGCCAAGCGCCACTTTCAGCGGCGTGCCGTCTGCGGTTTGCAAGGACGCTTGCGGGGTCAAGGCTTAACTCTCGGCGAAGAAGAAGTCCGGGCGCAGATCGATCTGCGCCCGGACAGTGTCATCAGTTGGCGGCAAGCCAGGCGTTGAAGCGCTCGTTCAGCTCAGCGTCACGGTCCACCCAGAACTGGAAGTCCGAGAGCAGTGAGTTCTTGAGGTTGGCTTCAGCCGTCGGCAGGTGTGGCGCCATTTCGGTCTTGCCGTCCTTGAACATAAGCTTTTCCATCATGGAAGACTTACGGGCCGGTCCATAGGAAATGTGCTGGGCCTGCGCGCGCAGTCCCTCTGTCGATGTTGAGAATTGAATGAACTCGAGAGCCTTGTCCTTGTTGGGGGCGCCCTTCGGGATCACATACATTTCGTTTTCATAGACCTGGCCGTCCCAGACGATGCCAAATGGCTTGCCTTCACTGATTGCAGCGTTGAACAGACGGCCATTATAGGCCGTCGACATCACCACTTCACCGTCGGCAAGAAGTTGTGGCGGCTGCGCACCGGCTTCCCACCAGACCACTTCCTTCTTGATGGTGTCCATCTTCTTGAAGGCGCGGTCCACGCCTTCCTTGGTTGACAACGTCTTGTAAACGTCGGCCGGAGCGACGCCATCGGCCATCAGCGCAAATTCCAGGTTGCCCTTGGCGCCCTTGCGCAGGCCACGCTTGCCCGGGAACTTGGCGAGGTCATAGAAGTCAGCAGCCGTCGTTGGCACGGTGCCGGTGAGCTTCGTCGTGTCATAGCCATAGACATTGGCCCAGATGTCCGTCGAAACGCCGCAATCCGTCACAGCGCCTGGCAGGAAATCATCCTTGGCAGGTGTTCCATCGGCGCCAGCAGGCAGAGCGTTGATGTCGATCTTTTCCAGCACGCCTTCGTCGCACAGGCGGATGGCGTCGGCATATTCAAGCGATGCCACGTCAATAGTGACGTTGCCAGCTTCAACCTGGGCCTTCACGGGCTGGGCAGGATTGTCGCTGTCAACCATCTTGGCGGCAAAGCCGCTCTTGGCGGCCCAAGGCTTCACATGCGCTTCAGTCTGAGCGCCGCCATAAGCGCCACCCCATGACATGACGGTCAGTTCGGCCGCATTTGCCTGGATGGTAAATCCAGCCAGTGCCGTCGTCAGTATCAGTAGTCTCTTCATAGTCTTACTCCCTTGTTAGTCTTCATAGTCCCTCAAGGATCGAGTGCGCGTGCATCTTGCGGATGCCATCCGACCTTGATCTTCTCACCCGGACGAAGCGGTGCTTCGCCCTGGGCATTCCTGCTTTTCATAACAAAATTTTCCGACCCCGCCACCTTGAGTCGCGTCCGGAAGACATCGCCCATGTAAATGAATTCGAGAACCTCGGCGTCGATTGCATGCGCACCCTTGGGGACCTTCCCGCTGTGATGTTCGACGCGCTCGGGCCTGATGGAAACCAGCGTCTTCTGGCCCTTCTGCGTGACATTGACAGGCGTTGCATCGATCACTTCGCCGGTGGCGAGCTTCACCGTGCAGCGCGCGCCTGAAATATTTTCCACTACGCCCGGCAGCCTGTTGTTCTCGCCGATGAAGCCGGCGACGAAACTGTTCTCGGGCCGCTCATAGAGATCGGATGGCGTTGCCAGCTGCTGGATGATGCCGTCGTTGAAGACCGCGATACGGTCGGACATCGTCAACGCTTCGCCCTGGTCATGGGTCACATAGACGACGGTGATCCCCAGGCTGTCGTGCAGATGCTTGATTTCGAACTGCATGTGTTCGCGCAGTTGCTTGTCGAGGGCGCCAAGCGGTTCGTCCATCAGCACCAGTTTGGGATCGAACACCAACGCACGGGCCAGCGCGATACGCTGCTGCTGACCGCCCGAAAGCTGGGCGGGCCTTCTGCTGGCGAAGCTGCCCATCTGCACCATGTCGAGAGCCCGCTTGATCTTCACCTCGCGCTCGGGCTTCGCCATTCCACGCACTTCCAGGGGGAAGGAGAGGTTTTCGCCCACCGTCATGTGAGGAAACAGCGCATAGTTCTGAAACACCATCCCGATGCCGCGATTGTGCGGGGCCACCAGGTTGATGGGGCGGCCATCCAGGCTGATCTCGCCATGCGTTGCAGTTTCGAAGCCCGCCAGCATCATGAGTGTGGTGGTCTTGCCGGAGCCCGAGGGACCCAGCATGGTCAGGAATTCGCCCTTGGCGATATCGAGATTGAGGTTTTTAACGACGAGGGTCTCGCCGTCATAACTCTTCTGAACCTGCTCGAAGCGCACCATTGGGCTTGCCAATGCCACCAACTCGACTCCCCCGTATGAACCGCTTTTTTGCCGGCTATTAAGCACAGCGCCGCCGCCATATCCACAGTCTTTCGGCCCCCCGCGGGTTATTTAATGAGACGCTGGCATCATGCTCCGCTACCGGCAGGCCAAGTATCCGACAGGCGGTAGCCCGAAGGGAAGGGATCGGCCTTGCCGTGGCGGCATCCCGCCTCGACTTCGACGATGCCGCCCGGAGGCTCCAGCACCAGGCGGGTCAGGGGCTCCTGCATCGGCACGATGCCGGTATCGAGCAACACCGTGGCCACGCCGCGCCATGGCGAACCGCTCGACCGCCTCAAGCGCAGGGGCGACGAGGGTTTCGGCGAAGGCAATTTCCGGGCGCTGTTCGAATCGATCGAGGAGGACCAGATACGGCACGGCGTGTTGAGACCGTCTGACGGCAAGCGAGGCCTGACTTTCTCGCCTGCCACAAAAGGTGTAGGAGGATCGTGGTGAAATTGATGACCATGGATTCGTCCTTGCGCCTGAGAATACCGGACGCGCACTATCGTCCGGGCGATGCACCGGATTTCAAGCATTTGCAGCTTCCGGGACCTGACGATTCAACGAGGCCTCCTGTCGACGCGCCCGCCGCCTCCATGCGCGATCTGGCATTCGGCCTGGTTCGCGTCATGAACAACGACGGCGCGGCGCTTGGTCCGTGGAACCCCAAGCTCGATTCAGACACATTGCTGCGCGGGCTTCGCGCCATGCTGGTTACACGCACTTTCGACGACCGCATGTTCAAGGCGCAGCGCCAGGGCAAGACACCGTTTTATATGAAGTGCACGGGCGAGGAAGCGGTCGCCGTCGCGCAGGCCATGGCACTCAGGCCCGACGACATGTGCTTTCCGACCTACCGCCAGCAGGGCCTCTTGATCGCGCGCAACTGGCCGATCACGGACATGATGTGCCAGGTCTATCTCAACGCCAAGGACCGGCTGAAGGGCCGGCAACTTCCAGTGCTTTATTCGGCGAAGGACGCATCGTTCTTCTCGCTCGCGGGCAATCTTGGCACGCACTATCCGCAAGCCGTGGGCTGGGCTATGGCCTCTGCCTACAAGCGCGACACGCGGATCGCCGCCGCATGGATCGGCGAAGGCGCTTCGGCGGAAGGCGACTTTCACAATGCAATGGTGTTCGCCGCGGTCTATCACGCGCCGGTCATTCTCAATCTCGTCAACAATCAGTGGGCGATTTCGTCGAACCAGGGGATTGCCGGGGGAGAAGAAGCGACTTTTGCGTCGCGGGCCATCGGTTTCGGCATTCCCGGCATTCGCGTCGACGGGAACGATTTTCTCGCGGTGCATGCGGTTACGAGCTGGGCTGCGGAACGGGCGCGCAACAACCACGGGCCGACCCTCATCGAACTTTATACGTACCGCGCGGCGGCGCATTCGAGCAGCGACGATCCGAGCCGCTACAGGCCGGGCGACGAGCATCAGCACTGGCCGCTCGGCGATCCGATCGAACGGCTCAAGAAACATCTCACGGTCATCGGCGCCTGGGACGAAATCCGCCACGCGGCGCTGATCAAGGAAGCCGAGAAGGACGTCGATGCCGCGAACAAGGAGGCGCAGCGTTCCGGCGTTCACTCCAACGGCCCGCACCACGATCCCTCCACCATGTTCGACGACATCTACAAGGAGATGCCGGAGCATTTGATCGAGCAGCGCGCCGAGATGCAGCGGCTTCGCGAACTTGCCGGCAGGGACAAGTCATGACCTCCATGAACATGATCCAGGCCCTCAACTCGGCGCTCGATGTCATGCTGGGGCGCGACCGGAATGTGTTGATCTTCGGCGAAGATGTGGGATTCTTCGGCGGCGTGTTCCGGGTGACCGACGGATTGCAGCAGCGCCATGGCCAGCAGCGCGTGTTCGATGCGCCCATCGCCGAAGGCGGACAAGTGGGCGTCGCAATCGGCATGGGCGCATATGGCTTGCGGCCGGTGGTGGAGTGTCAGTTCGCCGACTACATTTATCCCGCATTCGATCAGATCGTTTCCGCCGCGGCGCGGTTGCGCTATCGCTCGGGCGGCGAATTCAACGCGCCAATTACAATCCGCTCGCCCTATGGCGGCGGCATTTTCGGCGGCCAGACCCACAGCCAGAGCCCCGAGGGGCTGTTCACCCATGTGTGCGGATTGAAAACCATCATTCCATCCAATCCTTACGATGCGAAGGGTCTTCTGATCAGCGCCATCGAAGACGATGATCCGGTGCTGTTCTTCGAGCCGAAGCGGCTCTACACCGGGCCGTTCGCGGGATATCACGACCGCCCGCTCGAGACCTGGGCGAAACATCCGGCGGGCGAGGTTCCGCCGGACTATTACAAAGTGCCGCTCGGCAAGGCCGCGATCGTGCGCGAGGGCGGCGATCTCACGGTGCTGGCTTACGGGACGATGGTGCATGTGGCACTCACCGCCGCGGAAGAGACGGGCGTCGACGCAGAAGTGATCGATCTCCGCACCTTGTGGCCGCTCGATACCGAAGCGGTCGTCGAGTCGGTGAAGAAAACGGGCCGCTGCCTGATCGTGCACGAAGCCACCAAGACCGGCGGTTATGGCGCGGAACTTTCGGCGCTGGTTCAGGAACATTGTTTCCATCACCTCGAAGCGCCCATCGAGCGCGTGGCGGGTTGGGACACGCCCTACCCTTGCGAATTCGAGTGGGACTACTTCCCGGGTCCTTTGCGCACCGGCGACGCCATGCGCCGCATCATGACGGCGTGAGAGAGACAATGAGCCGCTTCGTCTTCAAGCTCCCCGATATCGGCGAAGGCGTCGCCGAAGCCGAGATCGTCAAGTGGCATGTGAAGGCGGACGAGGAGGTGGCGGAGGGACAAGCCTTCGTCGATGTGATGACCGACAAGGCCACGGTGGAAATCTCAGCACCGGTGAGCGGGATCATCCGTGTACGCAACGGCGAGGAAGGAGCTAAGCTCGCAGTGGGCGCGGAGCTTGCGGTGTTCGAAACCGGCGAAGAGGATAGGCAGGACGCGCCAGTCAAGGCTGTTCCATCGCTTGCGCCCAAGGCCGGCAAGGTTGCCGCGGCAAGGGGCTCGGGAAAGGCGCTCGCCTCGCCTGCCGTGCGTGCGCGGGCGGCGTCTCTCGGGATCGATCTGGCGACTATGAAGGGCAGCGGACCGGAGGGCCGCGTGGTTCACGCCGATCTCGACGGAATGCTCACGGCCAAGCAAGAGAAAACGATGTCCGCGCCCACCCTTGCAGCTCTTGAAGAGGGCGCGGAAGACATCAAGATTTTCGGACTGAGGCGGCGCATCGCCGAACGCATGCAGGATGCCAAGCGCCGCATCCCGCATTTCGCTTATGTCGAGGAAGTGGATGTCACGGCGCTGGAGGCGCTGCGCGCGGAACTCAATGCCGCGCATGGCTCCCGTCAGCGGATTACCATGCTGCCGTTCATCATCCGCGCCATCGCTCAAGCGCTACCGCGCCATCCCACCGTCAATAGCCACTTCGACGATGCGAATGGCGTCATCCGCCAGTTCACGTCCATGCATGCCGGCATCGCCACGCAAACCGACCGCGGCCTGCTGGTGCCGGTGATCAGACATGCAGAGAAGATGGATGTGTGGAAACTCGCCGAGGAAATTACACGCCTGAGCGCCGCCGCCCGGAGCGGCAAGTCGGATCGCAGCGAACTTGCCGGTTCGACCATCACGGTGACGAGTCTTGGCGCGCTGGGTGGCATCATGGCCACGCCCATCGTCAATCCGCCGGAAGTCGCCATTGTCGGCGTCAACCGTTTGGCCGAGCGCGCCGTGGTGATCGATGGCAAAATCGAAGTGCGCAAGATGATGAATCTCTCCTCCTGCTTCGATCACCGCATCGTCGACGGCTACCAGGCCGCGGCTTTCATTGCCGATGTCAAAAAAGCGTTGGAAAGCCCGAGGGCGCTGGTCACCTAGCGGATTGACCCGATCGGAAGAGTCCGACCTCCGCGGCACGAGGAAGCGCGACCAATGACAGCCATGGGCCAGAAGAGGAAACCTGGCACAAGAAGAGGAGGTCCAGTCAGCTAAGAATGCTCCACCATCTCACAGAGCCAACCTATGAGCGTAGCGCTTGTAAACACGGCTGAACACTAACCACTGACATAAGCGTTCCAGTTTTTTTCACGCACGTCACTCTGAGCCAAAACATGGTCTGCGCAGTTCAACCGGAGAGCGGAAGCTCCAAATGCTGCGTCGATGAAGGCGCAGTGATGCGGGTTTGCCGCATCCTTGTGGGCATGTGGGCGGAAATGTTCACATGTCACGCACATGCGTTGCGGGGAAATGTCTCCGTTCTCTTGTAGGGCGCGAATGATCTTGATCAGCCCAACCAGAACCTCTTCGCGCTCATGATCATCAAGTGTTTCCGCGGCTTCAACCAAAAAATCCGTCCAGTCGGCGGCGCGGGCAGCCAGACGCTTGCCCTCTCTTGTCAGCTTCAATGTGACAGAGCGCTTGTCTTCGCCTGCGCGTTTCATAACCAGCGCTTTCGCAACAAGTGTTGAAACGGCATCGCTTGCTGTTGGTGCCGATATGCCAAGTTGATGTGCAAGGTCACTCAGGCGCATACCATGTGGAGCATCTGCCAGCCGTGCCAACACTTCTCCCTGCGTTGGCGTGATGCCTTCGTCTGCGGCGCCCTTCCACGCTTTTGCTTTTAGCGCCACGGCCAACCGCCCAAGCCCAGACGCAATGCGCCGAGTAATCGCATCGGGTTGGTCGATCATCATTAGGACTCCTAATAAATTCCTTGACAGTCGGTTTCAGCGCTGTTTTGTTAGCACTCCTAATCATTCCTGTCGAATGCAATACCAGCTAAAAGGAACCAGCCATGCCACATTTCCCAAACTTGAAACCCACCTTGATTTCGGCTGCTCTTGTCTTTGCTGCTCCATATGCGGCCTATGCTGATCCAATTGCAGCGAAATCTGGGAACGCTGACCAGGCTGAATTCGACATTGTAAGTACCGAGATCGTGCAATCAGGCGATGCCATTACTTTCAACATTGCCGTCAGCGGCAAGGCGGGTCAGAGCAAACCGGCCGCTACCGGCAAACTCGCAGGAAGCTCTGTCTATTCTTATGTCTGGCCGACAAGCCTGAACTCATCGGCTGTTGGTTTTGATGCCGACCAGGGTATTCTCGCACTTGCCGTGACTGCTCATCCGGATTTCGATGATACGCCTGCAGCTGATGAGAATGGCGATGGCGACAAGGCCAATGATGGTGATGTCTGGCACAGCCATTGGGTTGTTCTCGGTCCCGATGATGCCTGCGGCAAAGGCAGCCTGAAGGTGCAAGACATTCCCGATGGTGCCAAGCCAAAGTTGCCGGCAACGTGGCCGGGTCTGCCCTTGTTGATTGACAGCCCCGGATTTGAACCGGCGATTTCGGATGCGACGGTGACTGTGAAAATACCAGCGGCAACACTGGGCGATATCTCCACCATGAAGTTCGATGGTGTGACAGCCGGGCTTCGCGTCAATGAGTCGGCTCATGCGCCGCTCTTGTGCGTCGCCAAGGTATTTGATGTCGCCAGTGGTGATTTGAGTTTGCCAGGTACGCCGACAAAGCAATAAGACGAAAGACACATGACACGAGACAGCCGGCCAGCGCCTGAATGGGTTGTTGATCAGTGGTTAAACGCTGATTCGCCATTGACGCTGGCCGATTTACGGGGGCGCGTAATCGTGGCAGGAGCATTCCAGATGCTCTGCCCCGGTTGCGTGTCGGAACTCATTCCGCAGCTTCGTCAGGCCCATGCCTTGTTCAAAGGCACCGAGGTTTCCGTGCTCGGTTTGCACACGGTATTTGAGCATCACGATGCCATGGGGCCTGTCTCGCTCAAGGCCTTCCTGCACGAAAATCGCATCACATTTCCGGTGGCCATCGACAAACCGCAAATGCCGAAATCGGCGCTTCCGGAAACCATGGAAAGCTACGGCATGCGGGGAACACCGACCATGTTGCTGATCGACCGTGACGGCAACCTCCGCCGCCAGATTTTTGGTCATGTCAATGACATGCAATTGGGCGCGGAAGTTATGGCCCTGCTCAATGAGAAGACTGCCTGAACAGTGCCCAGCAACGCGTACTGTTTAGCGTCATACACGGACAAAGCGTATTACTCTTAGATTGCCGGCTCAGGTTCAACAGCCGGCATTGGTGTATCCGTGGTTCATGGTCGCTTCGTCCCGGACTGCGGTCATTCGAACATCATTCAGGTGGGGGTTCGAAGCGTCCGAGTTAGATCACTCGTTTACCCGCCGTTCCCGTCATCATCAAAACATGTGATCGCCTTCGGTTTTGGGCTATACCCCGATTCACGGACTCCAGGTGATGCGCAGCAATAGCTTCTCTGCCTTCGATTTCGGCCTCGGCGAAACGGCGGATGCCATCCGCGAAGCCGTGCAAGGCTTCGCGCGCGCGAGGATTGCGCCGATCGCGGACAAGATCGACAAGGACGACTGGTTTCCGCGCGAGCTTTGGCCCGAAATGGGGAAACTCGGTTTGCATGGCATCACGGTCGAGGAGGAATGGGGCGGCGCGGGGCTCGGTTATCTCGAGCATTGCGTGGTGATGGAGGAACTCTCCCGCGCCTCGGCCTCGGTGGCGCTGAGTTACGGTGCGCATTCCAATCTTTGCGTCAATCAGCTCCGGCGCTGGGGAAGCGACGCACAGAAGAAGCGTTATTTGCCCAACTTGATCAGCGGAGATCATCTGGGCGGCCTTGCGATGTCCGAAACGGGTGCTGGTTCCGACGTGACAGCGATGAAGCTTCGCGCCGGCAGGAAGGGCAGCCGCTACGTTCTCAACGGCACCAAGATGTGGATCACCAACGGCCCCTCCGCCGATGTGCTGGTGGTCTATGCGAAGACCGATCCCGAGGCGGGGAAACGCGGCATCTCGGCCTTCATCGTGGAGAAATCCTTCAAGGGATTTTCGGTGGCGCAGAAGCTGGATAAACTCGGCATGCGCGGTTCGGAAACCGGCGAACTGGTGTTCCGGGATTGCGAAGTGCCGGAGGAAAATCTGCTTGGCGAATTGGGCAAGGGCGTCAATGTGCTGATGTCGGGCCTCGACTACGAACGCGCCGTGCTCGCGGCGGGGCCGCTCGGCATCATGCAGGCGTGTTTGGATCTGGTCTTGCCATACATCCATGAAAGAAAGCAATTCGGGCAAGCGATCGGAGAGTTTCAGCTGGTCCAAGGAAAGATCGCCGACATGTATGTGACGATGAATTCCTGCAAGGCTTACGTCTATGCCGTGGCCAAGGCCTGCGACAGGGGCGAGACGACGCGCGAGGATGCGGCGGGCGCCATCCTGATCGCGGCGGAGAAAGCGACGCAGATCGCGCTCGATGCGATCCAGCTCCTGGGCGGCAACGGCTACATCAACGATTATCCCGCGGGCCGCCTGCTGCGCGACGCAAAACTCTATGAGATCGGCGCCGGCACCAGCGAAATCCGCCGCCTCCTCATAGGACGCGAGCTCTTCGCGAAGACGGCGTAGGTCACATGGCCGCCCTTCGCTCGAGCATCGATACGAAATCGGCGGAGTTTGCGGAAAACAGCCGCGTCATGGCGGCGCTGGTGGGCGACTTGCAGGCGAAGCATGCGAAAATCGCCGAGGGCGGCAGCGCCGAAGCGCGCGCCAAACATGCAGCGCGCGAGAAGTTGCTGGTGCGCGACCGCATCGATCTGCTCGTCGATTCGGGAAGCCCGTTCCTGGAATTCTCGCCGCTTGCCGCTTACGATATGTATGGCGGCGATATCCCGTCGGCCGGCATCGTCACCGGCATCGGGCGGATCAGCGGGCAAGAGTGCGTTGTCGTCGCAAACGATGCGACGGTGAAGGGCGGCACGTACTATCCGATGACGGTGAAGAAACATCTGCGGGCTCAGGACATCGCGCGCGACAATCGCCTTCCCTGCATCTACCTGGTCGATTCTGGCGGCGCTAATTTGCCCAATCAGGACGAGATCTTTCCCGACGAGCGCCACTTCGGCCGCATCTTCTACAACCAGGCGCGAATGTCGGCGCTTGGAATTCCACAGATCGCCGTGGTGATGGGGTCGTGCACGGCAGGCGGCGCATATGTTCCCGCCATGTCGGATCAATCGATCATCGTGCGCAATCAGGGCACGATTTTTCTCGGCGGACCGCCGCTGGTGAAGGCCGCCACCGGCGAGGACGTCACCGCCGAAGAACTGGGCGGCGCCGATGTTCACAGCCGCCAGTCGGGCGTCACCGACTACTACGCCACGAGCGATGCGCATGCCATCGGGCTGGCGCGGCTGGCCGTCTCCAATCTCAATCGCCAGAAGCCCGCTGCAGTTCAATCGCGCGAGCCGAAAGAGCCGCTCTACTCCATCGAAGAGTTGAACGGCATCATTCCATCGGATGTGCGGCGGCCTTACGATGTGCGCGAGGTGATTGCGCGCCTCGCCGATGCGTCCGAGTTCGAGGAGTTCAAGCAGCTTTATGGCGCGACACTGGTTTGCGGCTTCGCGAATATCCTGGGGCATCCAGTCGGCATCCTCGCCAACAACGGCATTCTTTTCAGCGAGAGCGCACTCAAAGGCGCGCATTTCGTGCAGCTGTGCAGCCAGCGCAACATACCGCTGCTCTTCCTCCAAAACATCACTGGCTTCATGGTGGGCAAGAAATACGAGGCATCGGGCATCGCCAAGGATGGCGCCAAACTTGTGACGGCGGTGGCGACGTCGAACGTCCCCAAATACACGGTGGTGATCGGCGGCTCCTATGGCGCGGGCAACTACGGCATGTGCGGCCGCGCTTATTCTCCGCGCTTCCTCTGGATGTGGCCTAACGCGCGCATCTCGGTGATGGGCGGCGAGCAGGCCGCGAGCGTGTTGAGCCTTCTGCGCCGCGAGAACATCGAAGCGAAGGGCGGAACGTGGAGTGCGGCCGAAGAAGACGCGTTCAAAACGCCGATCCGGGAACAGTACGAACGGCAAGGGAATCCTTACTACGCGACGGCGCGATTGTGGGACGACGGAATCATCACGCCCGCCGATACACGCTTCGTCCTCGGGCTCGCGCTTGCGGCGGGCGCGCATGCGCCTATCGAAGAGACCAAATTCGGCGTGTTCCGGATGTGAGCATGAGCGAACGCTTCCGCATCGACATCAATGACGGCGCCGCCATCCTGACGATGACGCGGGCGGCGGTGAACAATGCGTTCGACGATATCATGATCGGAGAGATGACGGCGTCTCTCTCCGAATTGGCCGGCAAAACGGATGTCGAGGCCGTTGTCATTGCCGGAGAAGGCAAGAATTTCTGCGCGGGCGCCGATATCGCATGGATGAAGCGCGCGGCTGCATATGGCTACGATCAAAACCTCGCCGATGCCGAGGCGCTGGCAAAGCTGATGTCGACGCTCGATCAATTGCCCAAGCCGACCATCGCCAAGGTGCAAGGCGCGGTTTATGGCGGCGGCGTGGGCCTTGTCGCGTGTTGCGATATCGCGATTGCCGCGGATGACGCGCGCTTCTGTCTCTCGGAAGTCAAGCTCGGCATCATTCCCGCCGTCATCGGCCCTTATGTGATGGCGGCGATTGGCGCGCGGGCTTGCAGGCGATACTTCCAGACCGCCGAAGTGTTCGATGCCTCCAGCGCCCATGAACTGGGGCTGGTGCATGAGGTTGTGCCCGCATCGAAGATCGATCAGCGCATCGAGGCCATCCTCGCATCCCTGAAGCAAGGCGCGCCACATGCCAAGGCGGCGGCGAAGGCGCTTGTGATAAAGATGGCGCATCGGCCGATTGAGGCGCCGTTGATTGCGGAAACCGCGGCGGCGATTGCGGAGATGAGATCGAAATCCGAGGCGAAGGAAGGACTGTCAGCCTTCCTCGAACGGCGAAAGCCCAGATGGCGCGGCGATGCTGGCTAGACCTTTCCGCAAACTCCTGATCGCCAACCGCGGCGAGATTGCATGCCGCATCATGCGCACGGCGCGGCGAATGGGCATAAGGACGGTTGCGGTCTATTCCGATGCCGACAGAAACGCCCTGCATACCGGGATGGCCGATGAGGCCCATCACATCGGCCCCGCCCCTGCCCGCGAAAGTTATCTCTCCATCGAACGCATCATCGGCGCTGCAAGGGCTTCCGGCGCGGAGGCCATCCACCCGGGCTACGGTTTCCTCTCCGAGAACGCGGATTTCGCCGATGCCTGCGAGATGGCCGGACTTGTATTTGTGGGTCCGCCCGCTGAAGCCATGCGCGCCATGGGTTCGAAATCCGCCGCGAAAGCGTTGATGGCGGCGTCCGGGGTTCCGCTGGTGCCGGGCTATCATGGCGAAAAGCAGGATGCGAAGACGCTTTCTAAGGAGGCGGACGTCATCGGCTATCCCGTGCTGATCAAGGCTTCCGCCGGTGGCGGCGGCAAGGGCATGCGCATCGTTCACGTCAGAAGCGATCTGGCGCAGGCCCTGGAAAGCGCCAGGCGCGAAGCCGCATCGGCCTTTGGCGACGATCGAGTTCTGATCGAGAAGTACCTCGAGCGCCCGCGTCATATCGAAGTGCAGATTTTCGGCGACATCCGGGGCAATATCGTCTCGCTGTTCGAGCGCGAATGCACCTTGCAGCGCCGCCATCAGAAAGTTGTCGAAGAAGCGCCCTCCGCCGCCGTTACGGAGGCGCGGCGCGAGACGATGATGGCGGCCGCGCGCGCCGCCGCAAAGGCCGTGGGTTATGTCGGTGCCGGCACCATCGAGTTCATCGCCGATGCAGCGGGTTTCTATTTCATCGAGATGAACACACGGCTGCAAGTCGAACACGCGGTCACGGAGATGATCACCGGACTCGACCTCGTCGAGTGGCAGTTGCGCGTGGCCATGGGCGAGGCGCTGCCGCTCAAGCAGGATCAGATCTCGAGAAGCGGCCACGCCATCGAATGCCGCATCTATGCCGAAGACCCGGAGAAAGGTTTTCTTCCGTCGATCGGGCGTCTCGAAGTCTGGCGGCAGCCGGCAACGGGGCGAGGCGTGCGGGTCGACACCGGATTCCGCCAAGGTGACGAGGTTTCCCAGCACTATGATCCAATGCTCGCGAAACTGATCGTGTGGGGCGAAGATCGCGTCGTAGCGTTCAGGATGATGGAGGATGCGCTGAGCGAGCTCCATGTCGCCGGCGTTTCGTCCAACGCCGGCTTTCTGCAAACGCTGGTCGCGCATGACTCGGTGCGCGGCAACGCGATCGATACTGGCTTCATCGAACGCGAATTGGGTCAATTGACAGGGCAGCAATCGGTCGGACCTTTGGAACTGGCGGCGGCAATCGCGGCACTTCTGACGCGTGACAGATGTTCCGATTCGTCTCCATGGTCCGATCAATCCGGCTGGATGATGGTTGGCGAGCGCAAGCGGCGAATCGTCCTGCGCGATTCCCATGGCGGCGAACACGTGGCGGTGCTCCACTATACGAAGACCGGCCTTGTACTTGACTCGCGGCAGTTTTCATTCGACGCCGAAGACGATGGTCAGTTCCGCATTTCTCTCGACGGCATCGCTTCCCGGGCTTTCGCCAACATTCGCGGAACGGACATCACCATCGCAACCGAGAACGGCCGGTTCAAGCTGTCTTATGCCGATCCGTTTGCCGGAGCCGGGGCGGAACATGCCGCTGGCGGACATGTGATTTCTCCCATGCCGGGAAACATCATTGGCATTCACGCGAAAGCCGGCGACATCCTCGAGCGTGGTCAGCCCGTGCTCACCTTGGAGGCGATGAAAATGGAACATGGGCTGAAAGCTCAGTCGCGAGGGAAACTCATTGCACTTCGCTGCGCGGTTGGAGATTTCGTGCAGGAAGGCGCGGTGCTTGCGGAGTTCGAGGCCATCGAAGAACAATGATCCCGAAGGCCGTAAGGATTGTCGAAGTTGGCCCGCGCGACGGATTGCAGAACGAGGCGCGGATCGTTCCTGTCTCCGCCCGAATAAAATTGATCGAAGACCTGCTCGCTGCCGGATGCCGCACCATTGAAGCGGGCAGCTTCGTCTCGCCGAAATGGATTCCGCAAATGGAGGGAACGGCAGAGGTTTTGAGCGCGTTCAAGCATCGCACCGATGTTTCGTTTCCGGTTCTGGTTCCCAATGAGAAAGGATTCGACGCGGCTCTTGCCGCGGGCGTCAAGGAAGTGGCGATCTTCGCGGCGGCTTCGGAAACGTTCTCGCGGAAGAACATCAATTGCTCGATCGCGGAGTCGATGAGCCGCTTCGCGCCTGTTGCCGGGAAAGCAAAGCAGCATGGCGTCAAGCTGCGCGGATACGTGTCCTGTGTGTTGGGCTGCCCTTACGAAGGCGACATCGGCGCAGAAGCCGCCGTCCACGTTGCCCGGCAACTGCATGCGCTGGGCTGTTACGAAATCTCCCTTGGCGACACGATAGGCGTTGGAACGCCGGAGCGCGCACGCAATCTCGTCCGCCTGGTCGCCGGCGAACTGCCGCTCGGCGCAATCGCCGTGCACTTCCATGACACGTATGGCCAGGCGCTTGCGAACATCTATGCCTGTCTTGAAGAAGGCGTCACCGTGATCGACTCCTCGGTAGCGGGGCTTGGTGGATGCCCCTATGCGAAAGGCGCGTCCGGCAATGTGGCTACGGAAGATGTCGTCTACATGCTCAATGGACTTGGCATAACGACTGGCATCGACATCAAGGCCGTGGCCAAGGCGGGACAGGCCATTCTCGATCTGATCGGAAAGACAAACCAATCGAAGGCGGCGCGCGCGCTTCTTTCCCCGGGTTAAGCGATCATCTCGACGGCGATTGCCGTCGCCTCGCCGCCGCCGAGGCAGAGGCTTGCGATGCCCTTCTTGAGCCCGCGCGACTTCAGCGCGTGAAGCAACGTCACGATGATGCGGGCGCCGGTTGCGCCAATCGGATGGCCCAAAGCGCAGGCGCCGCCATTTACATTCACCTTCTCATGCGGCAATCCAAGCTCGCGCATCGCCGCCATGGTGACGACGGCGAAGGCCTCGTTGATCTCGTAGAGATCGACATCGTTCTTGGTCCATCCGGTCTTCTCCAGCAGCCGGGAGATTGCGCCGATGGGCGCGATGGTGAACCACTCGGGTTCGCGCGCGAATGTCGCGTGGCCCACGATGCGCGCCATGTGCTCTACACCGTGCTTCCCGGCATCCGCTTCGCGCATCACGGCCATCGAGGCAGCGCCGTCCGAAATCGACGAGGAGTTCGCAGGCGTGACCGTGCCATCCTTCTTGAAAGCAGGCTTCAACTTCGGAAGCTTCGAGATATCGCATTTTCCCGGCGTCTCGTCCTGGGCGAGAAATTCTCCCCCCTCCTTTGCAGACGGAACCGCCGCGATTTCGGACTTGAATCCGCCGCCCGACACCGCCGCCTGGGCGCGCAAGACCGAGCGTTCGGCGAATTTGTCCTGTTCGGCGCGGGTGAACTGAAAGCGTTCGGCGCAGCGTTCGGCAAAGACGCCCATCAGTTCACCGTCATAGGGGCTCTGCAGGCCGTCATAAAACATGTGATCGATCACTTGGCCGTGGCCAAGACGCAAACCGGCCCGCGCCTTCGGAAGAAAGTAAGGCGCGTTCGTCATCGACTCCATGCCGCCCGCCACGACAACCGATGCGCTCTCCGCCCGGATCTGATCGTAGGCCAGCATCACCGCCTTCATGCCCGAGCCGCAGACTTTGTTGACGGTGGTGGCGCGCGCGCTTTGCGGAAGCCCTGCCCCCAACATGGCTTGCCGCGCCGGCGCCTGGCCCACACCCGCGGGCAAGACGCAGCCCATGATCACTTCGTCGACGGCATCGTGCGGAAGAGCGCTAACGCGCATTGAACCGGCAATCGCAGCCGCGCCAAGCTGCGGCGCGGAATGGCCGGCAAACTGGCCCTGGAAACTGCCAATGGCCGTACGTTGCGCTCCGGCGATGACGATCGAAGTCATGTGCCCACCTGCTTTGTCTGGCGAACATATCGCAATGGACGCAGCGGGCCAAGCTGGATTAGGCTTGCAGCAATAGGAGGCAGCGGGACTCACGATGGATTTCGGCCTGACCAGCGAACAGCGGCAGATGTTCGACACGGTGCGGGCTTTCGCCATCGCGCATCTTGCACCGCACGCGCTGGAATGGGACCGCAGCGCCACCTTGCCGCGCGGGACACTCCGCGAAATTGCCAAGCTTGGCATGGGTGGCGTTTGCGTGGCCGAAGACAATGGCGGCGCGGGGCTGACGCGGCTCGACTCCGTGCTTTTGTTCGAAGCGCTGTCCTACGGCTGCCCGGCGATTGCGGCCTTCGTATCCATCGAGAATCTCTGCGCCGGCATGATCTCGGCCCATGCGCATGAAGAACTGCGCGCGCGCTGGCTGCCCAAGCTCATCGCGCTTGAAAGCCTCGCGAGCTATTGCCTGACGGAGCCGGGATCGGGATCGGACGCGGCGGCGCTGGCGACGCGCGCTACTCTGGACGGCAATCACTATGTGTTGAATGGCAGCAAGGCCTTTATCTCGGGCGGGGGCGTGTCCGATGTTTACTTGGTGATGGCGCGAACGGGCGGGCTGGGGCCGAAAGGCATCTCGGCCATTCTCGTGGAAAAGGGCACGCCGGGCCTGAGCTTCGGTGCAAACGAGCGCAAGATGGGATGGAACGCGCAACCCACCGCGCAAATCATGTTCGACAATTGCCGCGTTCCCACTTCGAATTTGCTGGGCGAGGAAGGGCGCGGGTTTTCCTATGCGCTTGCGGGGCTGGATGGCGGAAGGCTCAATATCGCGGCATGTTCGCTTGGCGCCGCGCAGGCCGCGCTCGACAAGGCGATTGCCTACATGCACGAGCGCAAGGCATTCGGCCAAAGGCTCGATCAGTTTCAGGCCTTGCAGTTCCGCCTTGCCGACATGGAGACGCAGCTTCAAGCGGCGCGCGTGTTCCTGAGGCAGGCTGCGTGGAAGTTCGAGCACAAGGAGCACGACGCGACGAAATTCTGCGCCATGGCAAAGCGCTTCGTCACCGATGCCGCGTTTGCCGTCGCCAACGAGGCGCTGCAGCTTCATGGCGGCTATGGTTATCTGCAAGACTTCGGCATCGAAAAGATCGTGCGCGATCTGCGCGTGCACCAAATCCTCGAAGGAACGAATGAAGTGATGCGGCTGATCGTGGCGCGCGCGCTGCTTGAAGAGCACGAGGCATGAGCGGCGACATTCACATCCGGATCGAAGGCCGCGCCGGGCGCATCACCCTTAACCGGCCAGAGGTCTTGAACGCGCTTACTCATGACATGGTCAAGGCCATGACACGCGCGCTCACCGCGTGGGCCGGCGATGCAGCCGTGGAACTTGTCGTCGTGGATGCGATTGGTGGGCGCGCCTTCTGCGCCGGCGGCGATATTCAGACGCTTTATCACGAAGGCCGCAGCCATCCCGAGAGTGGCCGCGGATTCTGGCGCGACGAGTACAGCCTCAATGCTCTCATCCATCACTATCCCAAGCCCTATGTGGCGCTGATGGACGGCATCGTCATGGGCGGCGGTGTCGGCATCTCGGCCCATGGATCGCACCGGATCGTGACGGAACGTTCGACCGTGACAATGCCGGAGACTTCGATTGGGTTTATGCCGGATGTGGGCGGGACACGGCTGCTCGCCGATGCGCCGGGGCAGACCGGGTTCTATCTGGGACTCACGGCCACCCGTATGGCGCCCGGCGATGCGATCCATGCGGGCTTTGCGGATACGTATGTGCCGTCGGAGAAACTGCCCGGTCTCACAGAGGCATTGAAGCAAGATGGCATCGGCGTCATTCCAGACTTTGTCGCGCCCTTGCCTTCATCCAAGCTCGCCGGTTTGCGGCCAACGATCGACCTGCATTTCGGCGAATCATCGGTAAGCGCCATTGCCGCATCGCTTGAGGCCGCGGACGGCGCGTGGGAGCGCGAGACGTTGGAAGCGCTGCGGCGCGTCTCGCCGTTCTCGGCGGCAGCGGCGTTCGAGGCGCTCAGGCGGGCGCGGCAAACTCAAGATATCGAGTCGTGTTTGATCACCGAGTATCGCTTCGCCTGGCGCAGTCTCGACGGTCACGATTTCTTCGAAGGCATCCGCGCGGCGGTGATCGACAAGGATCGCAAGCCGAAGTGGCAACCCGCACGCATCGAAGACGTAACTCAGGAGAGCGTTGCCGCCGTGCTTGCGCCGCTCGATGGCAGCGAATGGAGGAAAGCGGCATGAGCGCCAAGATCGCTTTCATCGGCCTCGGCAACATGGGCCTGCCCATGGCAACGAACCTCGCCAAGGCGGGGTTCGCGGTGACAGGATTCGACCCGGCGAAGCAGGCGCGGGACGCCGCGGCTGCGGCAGGCATTCCGGTTGCAGAGACTCTCGAGAAAGCGATTAAGGGCAAAGAGATCATCATCACCATGCTCCCCAACGGCGCCATCGTGCGGAATGTGGTTGGGGTGATCGGCCGCCATGCAAAGACTGGCGCGCTGATCATCGAATGCTCGACCATCGATATCGAGAGCGCGCGCTGGATGCATGAACACGCCAAGGACCATGCTCTGGGATCGGTCGATGCCCCGGTTTCAGGCGGCATTGCGGGAGCTGGTGCAGCCACGCTGACCTTCATGTGCGGCGGTGCGCCAGAGGACATCGAGAGGGCGCGGCCGGTTCTGGAGAAGATGGGCAAGCGCATTGTTGCCTGTGGGCCTGCGGGTTCCGGGCAGGCCGCGAAAATCTGCAACAACATGATCCTCGGAGTCTCGATGATTGGCGTCTGCGAAGCTTTCAACCTGGCCGACGCCATGGGGCTCGACCGGCAGGCAATGTTCGACGTCGTGTCCGCGTCGTCGGGCTCGTGCTGGTCGATCAACAGTTATTGCCCGGTTCCGGGCGTTGGTCCCACGTCTCCCGCCGACAATCAGTACAAGCCGGGGTTTGCGGCGGCCTTGATGCTGAAAGACCTGCGGCTGTCGCAAGAGGCGGCATCGGGTTCGGGCACGGCAACGCCGCTTGGCGCGCATGCGACGCAGCTTTACGAGCGTTTTGTCGACGAGGGCGGAGCTGCGCGGGATTTCTCGGCGATGATCGAAGCCTTGCGCGAAATGGGACGGGAGAAAGACACATGAGTGCGCCAGTATTGTTTGAGCGCCGTGGCCGCGTGGTGATCGCCACGCTGAACCGGCCCGAGGCATTGAATGCGTTGAATTCCGAAATCATGCGGCTGCTCACCACGGAATTCGGCGCGCTGGATGCCGATCCGGGAGTTGGATGCTTCGTCGTGACGGGTTCGGCCAAAGCCTTCGCCGCCGGCGCCGACATAAAGGAGATGACAGATCTTCAGTATGCGGACGTTTTTCTTGCGGACCAGTTCAACGGCTGGGAGGCATTTGCGCGGCTTCGCACGCCCATCGTCGCCGCCGTTGCCGGATATGCTCTGGGCGGGGGTTGCGAACTGGTGATGATGTGCGATGTCGTTATCGCGGCCACGACCGCGAAGTTCGGCCAGCCCGAGATCAAGCTGGGAGTCATCCCCGGATTGGGCGGGTCGCAGCGGTTGACGCGCGCTGTCGGCAAGGCCAAGGCTTCGGATATGATCCTCACCGGGCGCAACATGGATGCGGAGGAAGCGGAGCGCTGCGGCCTTGTCGCGCGCGTGGTGCCGGCGGAGAAATTGCTCGACGAAGCCATCGGAGTGGCCGAAACAATCGCCGCGCAGGGGAAGATTGCCGCGGTCACCGCGAAGGATGCCATGCGCGCCAGCTTCGAAACACCGCTCGCCGAAGGGCTCCGCTATGAGCGCCGGATTTTCCACGCGCTCTTCGCCACTGAAGATCAACGCGAAGGCATGAAGGCCTTCATCGAAAAGCGGGCGCCGAAATTCAAGGGGCGGTGACGCGGATGCGGGTACGCGCCAGCGCCCAAATTCTCTCCATGGCCGGGCTTCGACCCGGCCACCCAGCGATTGGCCAAAGCAGTCTGGGTGGCCGGGTCGATCCCCGGATCAAGTCCTACGACGTTCACACATCTTTTTGTTGCCTGTTTATCACGGTTCTGATTCGT
>JBJXGL010000269.1:0-16481 GCA_046160365.1 Aestuariivirga sp. | reverse complement strand
GAATGCTTCGTCTTTCACGCCACCGGCACCGGCGGGCAGTCGATGGAGAAGCTTGTCGACTCGGGGCTGCTCTCCGCCGTCATCGACATCACGACGACGGAAGTGGCCGACCATCTCTGTGGCGGCGTTCTTGCCTGCAGCGAGGACCGGTTCGGGGCGATCATCCGTACACGGATTCCTTATGTGGGCTCGGTTGGCGCGCTCGACATGGTGAATTTCGGGGCGCGCGAAACGGTGCCGGACCGTTTCGGCGACCGCCTCTTTCACATCCACAATCCGCAAGTCACCCTGATGCGCACCACGCCGGACGAAAACCGCCGCATCGGCGAGTGGATCGTGGCGCGCCTCAACCGCATGGACGGCCCGGTACGATTCCTGCTGCCGCTCGGTGGTGTGTCCACCATCGATGCATTGGGGCAGCCGTTCCACGATCCAGTAGCCGATGCCGCTCTCTTCTCCGCCATCCGCGAAGGCTGGCAAGCTGCCCCGAACCGCAAACTCATCGAGGTCGACGCCCACATCAACGATTCAGCCTTCGCCGCGACCGCCGTCAACGCCTTCAAGGACATTTCATAACAAGAGAGGAACTCCATGGCTCGCGCCTATGCCAGCGCCATCATCAGGGCGCCTGTCGAAACCGTCTGGTCCATCGTTCGCGATTTCAACGCGCTGCCGAAATGGACGGACGCCATCGTCAAGTCGAAAATCGAAGACGGTCTCGACTCCGACGTAGTGGGTTGTGTGCGCTCTTTCCATACAAAGGATGGCACGCATATCCGCGAGCGGCTTTTGACGCTCGATGACGCGCGCTACACCTTTACCTACAATTTCGAGAAACCCGCGTTTCCGGTAAAGAACTACATCGCGACTTTGCATCTCATGCCGGTGACCCACGGCGACACCACCTTCGCCGAGTGGGAAGCAACTTTCGATGAAGCGCCTGGCGATCAAGGCAAGTACGAGAAGCACATTTCCAACGCTGTCTTTGCGGCAAACTTCGCCTCGCTTGCCGCTAAGATCGCGCGCGAGAAACCGAAGCGGCCCGAAGGTGCGGTGCGCTGGAAGGCGTGGGCTCCCAACAAGGTGTGGACGTCGCGGGTCATCAATGCGCCGGTTGACAAAGCCTGGGGGGTGATGCGCGATTTTGCCGGCATGGGCCGTTGGCACCACGAGATCACTCGAATGCACATGTTGAAGAAGCAGCGTGCCGACAAGGTGGGCGGCATCCGGGATTTCTACTTCGGCGATGGCCATATCCATGAGGAGCTTCTGCATCTCTGCGACATCACCCGTAGCTTCTCCTACCGCATCAACAAGTGCGATATCCCGTGGACGAACTATGTATCAGGCCCAAGGTTGTGGCCGGTGACGCGCGGCAACAAAACCTTCGCCGTGTGGACTGGCGACTGGTCCGCCTCGCCGCATGACGACAAGACGCTCATGCCGAACGTCGAGCACGACGTTTATCAGAAGGCGTTTGCCGGGGTGGAGAAGCTGCTGAAACAGAAATGATACCAGCGGCTCGCAGAGTTGACTCTTGACCTTGGCTGGGTGACATGGCCCGGTTGAATTGAGGCCCTGCGGGGCTGAGTTTTCAGAACAAAGTCCACCGTCGAATGTCTTCCATGAAGGTTTCTCGGAATGTCGAAGCTGTCAAGGACGCGCTTTGCGCGCCGCGAAGCGGCCTTGGGTCCTTGACAGCTTCGACATTCCGAGAAGGATTGCAGGGAAGACGTTCGACGGCTCTCCGCATTCAAACGCTATCTGCAGGTGTCAGTTCTGAATGCCGCCGGTATGAGAAGGGGCAATGGAGCATCTGCATCAATGATCGGTTCCGGATTTGCTTCCGCTGGACGAGCGAAGGGCCTGAGGATGTTGAAATCGTGGACTACCATTGAGGTTTATGATGGCAAAAACGATTGATCCTGTTTCGCCTGGCGAAATGTTGAACGAGGAGTTTCTCGTGCCGCTCGGCATGTCGAAGTACCGGCTTGCCAAGTCAATTGGGGTTCCAGCCCAGCGCATTGGCGACATTGTCGCCGGCAAGCGCGGGATTACCGCGGATACGGATTTGCGTCTCTGCCGCTTCTTCGGCCTGTCGGATGGATGGTGGCTGAGGCTTCAGGCGAGTTACGACACGGCGCTCGCGAGACGCAAACTCGGAAGGGCTCTGGAGAAGATCGTGCCGGTCAGGAAAGTTGCCTGTACCAGCTCAATCGCGCCTGTCCTGCTCCAGCCACTCGTGTTCGAGCGCGCGAAGCTTGCCCATGAGCGATAGCAGGAAGGCCGTGGACCAGCCGATGAGGATCAGCCCGTTCACCGCTTCGATAGCGCTCAGGAGCCGCCACTTCGGGCTCAGGACAATGTCGCCGTATCCCAGCGAAGAGAAGGCGACGGTGGAGAAATAGAGCGCCGATTCGAAATCCGGAACGGCGCCTATCAGGATATAGAGAACGGCATAGGCCCAGATTTCGGCCGAGTGGATGGCGACAAGGCCAAGCACAACGAGAATCAGCAAAGCGCCCTGCCCCAGCCTGCTCGCATGCGCCCGTAACCGGTGGCCGCGCCATTCGAGAATGCGGATCAGCACGATCAGACCAACAAAGTGGATGACAACCGTGAGAGTCATCATGAGCGTTGCGAGCACGAGATTAGGCAACATGCTCGTCACCAAGCCATTTGGCCGAACAGTATCGAATGCTGCTCAACGGTCATCGGCAGAATGCTCCGGGTTTTCTTGCCGGCACAAAACGATAGTTCGAGGCAAATCACAAGGTCTTCTCCCGCTCTTCGAGCCATTTGCTTGGGCTCACACCTTTGACCCGCAGAAACTCCCGATTGAAGTTGGACTTGGTGTTGAAGCCGCTCGACAACATCGCATCCGTCACGGACTTGCCTTGTGTAATGAGCGAGGCGGCGTGCTCGATTCGAAAGCGGTTCATATAGCGTGACACATTTTCGTCCGTCACACGGTTGATGGCCGCGGACAACTGTTTGGCAGGCACCAAAAGCCTTCGCGACAAGCGGGCCAATGTCAGATCGGGATCGAGGTAGGGCTTCTGCTCTTGCACATAGGCAGCAAGCTTGGAGACGATCGATCTGTCACGGTCCAGATCCTCCGGCGAGATCGGGCTTTCGTCCGGCATATTTTCGCGGCGGCTTTCGATGGCATGTGACAGGCCGAGAGCGCCCAGACCGAGCAGCGTCAGCGAAGACATGACGCTTGGCACCCACATGAGAAAGCCAATCCTGCCGGATGCCAGGCTGTAGGCAATCAGCACATCGGAGGCCGCCGATACAATCAGCGAGACTGCAATGATGCGCCACGCCAGAAGCGACGTTGCGCCGCTCTCCAGCCGGCTATGGGGCAAGCTGTCTTCGCCGCGCCTAAGCTGGAGCAACATCGCAGCGCCATAGCCAGCGAAGGAAAGCGGTATCAGTACGTCGAGCAGCGTGGGGTGCGTGAGAAGGAAAGTGACGCCCAGCACGGGACCTATGACATGCCAGGCAAGATGGCTCGACCTGGTGTCGCCGCCCGCCGCCCAACTGAAAGCGAGCCACGCAACGGGTGGAATGACAGTCGCCAACACCGGCTGCAGCGGGCGGATTGCCATTAAGCCGTAGTAGTGCACCAGCGCCGATATCGCACTTTGAACGGCGCAAATCGCAATCAAGGCTAACAGGGTTGCATGGGTTTCCCGTGTCACCAAGCGGTGGACGAGAAGTCCGAACAAAACCAGGGCAATGATCATCGGTATCGGCAGAACAGGCATTACTGAATGTCCGGTTGTGGCGCCCCTATCCTCCTAAAACCGGTTTGGCGCGACCTCAATCCGGTTTGAGGACGTTTTTCGCGGCGATCCATGGCTGAACGGCCCGGCAACCAACCGAAACTGAAAGGATTGCCCGATGAAACGCTTCTTGTTTGCCCTTGCCATGCTCATGCCTGTATCCACAGTGTTCGCCGCCGAGCCGCCGGGGCTCCTCCTGCGCAAAGTCAATGCTCCACATCATGGCCGCAACATGGATATGGCGGTCTGGTACCCGGGCGAAGGTGGAACGCAAACCACGTTCGCCGAGAACCCCATCTTTGTAGGCGACTTGGTTCGCCAAGACGCCAAACCGCTTCCTGGGAAGCATCCCGTCATTGTGCTGTCGCACGGCATGGGTGGCGGCTACCTCAGCATGAATTGGCTGGCGACCCGCCTTGCGGCGCGCGGCGCTGTGGTGGTCGCCGTCAACCATCCGAACGGATGGTTCAAGGACCGGGACCCCAAGAAAATGTTTGACCACTGGACACGCGTTCAGGACTTGCAGGTAGCGCTGGATTCCGTTCTGGCGGACAAGGCGCTTGCTGCCGTCGTCGATCCATCGCGAATCTATATGGCGGGCTTTTCATTTGGCGGCTGGACGGCGCTTTCGATTGCCGGTGTCACCGCCGATCCGGAAGGCAGTGTCGCCTACTGCAGTGCCGCCGGGGAACGTTCGCACAACTGCATGGATCTCAAGACCTTTGGGATCGACCCGGCAAAGGGTGACACTGCCAGTTGGACCGCGAGTTACAAAGATGCCCGCATCAAGGCTGTGGTGGCCATCGATCCCGGACTCACCTGGAAGCTCGGCACAGAGGACGTTCGCGATGTTGAGCAGGACAAGTTGCTGATCATCGGGCTTGGTACCGGCCCCGACCGCCACTATGCGACTGACACGACGCCGTTGGGCTCAAACTTCGAAGCGCTTGTCCCAGATGCAAAAGTCGAGGTGCTGGCGCCCGCCACTCACTTCACGGCGATGCCGGTCTGCAAGGCGGAAGGCGAGGCCTTTCTTGCAGCCGAGAAAGACGATCCCGTCTGCACCGATCCCGCCGGCGGAAACCGCAAAGCCATGCATGACAAGATGGTTGCGCTCATCGCGCAGCACTTCGGATTGAACTGACGAAGAGTGGGGCGGCGGAGCTACTCCGCCGCTTCCATCGCATCGTCTTCGAAGGTCTGCGGCCTCGACGCCATTTCCTTCTTGATCTCCTCGGCCACGAGGAAAGAAAGCTCCAGCGCCTGAGCTGCGTTGAGGCGCGGGTCGCAGAAGGTGTGGTAGCGGTCGTTCAGGTCTTCGTCGCGGAGTGCGCGCACGCCGCCGGTGCATTCGGTCACATCCTTGCCGGTCATTTCCACATGGATGCCGCCGGCGTGGGTGCCCTCGGTCTGGTGGATGGCCATGAAGCGGCGCACTTCCGAGAGGATCGCATCGAAGGGCCTGGTCTTGTAGCCCGATGTGGCCTTGATGGTATTGCCGTGCATGGGATCGCAGGACCATACCACCACCCTGCCCTCGCGCTTCACCGCGCGGATCATTTCGGGGAGATGCTTTTCCACCTTGTCGGCGCCGAAGCGCGCGATCAGCGTCAGCCGTCCTGGTTCGTTTTCGGGGTTGAGCGTATCGATCAGGCGGATCAGTTCGTCGGCTTTCAGCGACGGGCCGCATTTGAGGCCGACCGGATTTTTGATGCCGCGGCAGAACTCGATATGCGCGTGATCGGGCTGGCGGGTGCGGTCGCCCACCCACAGCATGTGGCCTGAGGTGGCATACCAATCGCCGCTCGTCGAATCGATGCGGGTCATGGCCTGCTCGTAACCAAGCAGCAGAGCCTCGTGGCTGGTGAAGAAATCGGTCTGGCGAAGCTGCGGAGCGGTTTCGGCGGTGATGCCGCAGGCCCGCATGAAGCCCATGGTCTCGGTGATGCGGTTTGCCAGTTCCTGATAGCGCTCGTAGGCCGGGCTGTCCTGCAGGAAACCCAGGGTCCAGCGGTGCACATGCTCAAGATTGGCGTAGCCGCCCTGGGCGAAGGCGCGGAGAAGATTGAGCGTTGCCGCCGATTGCCGGTAGGCCATGATCTGGCGTTCGGGATCGGGCTCGCGGGCTTCGGCAGTGGCTTCGCTGCCATTGATGATGTCGCCGCGATAGATCGGGTACTCGACGCCATCTATCTTTTCGGTGGGCGAGGAACGCGGTTTCGCGAACTGCCCTGCGATGCGGCCGACTTTCACGACCGGCTGCCCGCCAGCGAAGGTCAGCACCACGGCCATTTGCAGAAACACGCGGAAGAAGTCGCGGATGTTGTCGGCGGAATGTTCGGCGAAACTCTCGGCGCAATCTCCGCCTTGCAGCAGGAAACCCTTGCCTTCCGAAACGCGGGCCAGCTTCTTTTTAAGTTTCCTCGCCTCGCCTGCAAAAACCAGCGGCGGGAAGCCTGCCAGGCGTTTTTCCACCACAGCCAGCTTCGCTGCGTCGGCATAGTCCGGCACCTGCACGATGGGCACTTTCCGCCAGCTGTCAGGTGACCAGTTGTTAAGCATTTCGATACTCCAAACCTAAACCGCGGGCTTATACACTTGCACCGGAGGCGATACCAGTGCTGCAATGCAGCACAACCTTTCGTTAATCCAAAGGCGGGAAAATCGCTTTGGAAGGAATAGCTTGAGGCGAACCTCCATGTTCGATGTCTATTGGAACGAATTCTACCGCATCCTGAGCGCCGGCGATCCGCCGCTTGCGCTGCAACTTCTCGTCGTCAACACGATTTTCTTCATTTACTTCGTAGTGCGGCGGATGCGGGGCGCCACTTCAATGCGCCGGGAAGTAGCCACGACCGTTCAAGGCCTCATGCTGTTTGCGAATGTGGCGGTGTTGTTCGAAGACCAGCTGTTGGGGGCGTTTAGGCCTTATTTCTGATCCGAAGAGCCAGGGCCTTCCAAAGCGCGCCGGAAGGAAATCTCGGCTGAACGGTAGGCCTCCTGGCGTTCGACGCTCCAGTATCGCAATTCGTCAAGCCGAATCGGATCGCCGGTCACGGCGCAGCGCACGAAGTCTCCCTCCTTCAGCACCTGATAGTCGCCGTCGAGATATTTGAGCCGCGCCTCGCGGGACTGCGGCAGGATGGGGTCGATGAAATTCATGGGTGTTAGATAGCTGGCTTGGCGGCGGATTAAAAGAGTTTGCCCTGCTTCGTAGCGGGATCGCGGGTGACATGGATTGTGCCATCGGCGAATTCGACGTTGAGCGCCTCGCCCCGCGAGGTGGCCGAGGCAGTCCGCACGAGTTTGCCGGAAGGGGTTTTGACGAGGGCAAATCCGCGTTGCAGCACCGAGCCATAAGACAACGCAGCAAGGAGTTTCGAGAGCGATTGCAGACGGTCGCGGCGGCGCTTCAGGGTGTTGCTTGCTGCAAGGCGTGCCCTGCCTGCAAGATCGCTCAAACGACGCTGCTCGGTTGCGATGAAGCGGCGGAGCGGCAGAGGCGTCAGCCGCGCGGAAGCGCCAGCAAGGCGGCGGCGGTGTTCCTGCACATTCCGCGTGAGCCCGCTCTTGAGGCCCTGCGATGCGCCATCGAGGCGCTGGCGGGCGAGCGCCAGAATATCGTCGGGGCGAGGGAGCGCTCGCTCGGCGGCGCGCACACGTGTGCGGCGCTCATCGAGCGCGCGGAAAATTCCACGCCGATGGCGAGCGGCAAGGCTCGCCACTTGCGCCACAAGATCGGCGCGCACGGGTACGGCGCGTTCGGCCGCGGCGGTTGGCGTGGGCGCGCGCCAGTCGGCGGCGAGATCAATGAGTGTCGTGTCCGTCTCGTGGCCTACCGCCGAGATCAGCGGAATGGCGCTCGCGGCAACGGCGCGGACGACGGCTTCCTCGTTGAAGCCCCACAAATCTTCCAGCGATCCGCCGCCCCGCGCCACGATGATGAGATCGGGTTTGGCCGTCATCGCGTTGAAGCCGCGAATGGCCGCCGCCACTTCCGCGGCACTTGTCTCACCCTGTACCCTGACCGGCCACACAATGACGCGGCGCGGAAAGCGGTCATTCAGGCGATGCAGGATATCGCGGATCACCGCACCTGTGGGCGACGTAACGACGCCAATCACCCGCGGCAGATACGGCAGCGGCTTCTTGCGCTCCGCGTCGAAAAGGCCCTCGGCGGCCAGCTTCTTCTTGCGCTCCTCGAGCAGCGCCATCAGCGCGCCAACGCCTGCTGGCTCCAGATTGTCGACTATGATCTGATAGGAGGACTTCCCCGGATAGGACGTGATCTTGCCTGTGGCGATCACCTCCAACCCTTCCTGCAGCTTGGGCCGAAGCCTCGCGAAATTGCCGCGCCAGATCACCGCATCGAGCTTGGCGCCTTCATCCTTCAGGCCGAAATAGCAGTGGCCGGATGAATGTGGCCCCCTGTAGCCGGTGATCTCGCCTCTCACCCGCACATAACCGAAGCGCTGCTCGATCGTTCGCTTCAGCGCCTGGGCGATTTCCGAAACGGAGTACTCCGCCGCATTTGAGGCAGGCGCCTCGCGGATTTCGCCGGTTTCGGGATCGAATGGGAGTTCGGTGGACATGGTTATATCGAGCCACCACCCGCCGTCGAAGCGGTTCGACGGCTTCTTTCGTTCAAGCAGGTCAATTCCAACGCCCTCGGTTTAAGCTTGATTCTTGACCATCAAATGCGAGAAGGCGCGGCAACGCAAGGGTGGAGATCACATGAAGGTTCTGCTCATCGGATCGGGCGGCCGCGAGCATGCACTGGCCTGGGCACTGGCAAAGAGCAAGCAGCTCTCCCGGCTTTACTGTGCACCGGGGAATCCCGGCATCGCCAAGCTGGCCGAGATCGTGAACCTCGATATCACCGATCATCAGGCGGTCGTCTCGTTCTGCCATGTGAACGCCATCAGCTTCGTCGTCGTTGGCCCGGAAGCGCCGCTGGTCGCGGGACTGGTGGACGATCTGGCGAAAGCTGGGATCAAGGCCTTCGGGCCGTCGAAATTCGCGGCCCAACTCGAAGGCTCGAAAGGTTTCACCAAGGACATCTGCCGCGCCCACGGCATTCCGACGGCAGCCTATGAACGCTTCACCGATGCTGCGGCGGCGCTCGCCTATCTGGGAAAACACGGTGCACCCATCGTGATCAAGGCGGATGGGCTTGCGGCAGGCAAAGGTGTGACCGTCGCGATGACGATAGGTGAAGCGGAGGCCGCCATAACCGATATCTTCGCAGGCCGCTTCGGCGGCGCATCCTGTGTCATCGAGGAGTTTCTCGAAGGCGAAGAGGCGAGCTACTTCGCACTCACCGATGGCGTTCATGTTCTGCCGCTCACAACCGCGCAGGACCACAAGCGGGTGGGCGACGGCGATACCGGCCCCAACACCGGCGGCATGGGGGCGTATTCGCCAGCACCTTGCATGACGGAGGCGCTCTGCACGGAAACGCTCGAACGCATCGTCAAACCCACAGTCAAGGCACTCGCAGCCATGGGCCATCCCTACAAGGGCGTGATCTATGCCGGACTCATCCTAACCACGGATGGCCCCAAGCTCATCGAATACAACGCCCGCTTCGGCGATCCAGAAACCCAGGTGCTGATGCCGCGGCTTAAGGGCGATCTGCTCTCGCTGCTTCTGGCGACTGCCGATGGCGCCCTCGACAAGGTGTCCGTAAGCTGGCGCGACGAAACGGCGCTGACCGTGGTGATGGCGGCGAAGGGATATCCGGGTGACTACGTTAAGGCCGCGCCCATTGGCGGCCTCGATCAGGACTTCGGCGCAGGCGTCGAAATCTTTCACGCCGGAACGGCCATGAAAGACGGCAAGCTGGTCTCAAACGGCGGCCGCGTTCTCAACGTGACATCACTCGGCGCAAATTCGCGGGAAGCTCAGTCAAAAGCCTACGCCGCCGTGGACAAGATCGACTTCCCGCAAGGCTTCGCAAGACGCGACATCGGCTGGCGAGCGGTTGGCAGATAACGCGGCTTTATCTTTGATCACCCTTCCCCCATCGGGGGAAGGTGGCGCACCGCTTGCGCAGCAAGCGCGCGCCGGATGAGGGCCTTGGCACTCGCGCGCCGCGTCAAGTCCATCCGCCGCACCACGCCCAAGGCCCTCATCCAGCGCTTCGCGCCACCTTCTCCCGATGGGAGAAGGGTGATGATCGTCTGTGCACGGAGTTTTTGTTAACTCAAGGCGCCTTCAACAATATCTCCCACGTCCGCTGCAATCGCGATTGGGCCTTGTCGGGATAGGCGATGGCGAAAGGGGTTGTGAGCATGAAGGTGTCGAGCGCTTTGCGGATATCACCCGGCGCGGTGGCGCGTTTGGCGAGATCGGCGATGATCCGGCGGAGCGGGCCTTTCACTTCTTCCTTGCCGTACTGATTGTCGACGTCAGCGTAGAAGAGCAGCATCATCCGCTCGTGTGGCTTCGAAACATCGAGGGATGGGAGTGCCGCTTGCGCCACCGCCAGCGCGCCTGATTTGAGCCACGCCAGATATTCCTCGATGATGATCGCCTGCCCGGCGCTCGATTGCATCACGCGGTTGATCTCTGGCGCCATCTCGGTCAACGCCTGGATTTCCGCGCCGGTGAAACGCCGCGCGCTTTTGAAGTAGCGGTCCATGGGCGCCAAACCGCCTGCCTTTATCAGCCGTTTCAGAATGCGCTGGGCGTCGGGATTGATACCGATGTCCCACTGATGCGGGCCGAAGCTCAGGCCGCTGTCGGCCAGCACGGCGTCCCAGATCTGGAAGGGCGAGATGGTGGAGGATTCATTGGCGACGATGAGCCGGTGCAGCGCGCGGATCAGCGGATCGTTCGAGGCTTGCTCCACCGCGCGGTCCACCCTCGCATGATGCGCGCGGCGCGCCGGGTCGGGCCAATGGGATTGATGGCGCACTTCGTCGGAGAACTGGCGTTCGGCGAAATTCAGGAACTGGTATTCGCAGGACCGATCGCTCTCGCCGATCACGCAGTGAAAGCGCGACAGGCGGCTGGCGATCAAGGCGAAGCGGTCAATCAGGCGGCTGCCGCGCGAGTATTCGCCGACCACATAGAAGGTGCCGAGATTGTCCTTTGGATTGAGCAATCGCCCTTCGGCATCGACGCGGAGCAGCATCGACGGCCCCTGCCCTTGAGGCCGCGCCGTCACGCCGATGAGATAGGCATCGCGCCCCGCCTTCGAAACAGAGGTGACACACGGCGTTCTCACCTTGTGTTTGACGATGTTGTTCTCGCCAGCCTTGTCGGTCAGCATCAGCGGCAGCACGCGGCGTTTCGTGCCGCCGAAGTCGAGGGTCAGGATTGCGCCTTCGAAGGTGTTGTAGATGCGCGTGTCCTCGCCGCCGTCGGCAAGGAAGCCGCAGCGGGCCTCTTGCTTCTTGAATTTTGTGAAAGCCCTCGCGCCCGGCCCGTCGAGGCGGCGAGGTTCTGTAAGCTCAATAGGTGGCCGGGCTAGAGCCGGAGGGGCAAGAGCAATAAAGGCCAGAATCAGGATGAAAACGCCGCGCATGGGTCGCGGACCATAGCGCATGCTCTGGGTTGCCGGGAGGGCCGCCTTATGAGACCATACCGAAATGTCCCATCCGCTGTTTCCGGGAACCCACGAACATCGCATCATGCATGATGGTGCTGAGATTTTTGCCCGCGTGGGCGGCAGTGGCCCGCCGCTTCTGCTGCTCCATGGTTTTCCGCAGACTCATGCAAACTGGCACAAGGTGGCGCCCGCGCTCATGCAGCGCTTCACCTGCGTGCTGCCGGATTTGCGAGGCTATGGTTACTCCTCGTGTCCTCCGAACGATGCCACAAACCGCCCCTATTCGAAGCGCGCGATGGCGGCCGACATGATCGCGCTGATGGGCTCGCTTGGCCATCAACGCTTCGCTACCGTGGGCCATGACCGCGGCGCGCGTGTGACCTACCGCATGGCGCTCGATCATCCCGGGACGCTGAAGTGCGCGGCGCTCCTCGATATCGTGCCGACTCACGCCATGTGGCAGGGCATGAACCAAACGCTTGCCATGAAGGTCTATCACTGGCTCTTCCTCGCGCAGCCCAATCCGCTCCCCGAAATGCTGATCGAGCGCGCGCCCATTGGCTTTCTCGACTACACGCTGGCGAGTTGGACCAAGACCCGCGATCTCTCCTGCTTCGATCCGGAAGCGCTCGCCGAATACCGCCTGCACTACGCAATCCCGGAACACATCCACGCCACCTGCAACGATTACCGCGCCGGCCAGACCTGCGATCTTGCCGATGACGAGGCTGACCTCGCGGCGGGCCGGAAGATCAAGTGCCCGGTGCTAGTGATCTCGGGCGATGCCGGCATTCCGGCCCATCACAGCGATACGGTCGAAACCAGCGATCCCGTCTCGGTGTGGCGGGAGTGGTGCGAGAATGTGCAAGGCGGCGCCATCGACAGCGGACACTTCGTCATGGAGGAAAATCCGGACGCCTTCCACGCCGCGCTTCTTCCGTTCCTCGATGCCCACGCTGTTTGACCGCCAGTCGGCATTTTCGGGAACGGGCGAGGCGGATATTCCGCTGGCCGCGCTCGAAGCTTATCTCCAAAGGGATCTTGAAGGATTTGATGGACCGCTTTCGGCGCGGAAGTTCAAAGGTGGGCAGTCCAATCCCACCTACCGCCTCACCACGCCCACTGCATCCTATGTGCTTCGCCGCAAGCCTTCGGGCGCATTGCTTCCCTCAGCGCACGCAATCGAGCGCGAACATCGTGTGATCCTGGCGCTTCATGGAAATGGCTTTCCCGTCGCCCGCCCGCTGCTTCTCTGCGAGGACCCGGGCGTCATCGGATCCTCTTTCTATGTGATGGAGCACGTGGAAGGCCGCATCTTCTGGGAGCCGTGGGCGCCGGAACTATCGGGAGAGGAACGCCGCGCCCTCTTCGCTTCGCTCAACGAGACAATTGCGAAGCTTCACAACTTCGATCCTGCGGCACTTGGCCTTTCCGATTTCGGCAAGGCGGGGAACTATGTGTGCCGCCAGGTGAAGCGCTGGAGCGAGCAGTATCGCGCCTCCGAGACCGAAACCATACCGGCGATGGACCGGCTCCTTGCATGGCTCCCCGGCGCTGCGCCATCGGAGGCGCGGCAATCCGTCGTCCACGGCGATTTCCGGCTCGACAATGTCATCGTGCATCCAACCGAGCCTCGCATTAGCGCTGTTCTCGACTGGGAGCTTTCGACGCTTGGCGATCCGCTTGCGGATTTTACCTATCACCTGATGTCCTGGTTCATGCCGAAATCCGCCGACGGCTCCGGCATCGGCTCGCTTCTGGGGCATGAAACGGACGCTGGAATTCCAGCGCTCAAGGATTACATTGCGGATTACTGCCGGCTCACAAACCGCGGCGGCATTTCCGATCTCGATATGTATCTCGCCTTCAATTTCTTCCGTCTCGCCGCCATCCTGCAAGGGATCGCCGGGCGCGTGCGCGATGGCACCGCCACGAACCGCCACGCGCTCGACATGGCAAAGCAGGTGAAGCCCCTTGCGGACACCGCCTGGCGCTTTGCCGAAAAGGCCGGCGCATGAACGGCCCTCGCATTGGTTTGGCGCTCGGTGGCGGCAGCGCGCGCGGGCTTGCACACATTCCGATCCTCGAGGCTTTCGACGAACTGGGGATCAAACCCACCGTCATCGCCGGATGCAGCATGGGCGCCGTCGTCGCCGCGGCCTATGCCGGAGGCATGACCGCCAAGGACATGCGTCTTCACGCCGAGAAGCTCCTCAACAACCGCATGGACGCCGCACGCTACGTCTTCGGCGCACGTAAAGTGAAGCTTCGCGAACTGCTGTCGCTCAAGGGCTTCGGTTCGATGCAGATTAGCGGCGAGCGCCTCGCCGATCTGGCATTGCCGGACAGTCTGCCTAAGAATATCGAAGACACAAAAATTCCGCTCAAGATCATCACCACCGATTACGAGTTGTTGCAGGAGCACGTGCACAGCTCCGGCAATCTGGTGAAGGCGGTGGCCGCGTCGATTGCCATTCCGGGCGTAATCACCGGACCCAAATTCGACGGCCGCATTCATGTCGATGGCGGCGTCACCAACCCGGTTCCCTTCGATCATGTGCGCGAGGGAACCGATCTCACCGTCGCTATCGACGTTACCGGCCGCCCGCGCCCGCCGGCGAAAGCGCATCCCTCCAACATGGAGATCGCGGTGGGTTCGCTGCTCATCATGTTCCACGAGATCGCTGCCTTGAGACGCGCGCTCTCACCGCCCGATATCTACATCGAACCCGATCTCAACGGCTTCGGCGGCGTCGACTTCTTCCGCGCGAAAGAGATTTTCAAGGCAATGGAACCGGTGAAGGAGAAGCTCAAGAGATCGCTGGATTTGCGAATCGAAAGTATCACTTAGGGGGAAGTGTTGAGAGAGTGATTCAGGCTTTCACCTCCTCCACGCGCAACGTACGTGTGGGAGGAGAAATTATCTTCTCCCCTTAAAGAACTCCCGCATCAACTCCTCGCCCCTCGCCGCGCCAATGCCGCCATAAACTTCTGGCCGATGATGGCAGGTCGGCTGCGCGAAGAACCTTGGCCCATGATCCACGGCCCCCATCTTCGGATCCTCCGCGGCGAAGTAAACCCGCTTCACCCGCGCAAACGAAATCGCCGCCGCACACATGGCGCAGGGTTCCAGCGTCACATAGAGATCGCAGCCCACTAGCCGCTCGGAACCTAGCGCCTTCGCCGCCTCTCTAATCGCCAGTATCTCCGCATGCGCCGTCGGGTCTTTCAATTCGAGCGTGCGGTTTCCCGCCGCTGCCACGGTTTTGCCAGACGAATCGACAATCACGCAGCCCACGGGCACTTCGCCGCGGGCCTGAGCCGCCTCGGCCTCCGCGAAGGCGAGCGACATGGGTTCTGGCAGTTTGGGTGTCATCATGGCAAATGAGGCCCTGGCGTCTGTGAGGTCAAGATGAGTTCCTTCGAAGGCGAATCTCCACCATCGGCCCGGCCGCCGCGGCTCTGGCGCTATCACAAGCCGGCAGGCCTCGTGGTCAGCCACAGGGATCCCGAGGGCCGCACCACGATATTCGAAGCGCTAAAGGACAAGCTGCCGCGCGTGGTCTCTGTCGGCAGCCTCGATGTCAACACCGAGGGCCTGCTTCTTCTCACCAACGATAGTGAGATCGAGCGCCTGCTCGAACTTCCTGCCACGGGCTGGGTGCGGCGCTACCGCGTTCGGATCAGCGGCAAGGTCGACAAGAAGAAACTCGAAAGTCTGAAAGACGGCATCGACGTGGACGGCATCCGCTATGGACCGATTGAAGCCCGCGCCGAAAGCGCCAAGGGCGCCAGCAGCTGGCTCACCATCGCGATCCGGGAGGGCAAGAACCGCGAGGTGAAGCGGGTGTGCGAGTTTATCGGCCTCAAGGTGGCGCGGCTCATCCGCGTTTCCTTCGGGCCGTTCCAGCTTGGCGAACTCGCCCGTGGCGCCATCGAGGAAGTTCCGGCAAGAGTATTGGCGGAGCAACTGGGCGGCAATTTCAAGGACAGCGATGCGGATCGTCGGCGGCAAGTTCAAAGGGCATAACCTCTCCGCACCATCGACAACAGCCACACGCCCCACCTCCGACCGGGTGCGCGAAGCCATCTTCAACATCCTGGCGCACGGCATCGAAGGCTTCGATCTTGAAGGTGGACGGGTGATCGATCTCTTCGCCGGCACTGGCGCGCTGGGTCTTGAGGCGTTGTCGCGCGGGAGCCGCTTCTGCCAGTTCGTGGAGGATGACGCAGGCGCGCGAGGCCTGATCCGCCGCAACGCCGATTCGCTCGGCGTCATCGGCCAATGCAAAATCTGGCGCCGCGACGCGACGCGGCTCGGCGACTGCGCCCCGCAAACCCCCTTCGACCTCGCCTTCTGCGATCCGCCCTATAACAAGGGGCTCGGCGAAAAGGCGCTCAATGCGTTGGTCGAAGGCAAATGGCTGACACCGGGGGCGGTGGTGGTTCTGGAAGAGGCCGAGAAGGCACAGGTCGCTGATGTCCCCGGTCTCGAACTCCTCGACACACGAATTTATGGAGATACGTCGGTGAGGTTTTACCAGGCGACCTGATCTTCAACCGTCATCCCGTCCAAGCCCCACGCGCTCACCCCAAGTCCGTCATTCCCGCCAACCGGCACACAGTGCCGCGCGAGCTGGAACCCAGCTTTTGAAGGTGCAGAGTACACGCTGTAAAAGCTGAACTGCGCGACTAGTTCTCAGACAAAATCAGTTTGCAACTGTTGGAAAGCTGGGTTCCAGCTCGCGCATCGCTGACGCGATGCTTGGCTGGAATGACGAACTCAATATTGCGGTTACCTCCTGCCAAACAGCCTCTCGATATCCGAGAGCTTCAGTTCGATGAACGTCGGGCGGCCGTGGTTGCATTGGCCGGAGTTGGGCGTGGTCTCCATTTCGCGGAGCAGCGCGTTCATCTCGTCAGGGCGAAGCGAACGGCCGGCGCGGACCGAATGATGACAGGCCATGGTGGCCAGCACGTGATTGATGCGCTCTTCGACGCCCGAACCTTGTTCAGGTTCCGCGAGTTCATCGGCGAGATCACGGACGATTGACGAGATCGATGCACCCGCAAGCGCTGCTGGAAACTCTCGCACCAGCACCGCCCCGTCGCCAAAAGCCTCGAGCACCACACCC
>JBJXGL010000268.1:0-13852 GCA_046160365.1 Aestuariivirga sp. | reverse complement strand
GTCGTGTCGGTGACCACGCCGTCCTTGATGGGAACATTGAGATCGAGCCGGATGACGGCTTTCTTTCCGGAAACATTTACATCATCGAGTGTACGGAAGGCTGGCATATGCAAGGCCTCTGATCATCAGTCATCCCGGCGGATGCCGGGACCTACGGAAAACGCAAATTCGATTCGACGGAGTCGATCGACCGAAGGGTTGGTCCCGGCTTTCGCCGGGATGACGGTTAAGGTTGGAGAGAGGGCCTAGCTCAGGAGATCGTCGATTTCAATCGTTAGTCACGCGTGAAGACAAAACCAACAAGCTATCCGCCCGTCATGCGTCGAGCTTCTCCCGCGCAGCGCCGGCGATGAAGGCCGAACGGGTCACGCCGGCGCGTTTGGCGGCGGTGTCGATGGCATCGAGGAGGCCTGCGTCCAGGGTCAGATTGGCGCGCACGGTGCGGCCGGCGTCCAGAACCACGGGCACTATCACGATACTTTCGCCTCTCAAGAGCTTTTCGCATTTGACGATTTCGGCGATGGAGGAAGCTTTGGGAATCGCCGCACCGCTACTTTGTTTGTGGGCCAAAACATCACGCAGCGCCTTCGTTGCATCAGCGATGGCGGCTTCGGGTGTTGCGCCGCCGCCCACACAGCCGTCGATATCGGGAAAGCGCACGCCCCAGACCTTGCCGCCGCCGTCGAGAATTCCGATATAGTTCTTAGGCACTTTGGTCATCTCAAAACGTCTTTCTCAAAACCATTATGCCGCTTTGGCAATCGAGCGCGCAGTTCCGGGCGTCAGTTCACGGTGGCGCGGCACGGCAATCATCACGCCCAGTTTCTTCGGGTGCACGAAGCGGTCATGGCTCCCGCCGCCGATGTTTACCCAGCCCTCGGAAACAAGCCGGGCGATGATCTTGCGCGTGTTGGTTTCTGGTTTAGGCACAAATCTTCCGCGTGCATAATGATGCACAAGAAACGTCATCCTGTCAATTCGCCTGCGCAAGGGCCTACCGGCAAGATTCACGCAAGCAGCGCAGATTAACTTAGTCTGGTTTTATCCCCAGAGGAGCGACCGCGTTTGAACGACGTGCCAGCCATACCGCAAGACTCCGCGATGGCGCTTGAAGACTTGCTCGCCGAGAACGCGGAGTTCAAGCAGCATGCCCAGATTTATCAGGCGCTGATGGAATTCTTCCCGACCGGCATCATCCTCACCGACAGGCATCTGAATGTCCTGGTCTGCAACGAACAGCAGAAGCGGCTTCTCGAATATCCGCCGAACATGTTCACGGGCCGCATGCCGACATTGCCGGAACTTTTCCGCTTCAATGCGCTTCGCGGCGAGTATGGCCCCGGCAATCCGGACGATTTGTTCGCCGAGAAGATGGCTCTGGTGGAGAAGCGCATTCCCCATTGCTTCGAGCGCATGCGCCCGGACGGCCGCGTGCTGGAAATCCGCGGCGTGCCGCTGCCGGAGGGAGGTTTTGTCACCTCCTACGCCGACATCACGGAGCGGAGGCAGAGAGACGCGCAACTGCTTCTGCAAGCCACGCGCGACAGCTTGACGGGACTTGAAGGCAGGACTGGCCTCACCCGCCACTTCGAGATCTTCCGCGCCCGCGTGTCGAGATTGGCGGAAGGCTTCGCACTGCATTGCATCGACCTCGACAATTTCAAGCCGATCAACGACAAGCATGGTCATCTGCTTGGCGACAGGCTCTTGCAGTCGGTGGCCCAGCGCCTGCTCTCGGCGGTGCGCGACACCGACATTGTGGTGCGCTACGGCGGAGACGAGTTCATCGTGCTGCAATCCAATGTACGTTCGAAATCCGACGCGAAGATACTCGCCGGCAGGCTGGTCAAGAAAGTCACTGGCGTCTACCGGCTCGACGATGGGGAGTCCACAATCGAAGTCGCGATCGGTGCAAGCATCGGCGTGATAATCGCGAACGAGGCCGTCAGCGAAATTGACCTTGCCCAAATGATCGAACGCGCCGACGCCGCCATGTACGCCTGCAAAAGCGGTGGCGCGGGAGGCTATTGCATCGACGGCTGCAAGGACCGAGAAACCTGCGCCTCTGCGGTGGACTGCGAGTGTTGACGGGCAAGTGACTTCGTTCGGGCCCCCGCGCTAACGGAGGCTGATGGGCCGCAGGATTTCACGCAGTAGCTTGCGGTGCATGGCTTCCGCGAAGTCGTCTTAGTCTGCGGCTCCCATGGCAAAGCTGCCGGGGCCGCTGGCAACATCACTGCGACACTAGTCCGTCAGGTGCTTTATGGCGGTGAGAATGGCGAGGCCGTTCGTATTGACGCCCCCGCTTCGCGCAGCGCCTGGGCGTAGGGCAGGCGGACACGCAGCTCTCAGATTTCGCGGCCTTACTCCGGAACCGGACGGATTCACAACCGAAGCTACGCGAGAACGATCAGTTCTTGAGGTCGCTCGCGTTGCCCGTGAGCGTCAGCTTGCCGAACACCACGTGATCGCAGTCCGTGTAAGCCTGCAGCGCGCAATCGGCATCGGAGAGATCGCTGCCGTGATAGGCGACTCCAACCTTTATGTGATCGTTGAAGGCGTAGTACAACCCCGTCTCCCACCAGAGATAGGACGGCGTGTTGATTTCGTCTTCATAGCCCTCGAAGCCGATCTTTCCGATGGCCTCGAATTTTTCTTTGAATGGAACCGAGAGTGTGCCGTAGACGGCGTAGTAGGCGTTGCCGGCGTCGTCTGAGTCCGGCTCCCAATAGAATTCGCCGAACAATGAGATACCACTTTCGTGCAAGTAGGTGGCGTCCGCGTAGAGCTCCCAGAAGTCGGCCTGACTCACGTCGTCGTAGGCATAGTAGCCCAACCCCAGCGAAGCGCTGAAACTATCGTTAAACGTGTAGGTGCCGGTGACATATGGCAGCCAGCGCGCTTCTGTCTGATCGTCCCATTTGATGCGCCGCTCCAGGTTGAAATTGACCGCGAGATTGCCGAACTCTGGCGTCGCTCCGATCGCAAACTTGGTCTCAAGTTTCGGCTCGGGCAGCCCGTAGTCAATGGTCTGTACCGAAAGTTTGCCGTCGAAAATGCCGTAGCTCGGTTTGATTGCGACCAGCACTGAGGGATCGTGGTCGGAATTGGTGTAGCCCGAATCCATATAATCCGACATCGCCTCGATGGTGATGCCGATATCGCCCTTCGGCGAATCCTCTTCCGCGGAGGCCACGCCCGAAGCCGAAGCCAGCAAGGCGATCGCAATCAGTTTTCGCATGGTCCCCTCCACCTTGAACCAGCCTAGGTTGGTCGAATGAGTCTGACAAGATCGGGCTTTCTGGTTGATCTGCCCGGATAGCTGTGCCACCCAGTTAAGTCCTTGGCGACAATTCACCTATCTCACTCGTCCCACCTTTTAGGTGTACGCGCGCAGCAAAGCCGAGTGTAACTTAGCGGCTTGCCGCCTTCACCACCGCCTTTGCAGTGATGCCGAAGTGTTCGTAGAGTTTCTCCGCCGGGGCGCTTGCGCCGAAACCTTTCATGCCGATGAACTTGCCGTCGGTGCCGATGAAGCGGTCCCAGCCCTGGCGCAGGCCTGCTTCGACGGCAATGCGGATTTTCTCCGTGCCTAGCAGTTTCTCTTTGTAGGCCTTGCCCTGCTTTTCGAAGAGCTCCATCGAGGGCACCGAGACGACGCGGGTGGAGATGCCCTTCTTGTCGAGCAACGCCTTGGCGTCGAGTGCGATTTCGACTTCCGAGCCGCTTGCGAAGATCACGGCTTTGGATTTTTTCGCCGCGGGCGCAACTTCATAGGCGCCGAGCGCGCAGAGGTTCTTCGCTGCATGGCTGAGCCGTGCCGGCTTCAGTTTTTGCCGTGTCAGCACCAGGATTGATGGCGTGGTCTTGCTCTCCAAAGCGATCTGCCAGCACTCCGCGGTTTCGATCGCGTCGCAGGGTCGCATGGTGATGAGGTTCGGAATGGCGCGGCAGGCGGCGAGGTGTTCGACGGGCTGGTGCGTCGGGCCGTCTTCGCCCAAACCGATCGAGTCGTGGGTCATCACGAATATCGAGCGAATGCCCATCAATGCCGCTAGCCTTATGGAGGGTCGGCAATAGTCGGTGAAGCAGAAGAAGGTGCCGCCATAGGGAATGATGCCGCCATGCAGCGCTAGCCCGTTGAGTGCTGCCGCCATGCCATGCTCGCGGATGCCGTAATGCACGTATCGGCCGGCATAGTTGGCGGCGGAAAACACGGCGAGGTCCTTTGACTTGGTGTTGTTGGAGCCGGTGAGATCAGCCGAGCCGCCGATAGTTTCGGATACAGCGGCGTTGATCACATCGAGCGCATTCTGCGAGGAGTTGCGAGTGGCGAGCGCGGGCGGCTTTTCGGCCAGTGCCTTCTTGTAAGCGATGATCGTGTCATTGAAGTTCGCGGGCAGATCACCCTTCAAACGCCGCGCGAACTCCGCCTTGTTGGCCGAGGACGCGAGGCGCGCTTCCCAGACCTTGCGGGCCTCGGCGCCACGCGCTCCGGCCTTGCGCCACGCCGTCAAAATATCGGCGGGAATCTCGAACGGCGCATGCGGCCAGTTCAGTTCCTTGCGGGCAAGCGCAATCTCGGCATCACCCAGCGGCGAGCCATGGGCCTGATACGAGTCCTTCTTGTTGGGCGCGCCATAGCCGATCACTGTCTTGCAGGCGATCATCACCGGCCGATCGGAATCCTGCGCGGCGGCCAGCGCCGCACGGATCTCTTCCAGATTGTGTCCGTCGATCCGCGAGGTAGCCCAGCCTGATGCCGCGAAGCGGGCGATCTGATCGGTCGAGTCGGAGAGCGACACGCGGCCGTCGATCGAGATGTTGTTGTCGTCCCACAACACGATGAGGTTCTTGAGCTTCAGATGCCCGGCGAGGCCAATGGCCTCCTGCGAAATGCCTTCCATGAGACAGCCATCGCCCGCGATCACATAAGTCTTGTGGCTCACGAGATCGTCGCCGAAGAGAGCGTTCAGATGGCGTTCCGCCATGGCGAAGCCCACGGAATTTGCAATGCCCTGGCCAAGTGGGCCGGTGGTGGTTTCAATGCCATCGGCATGGCCATATTCGGGGTGTCCGGCGGTGATCGAACCCAGCTGGCGGAAGTTCTTGAGCTGCTCAAGAGTCATGTCCTTGTAGCCAGTGAGATGCAGCAGGCTGTAGAGCAGCATGGAGGCGTGACCGGCGGAGAGAATGAAGCGGTCGCGGTCCGGCCAATGGGGGGCAGCGGCGTCGAATTTGAGGAACTCGGTGAACAAGACGGTCGCCACATCGGCCAGCCCCATCGGCGCGCCGGGATGGCCGGAATTGGCCTTTTGAACCGCATCCATGCTGAGTGTGCGGATGGCATTCGCCATGTCATTGTGCATTAGGCCCCTCCTGCTCGCTCTTCCAATGGTGATACCATCCGCCCTTGGCGAGTCAACGGCAGCCATGGCGCAGGATCGGAGGGGCTTTTTCAATTGTCGAATCTCCACTAAATAGATCGGCATGATCTCGCAGCGCGCCCGCTATGCCTTCAAAGCCATTTCTGCCCTTGCAAGGGCGAAGCCGGGCAGGGGACTCACCATCCGGGAAATCTGCGAACAGGAGAATCTGCCGCGCAAATTTATCGAGCAAATTCTGCTGGCGCTGAAAGCGGGCGGCTACGTCTCCAGCCGCCGCGGGCGCGATGGCGGATACGAGCTGCTGAAACATCCCAAGGACATTCATGTGGGGCCGCTGCTGCGGCTGGTCGAAGGGCCGATCGCGCCTTTGCCATGTCTCTCGCGAACCGCCTACCGCAAATGCGACGACTGCAAGGAGGAAGCCTCCTGCGCAGTGAGGCTTGCCTTCGACAAACCCTACTCTGCCTATCTCGCCTTGCTGGAAAAAGCTACTCTTGCGCGTGTGATGCGCGAATCCGAGACCCACAAAGGCAAAACTGTGGCTCGGAAGACGCTTTAGATCGCGTTGCAATCACTTGAATTCACTGAGCTTTCCCGTATCCAAAAAAATCGTTCGTTAAAACGAACAAAGTGCTTGAATCTCTACTAAATCAGTGTAGTATAGGGTTATTGATTGCACGAAAGGAGGCTCGTTATGCAAATCGCAATCCGCCGCCGCTCCCTTAATCTCGGCTTCGCCGGGGCCGCTCTTGCCCTCATGCTTGGTGCCGCAACACCGGTGCTCTCCGCCGGCAAAACGCTTCTCAACGTTTCCTATGACCCCACTCGCGAGTTCTACAAGGAGTTCAACGAAGCATTCGCGGCATCATGGAAACAAAAAACCGGCGAAGATGTGACGATCCAGCAATCGCATGGTGGATCGGGCAAACAGGCCCGCGCCGTGATCGACGGACTTGACGCTGATGTGGTGACGCTGGCGCTCGGCGGCGATATCGACCAGATCGCCAAGGCCACAAAGAAACTGCCGGAAGATTGGGCTAAGAAGCTGCCGCACAATTCGGCACCCTATACATCCACCATCGTTTTCCTGGTGCGGAAGGGCAATGCCAAGCAAATCACCGATTGGGGTGATCTCGCCAAGCAAGGCGTGCAGGTGATCACGCCAAACCCGAAGACGTCCGGCGGTGCACGATGGAACTATCTCGCGGGATGGGCTTGGGCGCTCAAGGCCAATGGCGGTGATGAAGCAAAGGCGAAGCAGTATATCGCCGATGTCTTCCGCAATGTGCCGGTTCTCGATACGGGTGCACGCGGTTCCACCACCACTTTCGCCCAGCGTGGCATTGGCGACGTTTTCATATCGTGGGAAAACGAGGCATTCCTGGTGCAGAAGGAGTTCGGCGCCGAGAACTTCGACATTGTCGTGCCGTCGCTCTCCATCAAGGCCGAGCCGCCGGTGGCAATCGTCGAGGAGAACGCCAAGACGAAGGGCAATGAAGAGGTGGCGAAGGCTTATCTCGACTTCCTCTATAGCCCGGATGGCCAGAAGCTTGCGGCGAAGCACTTCTTCCGCCCGACCGACGAGAAGGCCGCCGATCCTGCCGATCTCGCGCGCTTCCCCAAGCTTCAGCTTGTCTCGATCGATGCCGATTTCGGCGGCTGGGCCGAAGCGCAGAAGAAGCACTTCGCCGAAGGCGGCATCTTCGACCAGATCTACAAGCCCACCAACTAGCACCAAGGCGTCGTGGTCTCCTCCCTGGTACGCCTGCGCGAACCAAGTGTCATCCCGGGTTTCGGGTTGACGCTTGGTTTTGCCGTTGCCGCGTTGAGTTTCGTGGTGCTGATCCCGCTCGCCGCACTTGTATTGAAGGCGGCGAGTATCGGGCCAGCCGAGTTCTGGCGCATCGCCACGGGTGAGCGCACGCTTGCGGCGCTGCGGCTTTCCTTTGGCGCGGCGCTGATCGCCGCGGCAGTCAATGCCGTGTTCGGATTGCTGGTGGCATGGGTTGTGGTGCGCTACCGCTTCCCCGGCCGCCGCATTCTTGATGCGATTGTCGATCTCCCCTTTGCGCTGCCGACCGCCGTTGCAGGCATTGCCCTTGCCGCCATTTATGCGCCTAACGGCCCGGTCGGCGCGATTGCCGCTCTCTTCGATATCAAGGTGGCGTTCACGCCTTTGGGCGTTGTGCTGGCACTGATCTTCATTGGCCTTCCCTTCGTCGTGCGCACCGTGCAGCCGGTTCTCGAAGAAGCCGAACGGGACATCGAGGAAGCGGCGGCCCTTCTGGGCGCAAGCCGCTTGCGCACCGTGTTTCAGGTGATCCTGCCCAATGTCTATCCGGCCTTGCTCACAGGTTTCGCGCTCGCCTTTGCGCGTGCGGTCGGCGAATACGGCTCTGTCATTTTCATCGCTGGCAATATCCCGCTCGTTTCGGAAATCGCGCCGCTTCTGATCGTCATCAAGCTGGAAGAGTTCGATTATGCCGGCGCCACGGTGATTGCCACGCTGATGCTGGTGATCGCTTTTGTGGCCCTCTTCGTCATCAATGCGGTGCAGGCCTGGCAGCGCCGGAGATTCGGCAATGACTGACATCGCTCTTCATCGAAATGAAATCGGCGAAACCTTTGCGATCCGATGGTTGCTGATCGGCACAGCAATCCTGTTTCTTGCGGCCGTGCTGCTCATGCCGCTGGCTGTTGTCTTTCTGGAAGGCTTCCGCAAAGGCGTTGACACGTTCCTTGGCGCTTTTGCCGACCCCGATACGCTGGCGGCGGTGAGGCTCACGCTTCTCGTCGCTGTGATTGCGGTGCCGTTCAATATCGTGTTCGGCGTTGTTGCGAGCTGGGCCATCGCCAAATTCAGTTTCAAGGGCAAGAACACGCTGCTGACGCTGATCGATCTTCCCTTCTCGATCTCGCCCGTGATCTCGGGCCTTGTCTATGTGCTGCTGTTCGGCGCGCAGGGCTGGATCGGGCCTTGGCTCAAGGAGCACGGCGTTGAGATCATTTTCGCCGTGCCGGGCATTGTGCTTGCCACCATCTTCGTGACGTTTCCGTTCGTAGCGCGCGAATTGATCCCGTTGATGCAGGCGCAAGGTACGGCCGAAGAAGAGGCGGCTCTGACGCTCGGCGCATCCGGCTGGCACACCTTTTTCACAGTTACGCTACCCAACATCAAATGGGCCCTGCTTTACGGCGTTCTTCTCTGCAATGCCCGCGCCATGGGTGAGTTCGGAGCCGTGTCGGTGGTCTCAGGCCACATCCGTGGCCTGACCAACACCATGCCGCTGCAAATCGAGATCCTCTACAACGAGTACAACTTCGCAGCCGCTTTTGCGGTTGCAACGTTGCTCGCAGGACTTGCCCTTCTCACTCTTCTTGCAAAATCGCTGCTCGAATGGCGCTACGCCCAAGAGCTTGCCTCCTCCCATCGCCTCTAGGAAAAGTCCATGTCGGTTGCCGTCACGATCAAGCGTCTCGAAAAAACCTTTGGCACATTCCAGGCCCTGAAAGGTGTATCGCTCACCGTCGAAGCGGGAGAACTTGTGGCACTGCTTGGTCCCTCGGGCTCCGGCAAGACGACGCTTCTTCGCGCCGTCGCGGGCCTCGAATTTGCCGACAGAGGCGAGGTCTATTTTGGCGACATTAACGCCGCAACGCTGTCGCTCCGCGAACGCCGGATCGGTTTCGTGTTCCAGCACTACGCGCTGTTCCGCCATATGACAGTGATGGACAACATCGCCTTTGGCCTGCGCGCGCGGCCTCGCGCGACGCGGCCATCGCCCGATCAAATCCGTGAGCGGGTTTTTGATCTGCTGTCGCTTGTACAGCTCGATGGCCTGGAAGCGCGCTATACGACCCAGCTCTCCGGCGGCCAGCGGCAGCGCGTGGCTCTGGCCAGAGCCCTCGCCATTGAGCCACGGGTGCTCCTGCTCGACGAGCCCTTTGGGGCGCTGGATGCGAAAGTCAGGCGTGATCTCCGGCGCTGGCTGAGAGGCCTGCACGATAAAACCGGCCACACCACGCTCTTCGTCACCCACGACCAGGAGGAAGCCTTCGAACTCGCCGACCGGGTGGCGATCCTGAATGAGGGTCTGATCGAGCAAGTTGGAACGCCGCGCCAGATCCTCGAATCCCCCGCAACGCCCTTCGTGGCCGACTTCGTGTCGGAGCTGAGGACCGAGGAAAGCCCGCGAGAAAAGGCCAGGATCGTGAGCTTTAGGAGAGGCGGAGCAAATCGGGGGTAAACGCCCGAATTCCTGCATATAGCCCGCTTGCCCCTGCCTTCTCCCCGTTGTAACAATCGGGGAATTGCCATGATTTGCCGGGGATGTGATGGCCGATACTCACAAACTGGATGAAGCGCTGGACCGCTTCGAAGGCGCACTCCGCGCCTTCGAAGGCGCCCTTGCTCGGCGCAGCGATGGGCTGAAGCAGGCGTCGAACCTCGCTGGCGAAACGGCGGCGCTTCGCTCCGACCGGGCCCGGCTTGCGGCCGAGATCGAGGAGATGAAGGCGAAGGCTGCTGAACTGGTAAACGCCAGTCAGGGCGCGGTCGGCCGCATCGACACCGCCATGTCGCGCATTCGCGCGGTGCTGCATTCGAACAGCGGAGGTTAGGCCGATGGCGCAAGTCGTCGTCACCGTCAATGACCGCCCCTACACCATGCAGTGCCCGGATGGTGAAGAGGATCACCTGCGCGAGCTTGCAAGGCTGCTCGATTCGGAAGTGTTCCGCGTCAAACAGAGTGTCGGCACCATCGGCGACATCCGGCTGCTCGTCATGTCCGGCCTCATGGTGGCGGACCGGCTCTCCGAGGCGATCAAGAAGATCGAACTTCAAGACGAGCAGATCCGCGTGCTCCGCGATGCGCGCAACATGGCGCAGATGCAAGCCAAGGATGTCGAAGTCCGCGTCGCCGACAGGCTCGACGAAGCGGCCAAGCGCCTGCATGTGCTGGCGCAGGAGCTGGGATAGGCGTTTTCCCATGTCTGTGATCTCCGTCACAGACACGACCTCGGTGCTGCCGCAGGTTTGCCGGTTCAGGGGGCAAGGGAGTGCGCAGCCATGGCCTTCATCACCGCAACCATCGGCACCAATTCGCCAGTTGACCTATTTTCTCCGTTCAACGTGAGCTCCGTCGACGTATTCACCGCCACGGAGTCAAAATTCCGCTTCTCCGTCAATAGCGGTTTTCCCGACAGCCTCACGATCTTCGGCTTTGGCCTAACCTATTCCGGGGCGGGCAATGGCACCGAACTCGCCTCTGGCAACATCGCAGGGATCGTGCTCGATCTTTTCCCCACGCCACTCAATCCCAATCTTGGTGATCTCGCGATCACCGGCACGGAAGACCTGATTGCCGGCAATATCCGCAAGAACGATGCAAGGGCTTTCTGGAACGAGGTCCTGAAGGGAAACGACACATTCAATCTCTTCGGCTTTGGCGAGCAGGATGTGGGCCGCGGGGCGATCACGTTCTTCGGCGACGATCTGATATCGCCCAACAGCTTCGGCAACAGCAGCGACACCGGCGGCAATGACCTGATGCTCGGCGCCGACAACGACATCACCATGGTTGGCGACGTGCGCACCGTGGAAGGCGGTGCCGGCGGAGATTTCATCATCGTCGCCAACTACCAGGGTGGCGACGACAGGGTGCTCGGCGCCGTGTCTGACCGGAGCGCTATCCTGTCCGGCGATGCTTACGCGGTGCGCGCCGATGGCGTGCTGACCGGCGGCAACGACATCGTCGACGATCACAACAATGTTTCGTTCTTCTCCTACGTTTCGGGCGACGCGCATTTGCTGCTCAGATTCGGCAGCGTCTTTGGCGGCGATGACGACCTGACGGCCGGAGGATTGTTCGGCTATGGCGCGGGCGATGTTTACCAGATCGCCGGGAACAATGTCTTCCTGAGGGGCGGCAACGACTTCATCGGGGGCAGGCAGCTGACATTCGGCGGCGACGTTTACACCATCGACAGCGATGCCACGAGCATCGTTGTGAATGGCGGCGCGGACCGCATAACGGGAGGAAACCTCAACGACCTCGTCGGCGGCGATGTGTTCCGGCGCCTGGCCGGTGCGGGCGGCGTCTTTCCTTCCGGCACATTCACCGGCGGCATCGACATCATCAATGGCGGGGCAGGGGACGACCGGCTGTTCGGCGAACTGGCGCAGGGCTCGCTCGCGGGATTCACCGGCGGCAACGACCGGCTGACCGGCGGCCTCGGCAACGATCTTCTCTTCGGCCAAACGGGCGACGATGCGCTCGCCGGCAACGAAGACAACGATGCGCTGAACGGCGGGCCAGGCGCCGATGTTCTGAATGGCGGCACCGGCAACGACATTCTGGTGGGCTCAACCGATAACGACAGGCTTGCGGGCGCCGCCGGCCTTGACCGATTCGTCTTCGCGCCAGGTTCGGACGTGGACGTGATCCTCGATTTCGAGGACGCAAATCTGGCCGGTGACGACATCATCGATGTGACGGGCTACAACTTCGCCAGCGCCGCAGCCATCGGCAAGACCGCATCCGGCAACAATCTCATCCTCAACTTCGGCGGCGGCAATACCGTGACGATCAACGGCTATCTCGCCACCCATGCAATCGCCGACATCAACGACGATTTCGTCATCTGATCCGCTGCATCTGGATTTCCCCGGCGAGAGCGCCTACATTGGTTCGCGGCGGGCTGCCCGGTGCGTGTGGAACAATTTTTCCCTGGGGCCTATGATCGATTCTGAAGGGAGCTGTCCCTGTTCCGGGCCGTGGCCTGGAACACACGGCGCCCACCTACGTAAGTAGGGACCCGGGATCGCACGTTCCCACGGCCAATGGTGGCTCGCCGCTTCGATGATGAACCTTGCTTCCGAGAAAAAACAGTTTCGTGCCGAAGCGCAGGCGAGCCGCGTTGCGGCCTTTGAAGCCGATCAAGGGCGGGCCGGCGAGATTCTCGCCGCGCGGGGTCTTCCGCCAACCGTCAGTGGACGGAGCATTTCCGGTTTCGCGCCGTATCAAAGCGAAATCAGCGTCGTGCCGCTTTTGACGGTGCTCGCCAAGGCTGGCTGGATTGCAGCCCTTCCGGTCGTGATCGCGAAAAACGAGCCATTGGTGTTCCGCGCCTGGCTGCCTGGCGGCGAAACTGTGCCCGGCGCCTGGAACATTCCCGTGCCGCCGCCCACGTCCTCCGAAGTGGCGCCGGATGTTCTGCTCGTGCCCTTGCTTGCGTTCGATCGCGAAGGATACCGGCTCGGATATGGCGGCGGATTCTATGACCGCACGCTGGCGAAGCTCCGCGCGATCAAATCCATCACCGCCATCGGCATTGCCTATGCCGCCCAGGAAGTTCCATCCGTTCCGCACGATGCTCATGACCAGCGCCTCGACTGGATCATGACCGAACGCGAAACCATCGCGTCTACCCGTTCATAGCCGCCAGCAGCGCGCCGATGCCGATCCAGGCGAAGCAGGTATAGGTGTCGGACACGGCATAGGGCAGCAAGATCGAATGATTGTAGCGCAGCGCCCCACAGGTATAGACGACGTTCGGCACATAACCCTCGCGCTCCGATGGCTCCGGGCGCAACAGCGGTTCGCTGGTGCGGGCGATCACCTTCGAGGGATCGTCTTTGTCGAGCAACACCGCGCCAACTGAATATCGGCGCACGGGTCCCACGCCGTGGGTGAAGAGAAGCCAGCCCTCGTCCAATTCTATCGGCGAGCCGCAATTGCCGATCTGGAAAAACTCCCACGGATATCGCGGGCGCAGAATGATCTGGCCGTTCTCCCAGGTGCGCAGGTCTTCCGAATAAATGAGGTAAAGGTTTTCGTTGTCCTGGCGCGCGATGGTGGCGTAGCGGCCGCCGATCTTGCGCGGGAACAGCGCCATGCCCTTGTTGCGCGCGGCCGCGCCTCCGAGCGGCAGCATGCGGAAAGTCAGGAAGTCGCGGGTTTCGAGAAGCTCCGAGCGGATACCCTTGCCGCTGTAGGCGGTGTATGTCGCGTAGTAGATGCGCTCGCCTTGATCCTCGAACAGCACGAAGCGCGCGTCCTCGATGCCGTTCGCCTGCGACTCGGTCACGGGGAAGATGATACGTTCACTGATGTCTTCGGTGGCATCGAAAACAAGCTCCATTTCGTCGCCGTAGGCGGTCTGGATGCGGCTCGCGATGCGCGGGCTCGAGGCCAGGCGCACGGTGGGGTCGATCGAGAGCGCGCCGTCTTTGCCGATCGTCCCTGAGCGGAATGTGAGCGACGAAATATGGCCCTCGCCCACGGCGCGCAGGCTCAGAATGAATCGCGTGCCGCCGGCGGCCGATTGATCTGGATGCGCCACGATGCTCGGGTTGAAAAGGGCGGCGGCCTCGAATGAGTACTCGTTGAGAAAATAAGCGCCCACAAGCTGGCGCTGGATCGGCGTGAACGTATCGTGCGGTTCGAGCGCTTCTTCCATCTCCA
>JBJXGL010000267.1:0-23795 GCA_046160365.1 Aestuariivirga sp. | reverse complement strand
CTGGCGGATGCGATTGCCGAGCTTAAAGCGGACTACGGCTACATCCTTCTCGATTGCCCGCCCTCGCTCAATCTTCTCACGATCAATTCGCTGACCGCGGCCGATGCGATCCTGGTGCCGCTCCAGTGCGAATTCTTCGCGCTCGAAGGATTGAGCCAGCTTCTGAAAACAGTCGAGCGCGTGAAGGTCAATCTCAATCCCCGGCTTTCGATCCAAGGCGTGGTGCTCACCATGTTCGACAAACGCAATTCGCTTTCGGAGCAAGTCGCGGAAGATGTGCGGAGCGTGCTTGGCGACAAGGTTTATCAGACTGTGATCCCGCGCAATGTGCGGGTGTCGGAAGCGCCGTCCTACGGCAAGCCGGTGCTGATCTACGATCGTACTTGTCTCGGCTCGCAGGCTTACATCAAGCTGGCTTCTGAAGTCATCCAACGGGAACGTGAATTGAGAGCGGCATGATCGATCCGCTGACCAAACCCATGGAGCCCGGCGATCCGAATGCTCAGGCCTTCCAGCGGCGCAGGCTTGGCCGCGGGCTTGCCGCGCTGATTGGCGAAGAGTCCATCAATACTGCTCCAGCGCCCGCAGCAGATACGCGCGGGTTGCGCACCATTCCGATTGAGCTGCTGAGGCCCAATCCCAATAATCCCCGCAAGAATTTTGTCGAAGCCGAACTTGAGGATCTCGCGCGCTCGATCCGCGACAAGGGGTTGCTGCAACCGCTGGTCGTCCGTCCACGGAGCAATGGCGAGTTCGAGATTGTCGCCGGCGAGCGGCGTTGGCGCGCCGCTCAGCGCGCGAACCAGCACGAGCTTCCGGCGGTTGTTCGCGATCTCTCGGACGGCGAAGCGCTGGAGATAGCGCTGATCGAAAACATCCAGCGTTCGGACTTGAATCCACTCGAAGAAGCCCGCGCCTATCAGCAGCTCATCGATCAGTTCACCTATACACAGCACCAGCTTGCCGACGCGGTGGGTAAGAGCCGCAGCCATGTGTCGAACACGCTGCGGCTCATGCATCTTCCGCCTGAAGTGCGAAAATATATCGAGGACGGAAAGCTCACTGCGGGCCATGCACGGACGCTCGTGGCGGCGGAGTCGCCGAACGAGCTTGCAGACGAGATCATCCGTCTTGGACTATCCGTGCGCCAAGCCGAAGGGCTTAATCGCGAGAAATCGAGCCGTCCCAAACCCGACGCCGCCGAAAAGGATGCCGATACGCGGGCGCTCGAAACGGAGTTGTCTCAGAAGCTCGGATTGAAGGTCGAGATCAGCGACAAGGAAGGTTCGGGCACGGTGACAATCTCTTATGCGACGCTGGAGCAGCTCGACGAAGTCTCGCGCCGGCTCGCGCGCGGAAGTTATTGATCCGTATACAGACTAATTGGCCTGCTGCCGCAGCGATCTTGCCAGACGGGCAAGGGAAAGCACGGCGCGGTTTCCGGCAGGGCCTGCGAGTGCTGCATACTGGCGCGACTGCTTGATTGCATTCGACACCGACGCCTGAACCGAAGCGAGAGATTCGAAATCCCACATCCGAAGCTGGCTTGCAATCAACCTCTGGCGCTTGAAGAAGACCGGGGGTCTTGCGGTCTTCACGGCCTGATCGGCGCTGACGCCGCGCGAGACTTCTCCCTGCAGTCCCTGCAACACGCCAGCATGGATCGACAATGCTCCAAGCAGGCGCGACGGGTCGTTGCCTTCGGCCAGAAGCGACCAGTAAGCGCCGTCCGCGGCTTCGATATCGCCGCCGAATGCCGCATCGGTGAGATCGTCCTGCGAGACAGCCGAGGCATCGCCGCAAGCTGCTTCAACATCTTCCAGGGATATGCTCCCGGTTCCATGGCAATAGAGAACAAGCTTGTCGATTTCGCTGCGGGACAGCGCACGGTCAGCACCGATCAGATCGAGCAGTCTTGCCCGGGCATCGGGTGCGATTGCAAGCGCCGCCGCCGCGCACATGGAGTCCACGAGTTCGCCGAGGTCGCGCGCGTCGGGATCATAGACCGGACAGACAATTGCAAGATCATGACCTTCGAGACCGTTCCGCAAGCGTGACGACTTCGCGAGCGCGCCCGCCTCGACCACGATCATGTTGCCATCGAGATCGGACTCGAGAATTGGCGTCAGCGACTTCATCAGAGTATCGCCGCTGCCTGTCACCCAGATGGCGCGTCTGCCGCCCAGCATCGATTGCGAGGCGTATTCGTCCATGAGCAGGGCAGGGTCGGCAGCGATAGCCGTGTCCTCGATCCGCTGAACCGAGAAGGGATCATCGAGACTTCCGGCGAAGACCACGACGGCGCGCTTCGCCAGCTCCTTCACAGCGCCGAAATCACCACCGTAAATCAGTAGAACGCGGGCCGGTCCGGGCTTGCGTAGAAATGCTTCCAGGCCTTGAGCGCGGATCACCGCCACGGGTTAGCCGCCGGCGAAATGAGCGGAGATGCGGACGCGGATGTCCATGGCAGCTTCACGCGCGGCGCGTTCGAGCGCGTTGGTCTCGGCCCGCAGATCCGCCACCGGCTCGCGCAGGATGTCGTAGGACACCTGCGAGAACACCTTGCCTTCTTTCGCGACAGTTTTTCCGTCGATGGATGCAAGCCGATAGGCCACGCTGAGACGCAGAGAAGCTCGCGTCGCACCGGTTTCGGTGCGTGCGGTGATGGTTTCCTTACGGAGATCGGGAGTGAAGTCGAGACGGTAGCGGTCATTCTCCGCCGTGCCGGCGGGACGGATCGAGGAGAGCAACTCGTTGCGGATTAATTGGCCAACACGCGTGTCCTGCTCGGGGATCGAAACGCCCCGCAATTCCGAGACAACGTCGCGCTCGTTGCCGCTGCCGTAAAGCGGACGATAGCCGCAGCCGGGCAGAAGCAAAGCGAGAAGGAGGGCGCGCCGCTTCATGTCTCAGCCTGCGACAATGTTGACGATACGGTCCTGCACCACGATGACTTTCCTGACATTCATTCCGGCCAAAGCCCGGGACACATTCTCGAGCCTCAAGGCAGATGCCTCAGCTTGCTCCTTCGCCGCGCCCTTGGGCAAGCGCATTTCGTCGCGGCGTTTGCCGTTGACCTGTACGGCCACGGTTACCTCATCGTCGGCCACAAGAGCGGGATCGGCCTTGGGCCAGGCGGTTTCGACGACTGGCTTCCCGCCGCCCAAGAGCTTCCAGCACTCCTCCGCCAGATGCGGCATCATCGGTGCGAACATCAAGACGAGAAGCCGCGCCGCTTCACCAATGGCGCTTGCAAGCTCTGGAGATTTTCCGCCCAACTGCAAGGCTGTGCCCAGCGCATTGGCCAACTCATAGATGCGCGCGATGGCGCGATTGAAGCGCAGCGAATTGAGATCGTCGGTGACGGCGGCAAGCGCCTTGTGCGCGGCACGGCGGAGTCCGAGCGCTGCCGTCGCATCGCCCTTGCCATCTTGAGGCTTCCATTCCGCTGCTTCGTTCACCAGCCGCCACAGGCGCTGGGTGAAACGCCATGCGCCTTCGACACCGGCCGTGGTCCATTCGATATCGCGCTCGGGCGGCGTGTCGGACAGCATGAACCAGCGCGCGGTGTCGGCGCCATAACTCGCGATGATCTCGTCGGGATCGACGACGTTCCGCTTCGATTTCGACATCTTCTCGATGCCGCCGACGATCAGGGGTTCGCCAGTCTTCGCATGCTGCCATCCGCCGTCCTTCTGCACGGCCTCTGCCGGCAAAACCCATTCGCCGTCCTTTGACTTAAATGTTTCGTGGATCACCATGCCCTGGGTGAAGAGATTGGCGAAGGGCTCGGCGACATTGAAGTGGCCGGTGCGCTCCATGGCGCGTGCGTAGAAGCGCGAATAGAGCAGATGCAGAATCGCGTGCTCGACGCCACCGATATACTGGTCGACCGGCAACCAGTAGCGGCCTTCTTTCTCGTCGACGGGTTCGCTGCTGTGCGGCGAGGTAAAGCGGGCATAATACCAGGACGAGTCGATGAATGTGTCGAATGTATCGGTCTCGCGCCGCGCCGGCTTGCCGCATGAGGGGCAGGGCACGTTCTTCCATGTGGGATGATGGTCGAGCGGATTGCCCGGTTTGTCGAAGGTGACATCCTCGGGCAGGATCACCGGCAAATCCTTCTTCGGCACCGGCACGATGCCGCAAGATCCGCAATGGATCACCGGAATGGGGCAGCCCCAATAGCGCTGGCGCGACACGCCCCAATCGCGTAGCCGGAAATTCACGCGCCGCTCGCCGATCCCCATCTTTTCCATGCGCTTCGAAATTTCATCCTTGGCTTGGGGAACGCTCAAGCCATCGAGGAACTGCGAATTGATGAGAACCGTGTCGGCACCTTCCTTGTCGAGATAGGCTTCAGTGCCAATCTCGAATGTTTTTGGGTCCGTGCCTTTGGGCGCTACGACCGGGAGAACCGGCAGGCCATATTTCCGCGCGAAGTCGAGGTCGCGTTGGTCATGGGCAGGACAGCCGAAGATCGCGCCTTCGCCATAACCCATCAGCACGAAGTTCGCGGCATAGAGCGGCAGCTTCACATCCGGCAGGAAGGGATGACGCGCGAAGAGGCTGAGTGGGACACCTCGTTTCTCCGCGCGCTCGATCGTTTCTTCGCTCGTTCCCAGGGCCGCTGTTTCGCGGCGGAATTCGGCGAGTTTTGGATCTCGTTTCGCCAAACGTTTCGCCAAATCGTGATCGGCGGAAATGGCGCAGAAGCTTGCGCCGAAAATCGTGTCGTGGCGCGTGGTGAAGACGGTCAGGCGTTCGTCCAGCGCCCTGCCGTTCGCATCTTCGAGCGCGAAGGAGAAGCGCAGACCCTCGGAGCGGCCGATCCAGTTCTGCTGCATCAGCCGCACTTTTTCTGGCCACTTGTCGAGACCATCGAGGGCTTTCAGCAACTCGTCGGAATAAGACGTGATCTTGAGGAACCATTGCGCAAGCTCGCGCTTCTCGACGAGCGCGCCCGAGCGCCAGCCGCGGCCGTCGATCACCTGCTCGTTGGCGAGTACCGTCTGGTCCACCGGGTCCCAGTTCACCAGCGAAACCTTGCGCTCGACGAGGCCCGCTTTCATGAAGTCGATGAACATTTCCTGTTCGTGGCCATAGTAGGAGGGATCGCAGGTGGCGATCTCGCGGGTCCAATCGAAGGCCAGCCCCATCGACTTCAGCTGCTTCTTCATGGTGGCGATGTTGTCGTAGGTCCAGTCCTTGGGATGAACGCCGCGCTCGATCGCGGCATTTTCGGCGGGCATGCCGAAGGCGTCCCAGCCCATGGGATGCAGCACATTGTAGCCACGGGCGCGGCGGAAGCGGGCAATCACATCGCCCATGGTGTAGTTGCGCACATGGCCCATGTGGATGCGGCCCGAAGGATAGGGGAACATCTCGAGCACGTAATATTTGGACTTCGCTGGATCGGCCTTCGCCTCGAAGCTCTTGTGCTCGGCCCAATAGGCCTGCCAACGCGGCTCGGCCACACGCGGGTTGTATCTCTCGGTCGTCACGTCTGTCGGTCTCTTGGGATTGATTGCCGCTGGCAGTACCAGTCCTTGAAAGCCCCCGCAAGCTTGGCCATAAGCGTCAATCTTGAGCACACCACACCCCGGATTGGATGATGTCAGCGGACGGCTATCACAGGCCGCGAGAGCGGCCGAACGCAACCCGGCATCCGTTACTCTCATCGCCGTCAGCAAGACCTTTGATGCCGATGCCATCAGGCCGGTGATTGCTGCCGGACAGCGTGACTTCGGCGAGAACCGCGTCCAAGAGGCGCAAGGCAAGTGGCCTGAGCTTCGCCGCGAGACGCCGGATGTGCGGCTCCATCTGATCGGACCGCTCCAGAGCAACAAGACCAGAGACGCGGTGGCGCTGTTTGACTGCATTCATTCGATTGACCGGCCCAAGATTGCCAAGGCGGTGGCGGAGGAAATGACGCGGCAGAAGAAGCCGCTGCAGCTCTTCATTCAGGTGAACACAGGCGATGAGAGCCAGAAGGCGGGCGTGTCCCTCAAGGCGGCAGACAACTTTATTCGCTCATGCCGGGAGGAGTTTGGTCTCAGCATTGCGGGACTCATGTGTATTCCACCGGTTGATGCCGATCCCGTGCCGCATTTTCAACTTCTGGCGGAGATCGCCAAACGCCATGGTCTCTCAAGCCTCAGCATGGGCATGAGCGGAGACTTCCCCGAAGCCATCGTCTGCGGCGCCACTCATGTACGCGTGGGGTCGGCGATTTTTGGAACGCGGACTGGTTACCCATAAGTGTTGTTCCCGCGAAATGGGATGACAACTATGATTGGACTACGATTTCTGTGCGCCGTCCGCACTTCTGCAGAATGATCCTCATGTCGCGCAGGGAAACCGCCACGCATCCCGCCGTTGGCGCGTAGCCTTCGCGCGCCAGATGGAAGAACACGGCGCTGCCATGGCCCTGGATGCGGGGGCGCTGGTTGTGGCTCAGGACCACGATGATGTCGTAGAGCCGGTCATCGCGTTTGAGCAATTCATGACTTGCGGGGTAGGGGAGCGTGATCTGCCGGTTGTAGTTCCGGTCACCCACGGTCTCGCACCAGCCGTCGCTGGCGCCGATGTGAAAGGCGGGAAGAGGGGTCCGGGGCCGCTGGATTCGGTCGGCACGGTAAAGAACCCGTTCAAGCCGGAATGTCCCAACAGGCGTTGCTCCATCGCCCTCGCGTTTCAGATGTTTGCGCCCGGAACGGCCCAAAGCGCAGGGAAAATCGAGGTTTCCGAGCCTCAGGCGGCCCCTGGTTGCCCTGGCGCTGATCGCGCGAACGTGAATGGATGTGACGTTTTTCCTCACGGCTTGTTGTCTTGCCCTTTAGCTTTCAAAATCGCATGAGCGGCTCTAACATTGGGGCAATCAAGAAACCAAGGCTGGATATGAGCACCACCAAGAAAATTCTGATCGTTGACGATGACGACATGCTGCGCGAGTCGCTCCGCGAGCAGTTTTCACTGCACGACGATTTCTCCGTAACCGATGTCGCCAACGCCACGGCCGGCGTCAAGGCTCTGCGGGCCGATCACGCCGATCTCGTCATCCTAGACGTTAACCTGCCCGACATGGATGGCCGCGAAGCCTGCAAGATCATGCGGCGCAATGGCTACAAGGGCCCGATCATCATGCTGACGGCGCAGGGCTCCGATTCCGACACCATCCTCGGGCTCGATTCCGGCGCCAACGACTATGTGGTAAAGCCGTTCCGCTTCGGCGTGCTTCTCGCCCGTCTCCGCGCCCATCTGCGCCAGCACGAGCAGAGCGAGGACGCGATCTTCAAGGTTGGCCCCTACACCTTCAAGCCTTCGGCCAAAATGCTGATCCGTGACGACAACAAGAAGATCAGGCTTACCGAGAAGGAAACCTCGATCATCAAGTTCCTCTACCGCTCCGGCGAACAAGTGGTGAGCCGCAACACGCTCCTGCAGGATGTGTGGGGCTACAATGCGGGCGTCACCACCCACACGCTCGAAACCCACATCTACCGGCTCCGCCAGAAAATCGAGCGCGATCCGGGCCATGCCGAAATCCTGGTGACCGAGGGCGGGGGCTACAAGCTCATCCCTTGATCTCCGCAGCCAATCCGATTCATATGCCCGGCGAGCGGGTATCGGATAGCGGGATTTGGTGATTCACCTGACAATCGACGGGGCCAGACGGCCATGAGCGTTCGCGCCGATGCGGAGACGTTGGGTTCTATCCCGGTCTTCAACGGATGCGAGCCCGTGCATCTGCAACTCCTGGCCTTCGCTTCGGAACGCCAGAGCTTCCGGGAAGGCGATGCCATCATCCAGCAAGGACAGCAGTCGACGGCGGCATATCTGATCCTCTCAGGCGATGCCGAACTTCGAACGGGCCGAGGTACCGCGCAGCAAAAGGCAGGAAGTGCCGAGCCCGGCGCATTCCTCGGCGAGATCGCGATGATCGGCCAAGCTCCCTATTCCATTACAGCCATCGCCACCTCAGCCGTTAGCACCGCGCGGATCGACCACAAGCTGTTCCTCCGCGTGGCCAACGAGTATCCCGAGTTCGGAAAAACCGTCTTCGCCAATCTGGCGCGGAAACTCGGTCAGTCCGTCCGCGACCTCGACAAGGTGCGGGTGCTTCTCGAGAGCGGCAAATCCTTTTCGGATTTATAGCGCAAACTCCGCCACCACCGGCACATGGTCCGAAGTCCGTGGCCAGCCTCGGGTGATTTTGTGGATGTCCATGCGCTTGCATTTCTTGGCGAGTGCGGGCGTGGCCCAGATGTGATCGAGCCTCCGGCCGCGGTTTGAAGCCGCCCAATCCTGGGCGCGGTAGCTCCACCAAGTGTAGAGCTTCTCGGGTGGCGGCGCCTTCTCGCGCATCACATCCACCCAGCCGCCGGCTTTCTGAACCTTGGTGAGGCCCTCGGTTTCTATCGGTGTGTGACTCACGACTTTCAGAAGTTCCTTGTGGGACCAGACATCTTCCACAAGAGGCGCGATGTTCAGATCACCCACCACCAATCCCTCATGCCCATCGGGAACGCTGCCCTTCTTGAACCAGCGTTCCATCTCCTTGAGGAACTGAAGTTTGTGGGCGAATTTCGGATTGATTTCGGGATCGGGCTCATCGCCTCCCGCCGGCACATAGAAATTGTGCACCACCGTGGGTTTCTTCGTGGCCAATGTAGCAGCGATATGGCGGCAGTCTTCCTTCTTGCAGAAGGCCCGCGACGACTGCGCCGCGAAGGGAATGCGCGAGGCGATGGCGACGCCGTGATAACCCTTCTGGCCAAATTCCGCGATGTGGGCATAGCCCCGCTCATGGAAGGCCGAGGACGGAAACTGGCCTTGCGGGCATTTGGTTTCCTGGAGGCAGATGACATCCGGCTGGTGCTCGTCGAGGAACTTGCCGACGAGGCCGATGCGGAGGCGGACGGAATTGATGTTCCAGGTGGCGATGCGAAGGCTCATGGCGCTCCATCTGCCGCGCTAAATTCAAGCAAGCAAGCGCTAATCCCCAAAAATGTGGCGCCCGGTCGGGGAGGCCGGGCGCCGGCGCTTTCGCGCTATTACCGCCAGGAGGGGACTCCGGCGTTCACGATGCTCTAGACACGGGCAGCCGAGCGGGGGACAGTGCCGCCCATGCCGGACAGAGGAACATCATGATTGCCAGTACGTGGTTATCCACAGCCTGGATTTCAATGGCTCAGTTATCCTTGCCGCGTTGCACGCGGTTGAACTTCACCACGAACTGCTTGGGGTCGATTTTGACTCCCGTCTCGATGTTAGCGAGCGACACCGTGGTGCGGCGGCCTTTGCCGTCGATCACGACCCATTGCTGAAGCTCGTTGCGGGTCTCGTCGAACACTAGAACGAGTTGTCCGCCCATTTTGCCTTTGCGGTCCTCGAGCATCACAGAAGTGAGGCCTTCGGCTTGTTCGATGGCCAGGATGTTGGTTTCTTTGAGCAGATCGATGTTCTTTCCCAGCACCAAACGGAGTGGTGTCTGCGATAGCGGAAACTGGTCGCCCTTTTCCTTGGCGCGGTTCTTGATTGTCACCCACTTACCGTCGGAAACGATGAGAAACGGGTTGGGCGGCGCATAGTCGAAACGCATCTTGCCCGGCTTGCTGATCAGGAACACGCCCTTGGATACATTGCCCTTCGGGCTGATCTGGGTGAAGTCGCCGCGCAGGCTGGTGATGCCGTTAATGTAGGCAGCGAGCTTTTTAACCGACTGCGCTTGCTCACCGGAAAGCTGGATGGATTTGGCGGCGTCAGCGATAGAGAATCCGAATACGCCGGTGATGAGCGTGGCGGCGGCAAGGGTCAGGAACGTTCGTCTGGGAATACGCATGTGATCTGTCCGGTTGAATTTGGTACGCAGCTAAGCACACAAACCGACTCATTTATGGCAATCATCAGGCCCGGGCGCTGTCGCCCGGAACCAGGATTTCACGTTTGCCCGTGGCGTTGGCGGCGGAGATCAAGCCTTCCTTCTCCATCCGCTCAATCAGGCTCGCGGCCTTGTTGTAACCCACCTGCAGGCGGCGCTGGATATAGCTGGTCGAGACTTTCTTGTCGCGCAAGACCACCTGCACCGCCTGGTCGTAAAGCTCGTCGCCCGAGCCGCCGCCGCCGTCCATGCCGGGCATGGCGCCGCCTTCACCGAAGCCTTCCTCGGGATCCTCGGTGACGGCTTCCACATATTCAGGCGCACCCTGGGCTTTCAGGTGATTGACGATTTTCTCCACTTCTTCGTCCGCCACGAAGGGGCCGTGCAGGCGCGAGATGCGGCCGCCGCCCGCCATGTAGAGCATGTCGCCCTGGCCGAGGAGCTGTTCGGCGCCTTGTTCACCCAGGATGGTGCGGCTGTCGATCTTGGAGGTCACTTGGAAGGAAACGCGGGTGGGGAAGTTGGCCTTGATGGTGCCGGTGATGACGTCCACCGACGGGCGTTGCGTCGCCATGATCACATGGATGCCTGCCGCGCGGGCCATCTGGGCGAGTCGCTGGACGGCGCCTTCGATATCCTTGCCCGCCACCATCATGAGATCGGCCATTTCGTCGATGATGACCACGATGAAGGGCATGGGCGCGTAATCCATCTGCTCATGCTCGAACATGGGCTGGCCGGTGTCGGGGTCGAAGCCCGTCTGCACCGTTCGGGTCATCTTCTCACCCTTGGACATGGCCTGCTTGATGCGGGCGTTGTAGCCATCGATGTTGCGGACGCCGACTTTCGACATCTTGCGGTAGCGCTCTTCCATTTCGCGAACCGCCCATTTGAGGGCGACCACGGCTTTCCGCGGGTCGGTGACCACGGGGGAGAGGAGATGCGGGATGCCTTCATAGACCGAAAGCTCCAGCATCTTGGGATCGATCATGATGAGCTTGCAGCGGTCGGGCGTCAGCCGATAGAGCAGCGACAGGATCATGGTGTTGATGCCGACCGACTTGCCGGAACCGGTGGTGCCGGCGATTAGGAGATGCGGCATACGGGCGAGATCGGCGAAGATCGGCTCGCCGCCGATGTTCTTGCCGAGCGCCATGGCGAGGTGCTGGTTGGATTTCTCGAAGGCCTCGGAGCCCAGAAGCTCGCGCAGATAGACAGTCTCGCGCTTGGCGTTGGGAAGCTCGATGCCGATGGCGTTGCGGCCCTGGACCACGGCGACACGCGCCGATACGGCACTCATCGAGCGGGCGATATCGTCGGCGAGCGAAATCACCCGCGATGACTTGATGCCGGGTGCCGGCTCCAGCTCATAAAGGGTGACCACCGGACCGGGCCGCACATTGATGATCTGGCCGCGCACACCGAAATCCTCGAGGACTCCTTCCAGCATGCGGGCGTTCTGCTCCAGCATCTCGTCGGAAAGATCGGCGGCACGGGTGATCCGCTTGGGCTCGGACAGGAGCGTCAGCGGCGGCAATTCGAACTCCTCGCCCTTGCCGAACTTGAAGCCGGGCTGGCTGTCCTTCTTGGCGCGTTTGCCCTGCTTGACCGGCTTGTCGGTACGGGACACGCGGGGAGAGTCTTCGTCTTCCTCTTCGTAGCTGTCTTCTTCGGTTTCCTCGCCTTCTTCCGCCAGTTGCGGGCGGGATTTTGGAACGTGGACGCCAGCGTGGAGCACAGGTTCGATCCGTTCGGCCCCCTTCATAGGGGTGCGCCTGGGCGCGAGTCTGGTGATGATGTCCTCTTCCGAACGCTGGGCTTCGCGCTGCTCGGCTTTCAAACGGCGGCGTTCGCGCCAGACCATCCAGAGATGTGCCGCGCCGCTGGCTGTGGCGGCGGCGATGATCCGCAGTTTGGCGATCATATGCGAAGCAAATCCAGAGGTTTCGGCGCGGCGGAGACCGGTGGCGCGGAGTGCTGCATAGAAGAAGCCGGCGGTGAAGAATCCGCCCACGAACATTTTGGGGAAGATGCCTTTGAGCGCCACAGAGAGAATGGTGAGAAGCGCGCCGCTCAGGATGTCACCGGTGTTGCCGCCAAGGCCCGCGGCGAGAGACCAGGTCCCAGGCGTGGGGAGCAGGGCCAAGGCGCCACAGGCGAGGATGGTGGCGGCCATCCACCAGAGGAGCGACATCCAGGGGCGGTGCGGCGTTGAGTGGCTCAGGAAATTCGCGGCCCAGGCCAAGGGGATGGCGAGCAGCGGCAAAACGCCAAGCCCCAGAAGCTGCATCAGCTCGTCGGCGATGATCGCGCCAGGGTAGCCCAGCCAGTTCTGAACAGCGGTGTCGGTGGCGTGATTGAAGGACGGGTCTTCGACCGACCAGGTGGCAAGTGCTACGCCGCTGGCGACGATCGCGGCGAAGAGGCTTAGCCCTACGAATTCTAGCGCACGATTCCTCAGGAAACGGCGCAATGCGGCTGGCACCGCACCGTCGTCGGTATCGTAGGAGCGATCGTAAGCCATGCGTCTTCCCAGCGGCCCGCGCGGGAATCACCCGCCCGGCATAACAAAAGGTTAACGGGAGTTTGGCGGGTTGTGGTTAAGGCGGGGTTAAGTGGGATTGCATGGGCGGGCTTTCGCATGCGTTTTGCATGACAAAAGCTGCACTTTGCGTGCCCGGGGTTGGTTCAAAAAGGTGCTGGGGTCCGAACCACCACAAAACATAAGGACATCTTTATGTTGCCAAATGGCAGCGCCAACCCCTGCCACGCGCAGCGTGGAGGGGTGAAGTCTGGAGTTACAGTGTTGTGCTGGACTTTGATTGTTTCCAGCCGGAGAGAGGTGGAGCGCACCCATTCCTTGAGACGCACACTACTTCCGCCATTCGCGAATAATCCGTGTACCGAGGAATTGCCTAGGTCGTCACCCTGCGCTCGGGGTCGGGCCAGGATCTGCGGCGGCGTTTTGGTTTCCAGGCCTTTCGCTCGGCGGCTTCGCGTTCGCGGGTGTGTTTGGCGGAGTATTTCTGTTCTTCGGTGTCGGCGAAATTGGCGAGGCGGCGGTAGAGGGCGTAGCCGGGGGTAACGGGGAGTCTCCTTGGCAGGATGGCCCAGGCTTCGCCGCCGGTCGCGTTCGTCCAGTCGCGGTCCTCGGTCTCGGGGATCTGCATGCGGACGAATTCGACGGCGAGCAAGACGGAGGCCAGCCAATCGGGGCCGCTGGCGGTTGCGGTCTTGCGGCTGCCGTCGCGGTTGAAGCGGACGAAACAATCCCATCTCACGCTGTAGATTCTTTTTTCCCGGTCGAAGATGCGCTGCCGCGCGGGCCGGTAGACGTGCGCCATGAGCGAAGAGCGCGACTTGGCGTTCTTGAGCTTGATCGAGAACAGCGGCATGTTGCGGATAGTTGCAGTTTTGCGGCGTCGTTTCACGTGTTCCCCCAACTTGGCTTTAGACAGGTGTGCCAAGTTTTTGGAGATCCGGCAATACGGCTTATGTTGGAATGTACTTGAAGTGTTCTCTTCTTGAGGCGTGGACCGGTTGACTCGCGCAACTCGATTGCTTTGAGAAGGATCGCAAATGGCCAAGCCGGCCTCAAGGCCGCGGCTCAAAGTGGCGAGTGGATTTTGCCGTCGACTGCGTCCAATGAAAAACCCCGGCGGGACTTGTCCCGCGCCGGGGTTAGCTTTGAAGTCTCGACTTAGTTGTAAGCGCGCGCTCCGTGGCTGCCGATGTCGAGGCCTTCGCGTTCGTGCTGTTCGTCGACACGCAGGCCCACGGTCACCTTGCAGATCATCAGCGCGCCGAAGGCGTAGTCGAGGCCCTTCACCGAGTTGTCGAATGCCGCGTAGTCGGTAACGCGACTCCGCCAATGCCCGGATTGACAAAGTAGCCGGTGAGCAACGCGCCGATGATGTCGCCGACGGTGTCAACCGTATCTCCAAACATCTGCCAGCGATCTTTCCGGGCAAGCTCATTGGTTGAGAGAACTGATCTCCCTCCGCTCTTTACCACAGTGCCTGTACAGATACGGTTTCCCGGCCGCTTAACCATAGCGGTTATGTTTACCTTTACTTCGAAGTGCCACGATTCTGCATTGTTTTTGCTGGTCCCTGTCCATGAAAATCACGCGTGTTTCGTTTTGGCTCACTTCGAGCCTGATCCTTGCCAGCCATGCCCTTGCCGCCGGGACGGCGGCGGATGGCTACGAGAAATGCTTGGCTGCAAATGCGTTTTCCGCCATCGATGAAACCTACACTGTCTGTACGGCCGCTCTCGAGGGAAAGGGTTTGCAGCCGGAAAAGCGCGCAAAGGTTTTGTCACAGCGCGCCAATGTCTTTTATTTTGCACAACGGCTCGATCTAGCCATTGAAGACGCCAGCGAAGCCATAAAGCTCGATCCGGGGCGTGTCGAAGCCTATGTCAGGCGTGCCAATGCCCGCATCCTGCTTGGCGATCTGCACCAGGCACGGGAGGACATCTCGCTGGCGCTAGCCCTCAATCCGGAACACGCCAATGCCTATATCTCGCTGGGCTGGCTCTATTCGCACACGCCGGACGATCTCGGAAAAAGGGAGCCGGTCTATCTGAGAGCGCTCGAAATCGAGCCGGAGAATGGCTTGGCCCTGCTGAACATGGGGCGGATTTATTTCTACGATAAGCGCGAAACCGAGAAGGGTCTTGCCTATATCGAAAGGCTTATCGCCATCGGCCCCGAGAAACTTAGCCGAGTTGCCTATTGGCGGAACGGACTCGATATCCAAAGCCAATACGACTTCTATGCTTACGCGCGCATCGAGCGCGCCAGCATGTTGCGCAGCTTGGCGCGCAATGATCAGGCACTGGCCGACTACGATTGGGCGATCGAGAAATATCCAGACGGAAGTCGCGGATATCTTGAACGCGGGCGGCTGCGTTCCTGGAACATGCAAGATATGAGCGGCGCACTCTCCGATGCCGAGAGGGCTCTCGCGCTCTATCCCGCCGCGGAAGAACCGAAGCTGCTGAATCTTTCGCTGCTGTTGAGTTTGAAGCGCACCAGCGAGGCGCTCAAGATGGCAGATCAGATTATTGATGGCGGGGCGACGCACGCCGGCCGGGCCGAAGCGCTGGAAGTGAGATCGCGGATATACAAGATGCTCAACGATCCCGAACGCTCGCTCAGCGACATCGAGCGCTATCTCACAATGATGCCCCAGATGATCCCCCCTTATCAAAAACTGCTCGCCCAGCGCGGATATTACTCGGGAGACATGAATGGAGAACCTTCGGAAGCTTTACGTATCGGACTCCAGGCCTGTATCGCCGATCCCGATTGTTAACTCGCCCATCGCGCGCACGTTGGTCGTTCTGATTATCGGCATTGCCGCGGCGACGTTAGTTAATCCCGACAAACTGCCTTTGACGGACTCTATGCGAGAGGCTCTGGTCGCTCATCAACAACGCTTCGCCGAAGTGCAGGGCCACCTCGCTGACGGCATGACGTCGGCGAAGTTCACCATCCAATGTTTCTTCACCGACACATGCCGGGTGCGAGCGGAGGAAGAGCCAAAGTTAAGGGAAACAGTGGGTGGTTCTCTTGTCGAAAGCACCGCTGCCGATTTGCCGTCATCGCCTGAGCTAGCCCTTTGCATGACGCCCGACCGCCAGCGCCAAGTGGCAGAGATCGTGAATGCGTGTGAGGCGTTCATCACGTCTGGCCAGGGCTCAAGCCGCGACAACGCGTTGGCGCTGCTCCATGCCGGATATGCCAAGCAGAGGAATGTGAAGTTCGAGGAAGCGAAAAGCACGTGGGACGAAGCGATCAGGATCGACCCCACATTTGCCGAGCCTTATGTGGCCAAGGCCGATTGGGTGGTTAACGAGAACGACTTCGCCGGGGCATTGGCGCTCTATGAAACCGCGGCGAAGCTCGATCAGCGCAATGTCCGGGCGTTCACAGGCATCGGCAGGACGCAGTTCGCGCTCGGCAACGGGGATGGATCGTATGAAGCCTTTCAGCGCGCCTTGGCGATCGATCCGGGCGACATGGAAGCGAACTACTACTACGGCCAGGCGCTCGAGCAATCGGGCGAGCTCGATCGTGCTGCCGATGCCTATGGAAAAGCTGCCTTGTCATTTGGGAAATCTGAGCCGAGGGGGCTTGTCGGAATTGAAAACCCATTGCGGGCGGCAGCGCGCGTTCAGCATCTTGCGGGCAACAGCGAGGCGGCCTTGGTCACCATTTCGCGCGCGTTCGATGGCCGGCAGCCCGATCCCACGCTATTGGCGCAGCGGGCGGATTACTACGAGGCATTGGGACGTTACTCGGAAGCCGCCGCCGATCTCAAGAAGGCCATTCCGCAGCTTCCCGATCCCATTCGCAGCGAGTTGAAGAGCCGGATTGCCTTCGCATTGAAAAATGCCGGCGAACCGGAGAAGGCGAATGACCGGTTTCAAGACATGCTGGAAAACGGCGGCAAGCAAGCCGTGCTCCGCGTTCAGGTGTTTCTCAAGAATCGCGGCTACAATAACGTGCCGATCAGCGGCAACAACGATGCCCCGACGCAAAATGCGCTCAAGGACTGCTTGGCCAGCACCGAGTGCAATGCCGCCTTTTCCAAGGCGAACTGAGAAGCAACACCGTCGGCGAAGAGCAGATCGTCGCGATTTTTCGCGAGGCAATTGCGAAGCAAATGCTGCAACGAACTCCTGCAGCTCCCGCAATTAGGGAATGGTGAAGATCGAGAGATATATCATAGTCCGCCGTGGGAGGCGGGGTAGAAGCGCTCGAACGCCTGAAGGCTGATGAGAACGAGCTTAGCTTAAGGCGCTGGCGCGACCCCGCCCCTGGCCCCTCCCCACAGGGGGAAGGGAAAAGGCGGGGTGGTTGGTTTTGTGCTAGTTGTACGCCCGCTCGCCGTGGCTGCCGATGTCGAGGCCTTCGCGTTCGTGCTGTTCGTCGACGCGCAGGCCCACGGTCACCTTGCAGATCATCAGCGCGATGTAGCTGACGATGCCTGAGAGCACGATGGCGGTGATCACGCCCCAGAACTGCGCGGTCATCTGCGCGCCGAAGGCGTAGTCGAGGCCCTTCACCGAGTTGTCGAAGGCCGCATAGTCGGTCACACCCACACCGCCGACTGCCGGATTGACGAAGTAGCCGGTGAGCAACGCCCCGATGATGCCGCCCACGCCGTGGACGCCGAAGACGTCGAGCGCGTCGTCATAACCGAGCTTGGCCTTGAGCCACACCACCGCCCAGAGGCAGACGAGGCCAGCGACCAGACCGATGATCAAGGCCGCCGTGGGGCTCACCCAGCCGCAGGCCGGAGTGATGGCGACGAGGCCCGCCACCGCGCCAGAAGCCGCGCCAAGCGCGCTCGGATGGCCGCGGGTGATCCACTCGGCGAAGGTCCAGGCCAAAGCCGCGGTGGCGGTGGCGAGGATCGTGTTGAACACCACCTGGGCGGTGAGGCCGTTCGATTCCAGGTTGGAGCCGGCGTTGAAACCGAACCAGCCGACCCAGAGTAGTGCCGCGCCGATCATGGTGAGCACGAGGTTGTGCGGGGCCATCGGCTCCTTGCCGTAACCCACGCGCTTGCCGAGTACGATGGCGCAGACGAGGCCAGCGACACCAGCGTTGATGTGCACCACTGAGCCGCCGGCGAAATCGAGCGCGCCCTTGTTGAAGAGCCACCCGTTGGAAGCGCCGGCCGCCGACGCATAGTCGGCGAGAACCGCTGCCTTGCCGGCGTCGTCGGTTGCCGCGGCAAGCTTCGCCAGGAAGTCGGTTGCCGCCGCCTCGCCGACGCAGGCCTTGACCGTGTCGATCATTTCAGCGCTGAGCGTGTAACAATCGGGGCCAGCCCACCACCAGACCATGTGAGCCATGGGCAGATAGGCGAAGGTGAACCAGATCACCAGGAACAAGAGCACGGCCGAGAACTTCATGCGCTCGGCGAAAGCGCCGACGATCAAAGCCGGGGTGATCGCGGCGAAGGTGAGTTGGAAACAGATGAAGGCGAACTCGGGAATGTAGACTTCCTTCGAGAAGGTCGCCACCATCGTATTGTAGTCGACGCCCGCCAGCATGAATTTGGAGAAGCCGCCAATGAAGGCGTTGCCGTTGGTGAAGGCGAGCGAGTAACCATAGATGAACCACAGAACCGAAATCAGGCTGAAGCAGACGAAGACCTGCATCAGCACGGAGAGAATGTTCTTCGAACGCACCAGCCCGCCATAGAAGAGGGCGAGGCCGGGGATGGTCATGAGGATGACCAGAATGGTTGCGAGCAGCATCCAGGTGGTGTCGCCCTTGTTGATGGTGGCGGCGGCGTTGGCCGCGGCGGGCATGAGCGCCATGAGTGCCACCCCCAAGCCGATGCTGGCGGTGAGCGGGCGGAGCCGTGTGAAAGAGTTCATTTTCCTGTCCTTCAGTTGATTGATCAGAGCGCGGCCTGGCCGGTCTCGCCGGTGCGGATGCGCACGGCCTGCTCGAGCGGCAGGACGAAGATTTTTCCGTCGCCGATCTGGCCGGTCTGGCCGGTGATCTGGATGGTTTCGATGACGCGGTCGGCGATGGCGCTATCGACCGCGAGCTCGATCTTCACCTTGGGCACGAAGCTCACGGTGTACTCGGCGCCCCGGTAGAATTCGGTGTGGCCCTTCTGGCGGCCGTGGCCTTTGACCTCGGTGACGGTTATGCCCTGGACGCCCAAAGCCCCCAGCGCTTCCCGTACCTCCTCCAGCTTGAATGGCTTGATGATGGCTATGATATACTTCATGCAGTACCCCTTTCCCTTCCGGGAGTGGGTTAACAAGAAGTGTGCCAGAGTTTGAAGCGCGCTAACTCTCTGATAATAAAACCTTTTCTGATTCCAAGGGGAAGCGGTTCACTGCCGATGTGATGATATTTTGGGCAATTGAATGGAGTTGCCCATATTTTCGTCATACCATCGGGGTCATGAAACTCTATCGCTCGTGCAAGGGTCGCAAGCGGCCAAGCTGGCCTCAAGACCGCCTCGGTATTCGGTGCGCGAGGAGAGTTCGGAGCATCGCCGGGCTTTCACCCCCGGCTTGGCCATTTGCGGGAGCTCCGCGATGCAATCTAAGATGAAATGCGAGTTGTCATCTGTTGAGGTGCGCACCTTGCCGTCGCTTGGCTGCGATGCGACCGTTGCAAGAGTAATTGTGGGTTCGCCGGCTGGGTGTGACTCGAGACAGGAGCGCTTGATAGATCATGAGTTTCGAGGCGGAAGTTGCGATTGTTGGTTCCGGGCTGAATGGCTTGGCCGCCGCTGTTGCGCTGGCGGGGCCGAAGGCGCGGCGGCCGGTCAACGTAGCGGTGGTGGACCGGCGCGATCCTTTGAGTTTCACGCCGCGCTCCGATGGCCGCGCGCTGGCGCTCACCGCTTCGGCGCGGCGCATGCTGGAAGCGTTGGGGGCATGGGAGGCGCTGGCGCTCCATGCGGAGGCGATGCGGCATATCGTTGTTACCGACTCGAAGCTCGCGGATGCGAAGCGGCCGGCACTGCTCGAATTTGGTGAGGAGTACGCACATGGAAAAGCGTCGGCTTATCTCGCCGAGGTGTTTCACATTCAGCAGGCGTTGGTGGGACTCGCGGCGCAATCGTCACACATTCGTTTTGTCACCGGCGAGGCAACGGGTTTTCACTTCGCGCCGGGCCGGGCGCGGATTTCGCTCGCGGACGGCGGGAGCGTCACCGCCAATCTCATCGTAGCTGCTGACGGCCGCGCTTCACCGGCGCGCGCGGCTGCGGGAATCGACATGACGGGGTGGGACTACGATCAGTCTGCCATCGTCACCACGGTGGAGCACGATCTTCCGCATCAGGGACGGGCGTTCGAACACTTTCTGCCTGCGGGGCCTTTCGCGATTCTGCCGCTGCCGGGCAACCGTTCGTCCATCGTGTGGACCGAGCGGCGTGGCGACGCGGAACGGATCATGGCGTTTGCGGATGAGGAGTTTGCCGCCGAGTTGCTGCAACGCTTCGGCGATACGCTCGGTGCGGTGCGTATCGTTGCGCCGCGCTTTTCCTATCCGCTGGCAATGTATGTGGCGAAGGAATTTGTGGGTCCGCGCCTCGCTCTCGTTGGCGATGCCGCGCATATCATTCATCCGATCGCGGGGCTTGGATTTAACCTCGGGCTTCGCGATGTGGCGGCTCTTGCGGAGTGTGTCGCGGATGCGGTTGCGCTTGGCCTCGATCCCGGCGGCGCGGAAGTTCTAGATCGCTACGCATCTTGGCGGCGCTTCGACACGGTGGCCACTGCCGCTGCGATGGAAGGATTGAACCGGCTGTTCTCCAGCGACAATCCGGTGCTGCGGCTCATCCGCGATGCCGGGATTATGGCGGTGGACCGCATCGGCCCGCTCAAGTCCTTGTTCATGAAAGAGGCGGCGGGGCAGGCGGGCTCGCTGCCACGATTGATGCGCGGCGAGGCGGTCTAGCGCAACGGGCGCTAGGCCCCGCATTATTTATCTCTCCGCCGAAGTGACGCAACGGGAGACGGCACGGCCGGCCGCAAGCGGCGGATTTGGCATAAGGGTCCGTTAACTACCGGCATATGCCGGTTGGCGCTCCAGAAGCGTCTCTTAACACGTGCGCCCTAGATTGCGTGCCCACGTGTGACGACTGGCGGCGATCCGAACTTGAAAAAGGTCTTCAGGAGCATCGGCACGAAGATTCAAATGCTGACGGCGGGCGCCTTCCTTCTCGGCCTCGCCACTGTATTGTCGTTCCAAACCCATAGCCGCATTCAAGCCGCATGGCAGGAGCGGCTCGACGCCAACCTTCGCATCGTGCACGGCCTTGCGGCTCCGGCGCGCGGCGCCATCGAGCGCAAGGACGTCTCCGCAATCAACAACTACATGGAGCTTCTTACTTCCGACCCGCGCGCGGCCGCCATCCTGCTTACCGCCAATGGAAAGGTGATGGCCAGCCAGCAATCCATCAGCTTCTTCGATCTCGATGTTTCGAAACTCGCCGATCTCGCCATCGAGACCGAAAAGGCGAAGACGACGGCCATACTTCATATCGGCAACTTCGAATTCATTGCGGTGCCGATCAAGGACGGCGCATTTCGCAACATCGGGAGCATCGCCGTGGCCTGGAGCACGGCCGGACTGCTCGACAACGTGTGGCGCGAAGTGGCGATCGAAATATTGGCGTTGATCGGCGTGGCGGCGGCCGTTCTCGCGGTTCTGATGCTCGGCCTCAAGTCGCTGGTTCTCGGTCCGCTCAAGGCGATCGCCCATCTGGTCGAGCGGGGCCGGGCGGAGAGCGATGCGGCAGCCGAAGCGGGCGCCGGCGCATTCGCGCGGCGCAACGACGAGATCGGCACGTTCGCCCGCGCGCTCGGCATATTCTACAAGAACGCCGCGGAGAAAGACCGCCTGCACCACCAGCTCGACAATGCCCTGACCCATATGTCCCAAGGGCTTTGCTTGAGCGGCGAGAACCAGAAAGTGGCAGTGGCCAATGACCGTCTCTGCGAAATCTATGGCATCGCGCCGGGTTCCGTCGGCGTCGGCGACGACGCCGACGACGTCTTCCGCCGACTGCTCGCCCTCAACATCATCGCCGAGCAAGACCGGAAGCGCTTCGAGCGCGAACAGATTTGCGGCAAGCGGGACATGCACGCGGGCACGTTCCCCTATGAACTCGCCGATGGCCGCTCGGTGACCATCTCGCGAAGCGAGACCAGCAGCGGCGGATGGGTGACCACGCATACGGATGTGACGGCTCTCCGCAAGGTCGAAAAGCAACTTCTGCATCTCGCCAATCACGACCACCTGACCAATCTTCCGAATCGCCGACGGTTCAACGAACTCCTGTCCATGGCGCTCAACCAGCAGAAGGCCGGGACGCAACATGCCGTGTTCTTCATCGATCTCGATGGCTTCAAAACCGTGAACGACACGCGCGGGCATGACGTGGGCGACGAGTTGCTGAAGCAGGTCGCGGCGCGGCTTCACAATTGCGCCGGAAACCGGGGTGTGGTGACGAGGCTCGGCGGCGACGAGTTCGCGGTGATCGTGGAGGACTGCACACTCGAAGACGCGGCGCGCCTTGCCGAAGAGATCGTCGCGGTCTTCGCCGCGCCGTTTCATCTCAGGTCCGCGCAGGCAAGGACCGGCGCGAGCATCGGCATTGCCATGTCGCCACAGGACGGCACGACAGCGGCCGATATTCTCAAGGCGGCGGACATCGCCGTCTATCGCGCAAAGGCCGGCGGAAAGAACACTTACCGGTTCCATTCCGCGTTTTCGCACGCCGCCTAAATTTTGAATCGGTGCGGCGACGGTCCATTCACCGCGGCGATTAAATAGTCATTCAGTAACGAGTGTTAAGTTCCAACCATCTGATGTCGAGAAACGGCCATGTGCAAACTGAACATTGTTTTGTCTTTGGGACTGCTGCTGGGATTGGCGGGGCAAGCTGACGCGGCGGCAAAGAAGATCCTCGGGATTTTCTACGAGGGCTGCGAAAAAACCTGCGAAGGCCTCAAGGACGGCATCGCCAAGAGCGGTTTCGACGCCGAAGTGACGATTCTCGATCTGGCGCAGGACAAGAAGAAAATTCCGGGCGCCATCGAAACCGCGCGCGGCATGAAGCCCGACGCGGTGGTCGTCTATGGTACGACCGCGACGCTCGGCGTGATCGGCGCCATGGCCGACGCCGGGAAGCCCCAATTCCTCAACAATTATCCGGTCGTGTTCACCGCCGTCGCCGATCCGGTCGGGTCGAAGGTCGTCAAGGACCTCAAGGCGAGCGGGCGCGATAACGTGACCGGCACCTTCAACCGCGTGCCTGAAGCGCTGAATGTCCAGATCATCCGCCGCTACGATGCCGGATTCAACAAGCTCGGCCTCCTCTATCACCGCAACGAGAAGAACTCGGTCCAAAAGATGGAGGAACTGAAAAAGCTCGCGCCGGAACTCGGCTTCGAACTGGTTGCCCTCGAAATCGAACCGGGCAGCACCGAAGTTCCGAAGATTGAACTGATCGACGCGCGGCTCAAGGAACTCAAGCAGAAAGGTGTCAAGTGGCACTATGTCGGCTCGAGCTCATTCCTGAATGCCAACGGCAAGCTCTTTACCGAGAAGGCCGTCGAGAAGGGAATCGCGATCGTGAGCCCCTATCCGGCGCTGGTGCGCGAACACAGCGCGCTACTGTCGATCGCGGCGCCGCGCGAAGAAGTGGGCGAACTCGCGGCAAAGCAGGTGCTCCGGATTCTCGCCGACGGCGCGAAACCGGGCGAACTCCCGATCCTGGTCGCCACCCACTTCACGCATGCGGTCAATATCAAGGTCGCGAAGCAGCTGAATCTGCTGCCGCCGTCGAGCTTCAAATCATCCGATACGGAGTTCGTCCTGGACTACTATTTGTCGAGTTCCGGCCAGTAGCTGACGCGACTCGCTTCGCTCAGCCGATTGTACGGAATGACAGTTTGGGGTTTCTACCCTCGCGTCCGGCCCTGGGCTTCGAGTCTTCCCAAATAGGCGGTCCAGAGCGAATCGCGTTTTGCGTTCAACTCGCGGAGGTAACTCCAGGTGTAGAGTCCCGAGCCATGGCCGTCGTCGAAGATGATGCGGATGGCGTAGTTGCCGACAGGCTCCAAACGCGAGATGCGCACATGACGTTTGCCGGAAACCAGCTGCTCCTGGCCGGGGCCATGGCCTTTCACTTCGGCGCTTGGACTTTCGACACGCAAGAATTCGGCGCCGAGGGCGAAGGTCAATCCGCTATCGAAACTCGTCTCCAGGGTTGCGCCTTTGTCCTTGAGCCGGATTTCAACCGGCCAGTCTTCAGTCATGCCCAAGCTCGCGGGCCTCTTCGGCCAGCATGATCGGAATGCCGTCGCGGATCGGATAGGCGAGGCCAGCGACGCGCGAGATCAGTTCCTG
>JBJXGL010000266.1:0-23146 GCA_046160365.1 Aestuariivirga sp. | reverse complement strand
CGCAAGCTTAGCGAGACCATCGAACGCCGCTCGAAGCAGGCCGAGCAGAAGATCGCCCAGGCCGAAGCTTCCGCGATGAAAGACGTGCGCGATCTCGCCACCGAACTCGCGATCAAGGCAGCGTCGCAGCTCTCGGCCGAAGCCGCCAAGGGCACACGAGGCGCCAAGCTGGTCGACGACTCAATCGCCGCCATCAAGTCGCGGCTGAACTAAGCGCGTCGAATCTCCCGCTCACGCGAAGCGCGGGAGGGAAATGCTTCACGCCACTGACTTCTGCCTCACGACAGTGATGAATTTCGCGCGGAATTCCCCGTCCAGTTTGTCCGCTTGATCGATCGCCATGTTGGCCGTGCTCGGCCGGCCCAGCGCGAAGCCTTGTACCTGGTCGATGCCAAGTTCCATGAGGACGCGCACTTCGCAATCCGATTCCGCGCCTTCGGCGACGGTCAGCATGTCGAGGGCGTGCACCAGCTTGACGATGCCTGCCAGCATCTCGCGTTTTTGGCCATCCCGATCAATGCCTGAGACAAACGAACGATCGATCTTCACCTTCAAGAATGGAAGATTCTGCAAGTAGGAGAGCGACGAATAGCCGGTTCCGAAATCGTCCAGCGCCAAATGTACGCCAAGTCCCTGCAACGATTCGAGGATGCGCTGGACTTCGCGCGAAGAGCTTTCGGCGAAGACCGACTCGGTCAGTTCGAGGCAGAGAAGCGACGGCGGTAGTTCAGTCTCCAGCAGCACGCGCTCGACGGCGGCCACGAAGTCCGGCTGCTGGATCTGCTCCGCCGACACGTTGACCGAGATGTGACGCCGCGGGTGGCCGGCAATCAGCCAGCGTTTGGCCTCGCGGCAGCTTGCCTTCAACGCCCAAACACCCAAATCGCAGATCAATCCCGACTGCTCGGCAATCGGGATGAAGCGCCCAGGCGAAATGTTGCCTTTCTCCGGATGTGTCCACCGCGCCAGGCTCTCGAAGCCCACCACGCGGCCAGTGACCAGGTCGACCTGCGGCTGGAAATGAAGATGCAGCCCATCGCCAGCAATTGCCTCGCGCAAATCCCGGGCAAGTCCGGTGTTCTCGAGAAGCTCCACGTCCATCGCCGCGCGGAAAAACTGAATCGAGCCATTGCCGTTCTTCTTCGCGCGGTGCAGTGCCAGGTCGGCCTTGCGAAGGAGTTCGCTGGAATTGCTGCTGTCGCGTGGAGCCAGGCACGCTCCGAAAGATGCGCTCGCGGCTATCTCGCGGTCCATGATTGAAACCGGATGAATCATCTTCGCGGCAATGGCTGCAAGCGCTGCTTCGGCCTTTTCCTCGTCTTCGAATCCGGGGAGAAGAATGGCGAATTCGTCGCCGCCCATGCGCGTGAGCTTGGCTCCGGCAGGCGCCTCGCGCTGCAAGAGCGCCGCAATTTCCATGAGCAGCGCGTCACCCGTTGTGTGGCCGAAGGTATCGTTTACCTGCTTGAAGTTGTCCAGGTCCACCAAGACAACGGCAAACGGCTTTCCACTGCCGACCAGTTGCTGCACGTCTTCGTGGAACCGGCGGCGGTTGCCGACGCCGGTGAGGGGATCGAAGTAGGCAAGCTTCTCGAGCTGGTCGTCGCGGAGGTTGATCTCGGCCATCATGGCGTTGAAGCTATCGACGAGCATCCCGGTTTCGTCGTCGGACAGGTTCTCGACCTTTGTGGTATAGTCGCGTTCCGACCGGATGTGGCGCATCGCCACAGTCAGCGACACAATCGGCTGCGTGATCCGCCGCTGCAGCCGCAGCGCCACGGCGATGCCAAGGATGGCGGCAGCAAGCGCCGCCATCAGCGTCCACAGAAGTGCGCTCAAAAGGCTCGCGCGCAGGCCGGAAAGATCGGCGATGACAATGATCTTTCCCACTTTGCTGCCGGAGTTTATAACGTCCACTGCCACCGGCATCGACCCTGCCTTAAGAAGGGCCAGCGTCGATGCATCTCCAGCACCGAGGTCGCTGTCGAGAAATGTCGCCGTGCCGAGCGCCGCGAAGATTTTTCCGTCTGGTCTGGCGGCGGCTGCGTAACTCACATCGGGCAAGCGCGCGATCGAGCGGAGTACATCGCGCACATGATCGGCGTGCCCATGGCTCATGTGATCGCCGATCGCGGACGCGAGAACGATGCCGACGCCTTCGATGCTGGCTTTGCGGTTGGCTATCTGGTGTGTGGCCTGCATCCACAGCGACATGATCGTCGCCGACGCCACAGCTAGCAGCACCGAGGCGAAAACCGCCGCCACGATTCTTCCGCCGATTGTCTTGTGCCGCTTCGCCGCCATGAATGAGTCCGGTCCCGTGCCAGAGTATCTGTATACATATCAATGGTTACCGCAGCGGTTCGCGGCCGCTCGCAGTGAAGTTGAAGGTTACTGAAGGGCTAACGGCCTGTGAAAACTCCGCACATGACATGCACCATGCATTCAATTTTAGCGGAAACATTGAGCATTCCTTTAGAGCTGCCCCACATGGTGGCAGAGGGAAAGTGCGGGTCCGCTAACGGAGCCGCATAGTCAAAAGCGGAATCCCTCCAGTTGTTCCAAATGCGAGCCATCCGTGGACATACCAAGAGCTGGAAAGCCCTGCTCTCCAAGTTCGTGACAACCTCGCGCGGCATGACAGCCATCACGTTCGCCGCCTTGGCTCCATTCATGCTGGGTGCGTTCGGAATAGCCAGCGACAGCGCGACATTCGTCATGAAGCGCAACAGCCTGCAGACCATTGCCGATGCCGCGGCCCTCGCCGCCGCCAAGGAGCTTGCCATCGCGAGCAATGGGCAGGCCGAAATCGAGGCCGTCGCGGAAGCCGCCGCCGCCGCGCTCGGCCCCGATAGCCCAAATGCCGAGGTCACGGTCACCGTGAACCGCCAGGAATCCACGGTCCATGTCGCGGTCGCGGAGACCTGGATGCCCTTTTTCGCTCACTTCATCAAGACGGGCGTGACGCCGATCAGGACATCGGCAACCGCCATGCTCGCCGGTATGGCGAATGTCTGCGTGCTCACACTTGAAAAGAATGCGGCGGACGGAATCCGCATGACCAAGAGCGCAAGGGTGACAGCCGCCGACTGCGGCATCTATGCAAATTCCACGCATGCGCAGGCCGTGCGGCTCGACGATCAGTCATCCATTTCTGCGGACATGATCTGCTCCGCCGGCGGTGTGCTCGCCAAATCCAGCGCCATCAACCCGGCGCCCACCACCGACTGCCCCCAAGTGCCCGATCCCCTTTCGAATCGCGCCCCTCCTTCCTACGGAGGCTGCGACCAAATCGCCAAAGCTGTCGCGAACGGCAACGTTACGCTTGATCCCGGCGTCTATTGCGCAGGGCTGGCAATATCCGGAAAAGCCAAGGTCACGCTCAACCCCGGAATCTACGTAATGAAGGACGGCCCACTTTCAATTACAGGCCAGGGTTCTGTCACCGGCGCCCACGTAGGATTCTATTTGGATGGCGCACTTTCCGTCCTCGAATTCTCGGGAAACGCCGTCGTCGACCTGACCGGGCCCAAGGATGGCAATATGGCGGGACTCCTGTTCTTCGAATCCCGCGACATGCCGCTCGGCACGCTCCACCGCATAAAAGGCGAAATGGTTAAGCGTCTCACAGGCACGATTTATCTGCCGCACGGTTATCTGCTGATCGATCCCAAGTCCCGCGTTGCCGAGAACTCGGCGTACACCGCCATCATCACGCGGCGGCTCGAAGTCCGCGAAGGTCCGGAACTTATCTTGAATAGCGACTACGACGCGACAGACGTTCCCGTGCCGCAAGGCATTCGCGCAACCACGCAGGTTGTGTTGACGCAGTAGCATGGCGGTCTCGCCGACATGGAACCATGTGGCGGTGCTCATACCTGCGCAAGGTCCGGACAACAAACCGTGGCCTCAAACCGATAAACTTTAGCGCAAAGCTTCAAGGGATTTTCACGGTTAGCCTGTAACGTTTTTGTGATGCGACGGGCGGCCAAAACAGTGTTCCGGAAGTTTGTGACCTCGGCGTGCGGCGCCACGGCGGTGACCTTCGCCATGCTCGCGCCCGCGATAATCGCAGCTGTCGGCATCGCCAGCGACAGCGCCACCTATGTGCTGAAACACAGCAACTTGCAATCCGCGACGGACGCAGCGGCGCTGGCCGCCGCGAAGGAGCTTTCGGTCGCGAGCATCACCGCCGAGGAAATCGAGGCCGTTGCGAGGGGCGCGGTCGACGCGGCGCTCGGCGAAGACGCAGCGGACACCAAAGTCGCCGTCACCGTCGACAAGAAGGAGTCAACCGTCGAGGTCGTGCTGGCGGAAACCTGGACTCCGATGTTCGCCCATTTCGTGAAAAGCGACGTCACGCCCATCAAGGCGTCCGCGACCGCGCGGCTGGCAGGCGCCGCTAATGTCTGCATCCTGGCCCTCGACAAGACTCTTGAGAACGGCGTGTTCATGAACAAGAACGCGCGGGTCGCGGCCAAAGACTGCGGAATTTTCACGAACTCGACACATAGCAATGCGCTTCGACTCGAAGACAACACATCGGTCGAGGCCGATCTCATCTGCTCCGCCGGCGGCGTCAAAGCCAATCCTGGCTCTATCAACCCAACGCCCACATCCGACTGCCCGCAGATTCCGGACCCCTTAGCGAGCCGCGAACCGCCTTCCTTCGGCGCCTGCAATCACTTTGTGAAGATCATCGTCTCGGGAACGCATACGCTCAATCCGGGTGTTTACTGCGGCGGCTTAAACATCGGCGGCAACGCCAAGGTTACGCTCAATCCGGGCATCTACATCATCAAGGATGGCACCTTCACCGTCACCTTGAACGCGCAGTTGAAGGGAACGAATGTGGGCTTCTATCTCACCGGCCCATTGTCGCTCATCGCCTTTTCGCAGAATACGGTTGTCGAACTGACCGGCCCTAAGGACGGGCCTATGGCGGGCCTGCTGTTCTTCGAGGACCGCAATGCGCCATTCCTCCGCATGCATTGGATCAACAGCGCCAACGCCCGAAAACTGACGGGCACGATCTATCTGCCGAAAGGCTATCTGCTTGTCGATCCCAACACGCCGATCGCCCAGGATTCAGAATATACCGCCATCATCACCAACCGGCTTGAAGTGCGCGAGGGGCCGCTCCTCACTTTGAACGCCGACTACGACGCAACCGACGTGCCGGTGCCCGCCGGAATCAGGGCTTCGGCGCAGGTCGTGCTGACGAAGTAGCGGCTACTCCGCCGCTTCGAGATAGTTCTCCGGCGGAGGACAGGTGCAGACAAGATTGCGGTCACCGAACACGTTGTCGACCCGGCCCACGGGCGGCCAGTATTTGTCGTTCGGATAACCTTTCAGCGGGAAATAAGCCTTCTCCTTCGAGTAGGGATGCTTCCAATCCCCCATCAGAAGTTTGTGCGTGTGCGGAGCATTTTTCAGAACGTTGTCGTTCCGGTCCGCCGTGCCCGTCTCGACTTCGCCGATCTCTTTCCTAATTTCGATCATCGCATCGCAGAAACGGTCAAGCTCGCGGAGCGATTCCGATTCGGTGGGCTCGATCATCAGCGTGTCCACAACCGGGAACGACATGGTGGGCGCGTGGAAGCCATAGTCCACCAGCCGCTTCGCCACATCCTCCACGGTGAGCCCTGTGCGCTCCTTCAGCCAGCGGAGGTCGATGATGCATTCATGGGCGATGAAGCCGCCGGGGCCTGTGTAGACAATGGGAAAATGCGGCGCAAGGCGCTTGGCGATGTAGTTGGCATTGAGGATCGCCATGATCGTCGCTTTGCGCAATCCCTCGCCGCCCATCATCGCAATGTAAGTCCAAGAAATCGGCAGGATCGACGCCGAGCCCCAAGGTGCTGCCGAAACCGCGCCCCGGGTCTGGTCGCGGCCTGCAGCAGGGTTCACGCCATGCACCACCGCATGTCCCGGCAGATAGGGTGCGAGATGCGCCTTGACGCCGATCGGCCCCATGCCCGGCCCGCCGCCACCGTGCGGGATGCAAAAGGTTTTGTGGAGGTTCATGTGACAGACGTCGGCGCCCAATTCCGCTGGCCGCACAAGGCCAACCTGGGCGTTGAGATTGGCGCCATCGAGATAAACCTGTCCGCCATGTTTGTGCACGATGGCGCAGATGTCCTTGATGCCGATTTCAAACACTCCATGGGTCGACGGATAGGTCACCATCAGCGCCGCCAGTTCCTTCGCGTGCGCACCCGTCTTGGCTTCGAGATCGGCGAGATCGACATTGCCATTCTCGTCGCAGGCCACCACTACGACGCGCATGCCGGCCATGACCGCGGAGGCCGGATTGGTGCCATGCGCCGAAATTGGGATGAGGCAGATGTCACGGCCTCTATCGCCCCGCGCCTCGTGATAGCCCTTGATGGCGAGCAGTCCCGCATATTCGCCCTGGCTTCCGGCGTTGGGCTGCAGGGACACGGCATCGAATCCGGTGATCTCGGCCAGCATGCCCTCCAGCTCTTCGAAGAGCTGACTGTAGCCTTGCGCCTGCTCCAGCGGCGCGAAGGGATGGAGATGAGAGAAGTTGCGCCAGGTGACCGGAATCATCTCGGTTGTGGCGTTGAGTTTCATGGTGCAGGAACCCAGCGGAATCATTGACTGGTCAAGTGCCACGTCCTTCACCTGAAGATGGCGGAGATAGCGCAGCATCTCGGTTTCCGAATGATACATCGAGAACACCGGGTGGGTGAGATAGCTCGAGGTGCGACGCAAGCCTTGCGGGATCGTTTCCTTCAGTCCCTTGTCGACCGCGTCGAGATCAACCGTTTCGGGCGCATCGGTTTTGAACACACTGAGGAGCCGCATCATTTCCTGGCGCCTGGTCGACTGGTCGAATGAAATGCCGATGTGATCGGCATCGACAAAACGCAGGTTGATGCGCTTTTCCTTGGCCCTTGCCCATAGTGTGTGGGCGCGGCCCGGCACATATAGCGTCAGCGTATCGAAGTAGGCCTTGGTCTTCACCGTGCAACCGAACTTCGTTGCGGCGGCAGAGAATACTTCGGCGAAGCGGTGCGTGCGGGCGGCCATCTTCCGGATGCCGTCCGGCCCGTTATAGACAGCGAACATTGAGGCCATGATGGAGAGCAGCACCTGGGCGGTGCAGATGTTGCTCGTCGCCTTCTCGCGGCGGATATGCTGCTCGCGCGTCTGCATGGCCATGCGCAGCGCGCGGTTGCCGGCGCTATCGACCGATACCCCGATGATGCGGCCCGGCATGGCGCGCTTGTATTCTTCCCGGGTCGCGAAGAACGCCGCATGCGGGCCCCCATAACCCATGGGCACGCCAAAGCGCTGCGCCGAGCCGATGGCGATGTCTGCGCCGAGCTCGCCCGGCGGCGTCAGCAACGCCAACGCCAGAAGATCGGTCGCCATGATGGCTAGAGCGCCCGCGCCATGCAGTTTCGAGATAGTGTTGCGATAGTCGCGCACTTCGCCAGATGAGCCTGGATATGAGAGCAGCGCCGCGAACACTTTCGCTACATCGAGATCCTTCTCGGGATCTCCGACTACCACCTCAAAGCCAAAGCCTCTGGCGCGGGTTTCGATCACGCCAATGGTCTGCGGATGGGTGTCGTGGTCAACGAAGAAAGTGTTGGCATCGCTTTTCGCTACGCGCTTCGCCATGCTCATGGCTTCGGCGGCGGCCGTTCCCTCATCGAGCAGCGAAGCATTGGTAAGCGCGAGGCCGGTGAGATCGATCACCATCTGCTGGAAGTTGAGCAACGCCTCGAGACGGCCCTGGCTCACCTCCGCCTGATAGGGCGTATAGGCCGTGTACCAGCCCGGATTCTCCAGCACGTTGCGGAGGATCACCTTGGGCGTCACGGTGCCGTAGTAACCCATGCCGATCATCGAGGTGAACACCTCGTTCCGCTCAGCCATGGCGCGCAAATAGGAGATTGCGGTGCGCTCCGGCATCGCCTTCTTGAGCTCGAGCGGGCGTTTGGCGCGGATCGCTTCCGGCACAACCTTGCCGATGAAGTCCTCGAGTGAGTTCGCCCCCACCGCCCTCAGCATGGTGCGTACCTCCGCGTCATCGGGCCCGATGTGTCGGCGGATGAAATTGGCGCCGGGCTCAAGTTCTGAAAGCGAGGGACGAGTCATGATTTGCTCCATGCATATCTTTTTTATCCACACTTTCTTCTCCCGCCTTGCGCACGGGAGAAGGTGCAGCGAAGGGGCGGATAAGGGCCCTACCCCGCGACGAACTTGTCATAAGCCGCCTTGTCCATGAGTTCTGCGAGTTCAGCTTTGTCGTTGATCCTTACCTTCATGAACCAGGCACCTTTTTCGGCTTCGCGGTTCACCAGCCCCGGATCGCCTTCCAGCTCCTTGTTCACCTCAACCACGCTGCCTGAAACCGGGGCGTAGACTTCGCTCGCCGCCTTGACGCTTTCGACGACGGCGGCTTCCTTGCCCTTCTCAACGACCTTGCCGACCTTGGGCAGCTCCACGAAGACCACGTCGCCCAGCTGCTCCTGGGCATGTTCGGTGATTCCGATGGTGGCGATGTCGCCGTCCATTGAAATCCATTCGTGGTCCTTGCTGTATTTGACGGTCATCTGGCTCTCCTCAGCGCTTGAATCGGTTGGGGACAAAGGGAAGTTTGACAATGGTTGCGGGAAGCGGCTCGCCGCGCACGATCAGCTGCACGGAAGTTCCGGGGGCGGACGATTGAGTTTCGACATAGCCCATGGCCACCGGCCCGCCGACTGTTGGCCCGAAGCCGCCCGAGGTGACCTTGCCAATGGTCCGGCCCGAGCCATCGGCAATGACGGCTCCTTCGCGTGCTGGCGCTCGGCCTTCCGGCTTGATGCCGACGCGCTTGCGCGCCGGTCCTTCCGTCAGTTCTCGCTGCACGCGCGCCGAACCGATGAATCCGCCTTCGCCCCGCCGCCTCTTGCCAATCGACCACACGAGATCGCCTTCGACGGGACTCGTCGTCTCGTCGATGTCGTGGCCATAGAGGCAGAGGCCGCCTTCAAGCCGGAGCGAGTCGCGCGCGCCAAGGCCAATGGGTTTCACAGCGGGATCGGCGAGCAGCAATTCCCACAACTTCTTGGCATCCTTCGCCGGCACGGATAGCTCGAAACCATCCTCGCCCGTGTACCCCGAGCGCGAAGCATGAATCTTCATGCCGTCGATTTCGATCGCGGCATAGTGCATGAACTTCAAATCGCGAATGGCCGGGGCATGTTTCGCGAGAACCTCTTCCGCCCTGGGACCCTGTAGCGCCATCAGCGCCATGTCTTCGCCCGGCTTGAACGTCACGCCATCCGTCAGGTGGCTTTCGATCCAGCGATAGTCATGCTGCTTCCGCGCCGCGTTCACCACCACATAGAGCCAGCCTTCGTAACCCGGATAGCCCGAGCGCGTGATCATGAGATCGTCCAGGATGCCGCCATCCTCGGCCAATAGCTGCGAGTAGCGCTGCTGCCGGGGCGAAAGCCCCAGGAGATCGGCGGGCACGATCTTCTCCATGGCCTTCGCCGCCGTTTCAAAATCCGGCCCCACCACGAAACACTGTCCCATGTGCGAAACGTCGAAGAGGCCCGCTTTCTCGCGAGTCCAGTTGTGTTCCGTCAAGATCCCGGTTGGGTATTGCACCGGCATGTCATAGCCGGCGAAGGGCACCATCCTGGCGCCAAGTTTCACATGGGCATCGTGGAGGGGGGTTCTGAGTATTGTGGCGTCGCTCATTGGTTCTCCTGACACGGTGTGGCATGGACCAATCCTCGCGGATTGCTCCTGCCCCCTCTGTCAGAGACCTGAGAGTTTTCGCCTGACCGTCACTCCGGCACGGCCCTGCCTAGCTCCTTCGGTGAGCGGCCCGGTAGGCGGGCAGCTGCTCTCCAGATACGTCTCGCCCTTGCGGTCCGTTTGCCTGAGAGTTTCCGGGGCGGTTGCTCCTTCGGCGCCGGTTTCCCGGTCTCTCCCGCGGCAGGGCGTAACGGTGCTGAGCCTTAGCCCTGCGGCGGGCAATGTCAAGGTCGGTAACTCCCCTCCCGCTTGCGGGAGAAGACGCCAAACTTGACATCCCATTCTCTCCCCCGCATCTGTCGCCCATGTCCAAACCACCGCTTACCATCCTGCTTGCCGCACCCCGCGGATTCTGTGCCGGTGTTGTCCGCGCCATCGATATCGTCGAGCGCGCGCTCGAACTCTATGGTGCGCCGGTCTATGTGCGGCACGAGATCGTGCACAACAAATATGTGGTGGACGATCTCAAGGCCAAGGGCGCGGTCTTCGTCGAGGAGCTTGACGAGATTCCCGATGGCGACCGGCCCGTGGTTTTCTCGGCGCATGGCGTGCCGAAGGCCGTTCCCGCCGAAGCGCAGCGCCGCGCCATGTTCCAGATCGACGCCACCTGCCCGCTCGTCACCAAGGTGCACATGGAAGCCCAGCGCCATTTCGATCAGGGCCTCGAAATCATTCTGATCGGCCACAAGGGCCATCCGGAAGTAATAGGTACCATGGGCCAACTGCCACCGGGTGCCGTGACCCTCATCGAAACCGTGGCTGATGCCGAAGCGCTTGCGGTGCGCGACGCCAACAAGCTCGCCTTTATCACCCAGACCACGCTCTCGGTTGACGATACCAAGGACGTGATCGCGGTTTTGCAGCGGCGCTTCCCGGCGATCCGCGGGCCGGTCAAGGAAGACATCTGCTACGCCACGACAAACCGCCAGGAGGCGGTGAAGTCGATTGCCGATCGTATCGACCTGCTGCTCGTTGTCGGCGCTCCCAATTCCTCCAATTCCATGCGGCTCGTTGAAGTGGGAGAAAAGAGTGGCTGCCCGCGTGGGCTTCTGGTGCAGCGCGCCGCCGATCTCGACTGGCCGTCGCTTCAGGGCCTTCGCACTATCGGGCTCACCGCCGGGGCATCGGCGCCGGAGATCCTGGTCAACGAAGTGATCGACGCTTTCCGCGCCCACTATGACGTGTCGGTCGAGAAGGTCACGCTTCGTGAGGAGAACGTGTCCTTCAAGTTGCCGCGCGAACTTCGCGAAAGCCAGCCCGCCGTATGACGGCGCAGAAAGTCATCATTCACACCGATGGCGCCTGCTCCGGCAATCCGGGGCCGGGCGGCTGGGGCGCCATTCTCGAATATAATGGCACGCGCAAGGAGCTGAAGGGCGGCGAACCACAGACGACGAACAATCGCATGGAGCTCAAGGCGGCGATCGAAGCGCTCACCGCGCTCAAACGTCCGTGTACTGTCGAAATGCATGTCGACTCTCAATATGTGAAGGACGGCATCACCAAGTGGATCCACGGCTGGAAGAAGAACGGCTGGAAAACCGCGGACAAGAAACCGGTGAAAAACGCCGAGTTGTGGATAGCGCTCGATGAGGCTATCAAGCGCCACGAGATTTCATGGCACTGGGTCAAGGGCCATGCGGGCCACTCCGAAAACGAACGCGCAGACGAACTCGCCCGCGAGGGCCTGGCCGAGGTGCGTAGCTAGATTTTTGGAGAATGCACATTCTTACCTGAACCACCGTACGATGGCAGGGACTATATTCTACAAGAATATCAAAGCTGTGCGAGGATTGTGTCCGCGCCGGAGACGTTGACGCCCGGTTTGTCCTCGACATTGAGCGTCTTCACCACGCCATCCTCGACGATCATCGAATAGCGCCGCGATCTTGTCCCCATCACTGCGGCGGCGAGATCGACTGAAAGCCCGCAGGCCTTCGCGAAGTCACCATTGCCATCGGCCAGCATCAGGATTTTTCCGTCAGCTCCCGAAGCCTTGGCCCAGGCGTTCATCACATGTACGTCATTCACCGAAGTGCAGGCCACAGTGTCCACGCCCTTCGCCTTGATGGCGTCGATGTTGCTGAGAAAGCCCGGCATATGGTTCATGCTGCAGGTGGGCGTAAACGCGCCCGGCACCGCGAAAAGCACCACCTTGCGGCCGGCGAAGACCACATCGGTCGAGAGCTTCTGCTGGCCGTCGGCCGTCATGGTCACGAATTCGGCGGCTGGAAGCTTGTCATCTGGCTTGATGGTCATTCGGCACCTCTCAAATTGAGGCTCCGGTCTAAGCGAGGCGAACCTGCTGTTCAAGCCCACTTTCGGCTTGGGCAAGCGTCACAGTCAGGGTCTGACCATCCAGCTTCGAAAGATCGGCAAGTCCCGAGATTGCGATCTTTGCTACGCCGCCGGAGATTTCCGGCTTGCGGAAAAACGCGGATGTTTGGCTTTCGACAAATACATCGTCGAAAGGACCATCGATCGTCAACACCAGTTTTCCGGCAGCCTTGTCGAAGCGTGCGGATTTCACCGGCCCATTATTCGAGACCTTCTTCGGAACCCTGGCACTCCAGCGTTCCAGAAGCGTCACATCTTCGGGAGCGCCGCTTGCCATTGGCTGCACGAGTTCGATCTTCGCCTGAGCAGGAATGCAAACCACATCGCACACGCCGAAGAACATGCCGAGGGAAAGTTTCGCGGGGATCGCCGAGGTTGTCACGTTGAGTGGAAAGACGACCTCGTCCTTGTAACTCAGCGACTCGCCGCTCGCGTCGTTGTAGCGTTTGGGAACCGGATAGAGCACCTCGATGCCGGCCACCTTCTCCGAACCTGTCCAATCGAACTGCGGCGGAATGCCGGAGTCGCCGGGCATACGCCAATAGGTCTTCCAGCCCTTCTCCATGACGATGGCAATTCCGGCCCGCCAAAGATTTCCGTCGGTGCCACCGGAGATCAATCTCACCTCATAACGCGAGTTTGCCGCAAAAGCGGGCATGGGAAGCCCCGCGGCAAGAAGGCATTGAACAAGAATTCTGCGATTCATGGGCCAGATATGGCGACTGGGCGGCCTCCGGTAAAATCACCTTCGCGTTAAACCTGACTCTATACGCGAACATGGTTTTTGGATAGTTTCCAGGCATGGGCAAGGCCAACTTCCTCGACGGCCAGATGCTGATCGCCATGCCGGGCATGGGCGACCCTCGTTTCGAGCGGTCGGTCATCTACGTGTGCGCCCACAGCGAACAGGGCGCCATGGGCTTGATCGTCAACAAATCGGCGCCGCTTGTCAGTTTCGCCGATCTTCTGGGACGCGACTCGGAAAAGCCGCTGCGGAGCGTTTCCGAAGAGGCGATGCACACGCCCATCCTGTTTGGAGGGCCGGTGGAGACGGGACGCGGCTTCGTGCTGCATACCTCCGACTACTTTAAAACCGATTCGAGTCTTCCCATCACCGAACGTATCGCGCTCACCGCCACGCTCGACATTCTTCATGCGATCGCTGGCGGCAAGGGGCCGCAGCATTCGCTGCTGACGCTCGGCTATTCAGGCTGGGCGCCGGGCCAGCTCGAGGACGAAATCAGGAGGAACGGCTGGCTCAACTGCGACGCGGACGAAGACTTGCTGTTCAATGATCCGCTGGATGACCGCTACGAACGCGCACTCGCCAAGCTGGGTGTCGATCCGGCGATGCTCTCAAGCCAAGCGGGGCATGGTTAGCGGTCAGCCGGCAGGATCCCGATTTCGCACCACCGTCACGGTACAAGGCGCCTCAGCGGCGACCTTTCCCGAGACACTTCCCAGGACTTTGCGCGTCATCGAGTTCGCGCGCGCTCCCATGACAATGTGATCGACGTTGTTGGCCCGCGCGTACTCAAGCACCGCGTTCGCCACATCGACCGCTTCAAGAACATGGAACGTGACATGCCCATCCGGCAGTTCAAGCGGGCGCGCCCAGTCTTTAAGCGCTACGATGCGATTGATGTGCTTGTTGTCGCCACGTTCATCGATCGATGAGTCGATCACCATGCGCGACATCTTCAAAACGTTAAGACAAGCGACGCGTGTCTGCGGAGACCGCTTGAGAATGCGCGCGGCGGTTTCCCGCATGGACATCTGCAATTCCGCCGGCGCCGTTTCCGTGTCGATCGATACGGCAACGATCGGCGCATCGGCAAGGCCAGCGGTGCGTTCGGGAGCGCGGTCGATCAAGGATTCGGGGAGTTCCGATTTCCGTTTCAGCGTGGCGAAAAATCCGGAACGCGACACGCGCTTCGCCCGGGCCGTGAGCTGTGTTTGCGAGGGATTTCGCAGATCATGAGCAAGTTGTGCCGCGGACGCATGCCGGAGCGACGAACGGACCTCGAGACAACGGAGGATGATCTCTTGCAACCATTCCGGAATATCGGCCTTCATGGCCCGTGGCGGCACGGGGTCCCACCAGATGCGCTTCTTGAGGCCCTTCAGCCGCTGCGGATCTCCGAATGGCCTTTCGCCGGTCGCCAAGAAATACATGAGCGCCCCGATGGCAAACAGGTCGCTTTTCGGATCGTGACGTATGCCCAGCACCTGCTCGGGCGCCATGTAGGGAGCGGAGCCGTAGGGCAGGCGGAATTCCTCGGCCATGAGATCTGGCAGGTCGAGATGCCGTGACAGACCATAATCTATCAGAACCGCCTCGCCGCCCGCCCGGAACATGACATTCGAAGGCTTGATGTCGAGATGGATGACGCGCTGGCGGTGGAGACTCTCGGCCGCATCGGCAATCTTTGCGCCAAGCCCTGCAACCTCCTCCGCGGACAGAGGCAGTGTTTTGAGCCTTGGAAGCAGTGACTGTCCCTCCAGCTTTTCCATCACGATGTAGGGCTGATTGGTGAAATCGCCTGAACCCTCAAAGCGTGGCACATGCGGACCGGACAGCCGGGGCATGATCATTTGCTCCATTTCGAAGCCAACGATCGCTGCCGGGTCTTCGCCATCATAGAGAACCGGCGTCTTCATGAGGAAGGTTGCGCCATCGCTTTCGCGCGACACTTTCCACAGGAAGGCCATTCCACCGGTGTGCAGCAGTTCGTGGACGCGGTATCCGTCGATGACCGAGCCGGCCTTGAGTTTTTCCTTCGCCACCTAGCGCCCTCTCACGATCCGGTCCGCCAACGACGCGGGCAGGCCGGCATCGCGGATCCGGCTGGCCACGGATTCGGCGTCGTATGGAGCGCGGTGATATGTCAGGGCGTGCGTCGCCGTGTCATACACCGCGAATGAGGCTGCGGGATTTCCATCCCGCGGCTGTCCGACTGCTCCCATCACCGCTAGCCACCTGCGTTGAGCGAGTATCGGGATCGACACGCCGGTCACCGGCGCATGAGAAATCATCTTGCCGGTTGCCGACAGGCAGTAGACGGCTGGGACATGAACATGACCGCAAAACGTGACCAGCGCCTGACATCCGGAGAGGCTGACGCGGGCCGCTTCCGCATCCACCACATAGTGCCACGCGGCGGGATCGGAGGCATCGGCATGGACGAACAACACATCGTTGGAGCGCACCTCCAGTGGCAGCGCTCCAAGAAATGCCTTCGAGGTTTCACTCAGCTGGTCACGCGTCCACGCAATGGCTTGCGCTGCGGTCAGGTTCAGATCTCTGGAAGACGTGAGGACCGCCTTGTCATGGTTGCCGAGAACGGCAATCGCGCCGCCTTCCACCAGTGACGCGATGCGTTTGACGACGGCTTCTGGGTCTGGGCCATAGCCGACGAAATCGCCGAGAAACACCAGCCGGCCGACGTCGAGCTTCGCGGTCGCGTCGAGACAAGCTTCGAGTGCCGGCAAATTCGCGTGGATATCGGACATGAGGGCGACGCGCATCGGCCAAATTCCAGCACCGCCGGGAAGGCTACGGAAGACCAACCTTAGTTCCATTCATGCGCGAGAACCAGCGCCACGGCCCCAACCTTGTATTTGCGTTCCATGTTGATATGACTTGTGCAACCGCAACGGACGCCGAACGATGGACCATTCCGCCCTGCTGATCGCTCAACTCACCGATGTGTTCCGCATCGGGCTTCTGGCGGGGCTGGTCTACACGATGGAACGCACGCGCGCGCAGACAGGCGTGGCGATTCCGCTCCTGGCGGGGATTGTTTTTGTGTCCGTCATCATCGCCACCGTTATGCCTATCGCCGGCGTACCAATCCTGCAAGCCATCCTGTCGGGCATTCTCGCCAACGCCGTCATCTCGTCCGTGCTTTGGCTGCTCTGGACTGCCATTCGAAAGCGGCTCTGAAAACGAACGGGCCGGGGAACCCCCGGCCCGCCAGCTCTTGGTGGTTCGGATGCTCAGCGCCGCAGATCGTCGGCGAAGATGTCCTTCTTGTGGGTGCCATTGGGCACGAAGATCGCCCCAATCACCAAGGTCATCAGCGCGACAACGATCACATACCACAGGCCGCCATAGATGTTTCCGGTCTGCGCCGAGATGGCGAAAGCCGTGGCCGGCATCAAGCCGCCGAACCAGCCATTGCCGATGTGATACGGCAGCGACAGGCCGGAGTAGCGGATGCGCGTCGGATAAAGTTCGACCAGCATTGCTGCGATCGGGCCGTAGACCATCGTCACCAGAATGATAAGGAAGGTCAGGAGCGCAATGATTCCGAGTTTTTGGCTTGTGAAGATGTCCAAGAAATTCGACGCCTTCGCAACCGTTGTGTTGTCGGCGGCAACCAGCGGATATCCGGCCACCTTCAGGGCATCATTGAGGCCTTTTTCGAAGGCGGCCTTGACGCCTTTTTCCTTGTCCAATGCAGCCTGGGCTGCGTCAGTTGCAGCCTGATCTGTACCAGCCTTGGCCTTCTCCAGAGCTTCGGTTGCGGTCTTGATGGCAGCAGCATTGGCGGCAGCGTCATAGGACGGAACCACCGTGTCGCCTACCTTGATTTCGGCAATGCTGCCGGCTGCCCCGTCAACCGTGGTGTAGTTTACCGAGGTCCGGGCGAGCTGGGACTTGGCCACGTCGCAGGAATTGGTGAACTTCACCGTTCCCGTCGGGTTGAACTGGAACGAGCAGTTGGCAGGATCGGCCGACACCGTCACAGCCGTCTGCTGGGCCGCTGAAAGCGCGGGGTTGCCGAGTTGCGTCAGCATCTTGAAAACGGGGATGATGGTGACCGCCGCGATCAGGCAGCCTGCCAGGATGATCGGCTTGCGGCCAATCCGGTCAGACAGCGCCCCGAAGATCAGGAAGCCCACAGTGCCGATGATCAGCGACCAGGCCACCATCACATTGGCCGTGAAGCTGTCCAGCTTGATGACATTCTGCAGGAAGAACAGCGCGTAGAACTGTCCCGCGTACCAGACCACCGCCTGCCCGGCTGTGAGGCCGAGAAGAGCGATCAGGGCCAGCTTGGCATTCTTCAGGCCCCAGCCGACCGCAATGATTGCGAACAGGATGCCGATGCCGGCGGCAACCGACGCGCTCAACGCGCCAGCGAAGTACGCCACAATAAACGCAATGGGAGCGATCAGCAGTACGAGCGCATTGCGCGGCGAGCCGAAGGCTTCGCTGAGCGGTGCCTTGGAGGCTGTGCCTTCTTCTTTCATGCGCTTGAAGGCAGGCGACTCGCTCATCTGAAGGCGGATGTAGAGCGAGATCGCCAGCAGAACGATGGATCCGAGGAACGGGATGCGCCAGCCCCAGGCATTGAAGGCCTTGAGCATTTGCGGCTTGCCATCAGCGCCCATGACGGCTGCGCCCGCTGCGTCAAGCACTGGCGTATCCGGATAGTTGCCGTTGACATAGCCCTGCACGACCAGGATCACGATCAGGGAGAGCAGCAGGCCAAGCGTGGCCGTTGTCTGGATGAAAGAGGTGTAGTAGCCGCGCTGGTTGGCCGGAGCATGTTCGGCGACGTAGATCGCCGCACCGCCATACTCGCCGCCCAGCGCCAAGCCCTGGAGCATGCGGAGTGCGATCAGGATAATCGGAGCTGCCGCGCCCCAGCTCGAATAGCTGGGCAGCATGCCGACCAGGAAGGTCGAAAGACCCATGATCATGATGGTCATGAGGAAGGTGTATTTGCGGCCGACGAGGTCGCCCAGTGCGCCGAATACAAGAGCGCCGAACGGCCGGACGAGGAAGCCTGCCGCGAAGGCCAGGAGGGCGAACACGTTGCGCGTCGCCTCGGGAAAGGCCGTGAAGAATTGCGCGCCGATGATCGCCGCCAGCGATCCGTAGAGATAGAAGTCATACCACTCGAAGATGGTGCCGGCGGACGACGCCAGAATGACCTTCTTTTCTTCTCTCGACATGGGCCGCGATCGCGCGCGCCCTTGGCCAACAGTCTCTGAACTCGACATCGACTCATTCCTCCGGGTTGTTGCTGGTTATGTGCTGGAATCTTAACCGTATCGCCCTGCCCCGGTCATTTAGACTTTTGGGGGGCCACAAGCCCGTGCGTCCGGAGGTGATTCCGCATGTTGCGCGGGGCCCGGCTTTCACCTATACAGCCGCCTGCCCGGACCCCTTTGGGGTGATTGCAGGCCAGATGCCCAGGTAGCTCAGTTGGTAGAGCAGCGGACTGAAAATCCGCGTGTCGGTGGTTCAATTCCGCCCCTGGGCACCATCTTTCTCCCAATAAATCAATATCTTACGACGACGCAGAAAAGATGGCGTCAAACTAGCGCCAGCTCTAGGTAGCAAATAGGTAGCAGCAAAAAAGCAAGCGCCGTTGCATTCACGCAACAGCACGCGTGATCACCCTGATTAAGGACGCCGTCTCTGGGGTCGCATGAAGAAGGCAACTGCATCGACACTGAGAGCGATTGCGAGCTTCTCGATCATGTCGATCGTCGGCGATTTCTCTTCCCGCTCGATCTGCCCGACGTAATTCCGGTTGATCTCCGCCTGATCGGCAAGCACCTCCTGAGTGAGGCCTTTCTGCTTCCGCAAGATCCTGAGATTTCGGGCGACGACCTGTCTCAACTTCATTGCGACAGGCAGCCTCAGAACCTACTATAGTGCGACCTACTATAGTCGGTATTCGTGAGGCATTGCGTGACCGAAGGGCCGAGTCCAGGGCTGTCTCAAGGCGGGCTGCGTCTAAGCTTCACGGCCGACACCAGAGCCAGGGACAGCGAGTCGTACACGGTAGCAGTTTCGGATGAGAACGGTGCTGCTGTCCTAACCGCGCACCTGCCACGGGAAATTGTCGACAAGATCGTTCTTGCCCAAGCCGAAGTTACGGTCGCACTCACGCTCTCTGGCGATGTCTACGCCGACCTTGAATCCATCGAGGATCATGTCCGGGCGCCAACAGCCATCGATGAACTGGTTGCGCAGGCCGTGGAGCCCAGAATGATTGAAGACGAACCTCAGACCGATGCGCTGCTTCTGAACTTGCGGAGGAAGCTGATGGCTACGGTTAGCGCCGTGGACAAGGCGCTTGAAACGCTCAGCAAGCGTTAGACTCCTGGCTTCCGCCGCCACACGAAGTTGAGTTTATCAACGTCTTCGAACAGTGCGCCACGCAGGGGCTCGGCGAACATGGGATCGTCCAGCATGGCGCTCAGATACTCCCGCGGCTCCGCTTCATGGGTCTTGGCCTTCCAGGCGGCGCCGACCTCCTGCATCCCGAACAGGATACGGAAATCCGGCAAGTCCTCTCGCGCCTTCTTGTCGACGGCGACCAATCGGAGCTTGACATGGATGGTGATGGTCCGGATCGTTCCGACATAGCCGTCAGGAGCCGCGACAAAGGTTCCGATGACGGACATCAGCTCTCCTCTTCTGATTTGGGTTCGGGGATGCGGCCTCTACGGCGCCGAATGAGCGGCGGCAGGCTTGGCTTGTCTTCGAGCTCCTTGCGGCCTTGCCTGAAGCCGGCATCGGCCTTGAGGAAGGCATCGAGCATATAGGGTATGAGTTCTGCTACCTGCTCCTCGGTGCCGTAGTTTCGTGCGTAGAGGACGGCGTAGTCCTCGAGCGCTTTCTTGAGGTCGGGCAGTACCGTGATCGCGATCTTGACCGGCACGCGATCCGGGAGTTGGCCTAGCTTCAATCCAGTCATTTCGGTCCCCGCTGTTTTCCATAGGGATCGAGAACCAGATCATATTCCGCGCCTCGAACTATTCCGACTGAGGAACATCGAAGAGCAGCAAATCCATGAAGCAGAATGATCTTGTCAGATACCGATATCGGCATAGTCTTTGCTCCTATAATTGGGTGAGGAAGGCCAAAAGCTTATCGTCCGGCCGGAACTTGCCTGGCTTGCTGTCGAACGGGACGGTCCGGGCGAGGATCTGCTCCTTCAGCGCCAGATCGGCGTCGAGATATATCTGTGTGGTCTCGATGGACTCGTGGCCGAGCCACAACGCGATGACCGTTTGCTCCACTCCCGCATGGAGCAGATCCATAGCTGTCGTATGGCGCAAGCAGTGGAATGTGACGTTCTTCTGCTTCAGAGAGGGGCAGGCTTCACTGGCCGTCGTAACGTATTTTCCCAGCCGACTCGCAACCGCGTCGGCGCTCAGTCGTCCCCGCCTTGCACTGGGGAAGACGACTTCATCTTGCGCGGGATTCAATTCGGCAAGCCAAGCTTCAAGGACATGGGCGACCGGCTTGCATAGCGGGACGGTGCGTTGCTTGCGGCCTTTGCCAAGGATGCTGACATGAGCGCCCGTGCCAAACATCGTGTCACTGCGCTTGAGGCCGGTGGCCTCAGACAGGCGAAGCCCTGTCTGAAGGGTTGTCAGCAGAAGCGCGTGATCCCGGCGGCCTGTCCAGGTCGTCTTGTCGGGAGCAGCAAGAAGCGCATCGGCTTCGGGCCGCGTCAGGAAGTCGATCAGCTTGCGGTCGAACCGCTTGGCCGGCATGGCGAGGACGCGCTGGATCTGGGCGCTGTGCTCCGGCAGTTCGTAGGCGGCGAAGCGGAAGAACGACCGGATCGCGGTAAGGCGCAAGTTGCGGGTGCGGACTGTTACGCCACGCGCTTTCTCCAGTTCGTTCAGGAAGGCAGCGACGAGCGGTGCGTCCAGGTTCTCGAAGGAGAGCTTGTCGGGCGATATGCGCAGGCGCTTCTGGGCAAAACGCAGCAGCAACTTGAACGTATCCCGATAAGAACTGATCGTGTTCGGACTAACGCGCTTTTCCTGCATCAGGCGCTGGGTGAAGAACTTTTGCAGGAGTGTTTGGAAGGTTGGAGCGGCGTGTCTCATCATGGAGTCTCCCAACGATGCTGAAGCCGTCCGATCGCCTCCGTCATCAGCCCCGGATTCTGATGCAGATACCAATAGGTGTAGTTCAGATGGGTGTGTCCGAGATAAGTGGACAGCGCGGGCAAGCGGCGTTCGGGATCAGCGCTGGACTGATAACATTGACGCAGGACTTCAACCGCCATGCTGTGCCGCAGATCATGCAGGCGCGGCCCCTTGGGTGCCATGGACTCGCGCATGCCGAGCCGCCGGGTCAGCCTCTCGAACGATCGGTCGAGCCCACCATGGCAAACGCGGTTGCCCAGTTGCGATATGAAGAAGTATTCAACACCTCTGCCTGCCATGAAGACATCGCGCTGTTCCTTGTAGTGCCGGAGGGCGGCGCAGGTTGTTGCGTGTATGGGCACCAGACGGGATTTTCCGAACTTGGTGTTGCGTATAGTGATAACACCCTGGTCAAGATCAACATCGTTGACATTGAGGTTGATGACCTCGCTGACCCGCATGCCGGTGACGCTGAGGAGTCCGTAGATTGTATACCGTCCAAGACGGGTGATCGGTTTCAGGCCTCTGCGCTTGCGGAGACAATCTGCGAGAATGCGCTCAATCTCATCCCTACTGAAGATATGAGGCTGGAAGGTAATTCTCCGCTGCGGCAACAGGTCAGCGGCTGGGATTTCCGTTTGCGGATCGCTCAGGATGTGATGACGGGCAAAACTTCGCACCGCACGCAGCCGTCCCGCCCGATAGTTCATGTCACCCGACGCAGGCCGTTTTGCCCATTGTACCGCCAGCTTCGCCGTGATGTGCGGCGCCCCGCGCATCTCCATGAAGCTGGCAAAGTCTGCAAGCAGGTGCTCGTCCTTCTTCAGCCGGAAGCCCAGGGAACGGCGCAATTGAAGATACGCGGACACGCTGTCTCGCAAGATGGTCATGGCAAGCCTCCCGGCCACGGCAAGGCAACAGAGCGCAAGCCGTCCAGATCGACTTTTGCGTATCGCCGCGTGGCATTAGGACTGCGGTGCCGCAGCATCTGGCCAATCTCCGTCAGCGACAGGCCTTGGCCCAACATATTGACGGCAAGTGCATGACGCAGTTGATGCGACCCGGTCACTTTCACATCGATCCTGGCACGCCTGATCGCTCGCCGGACTATCTGGCATATCGCGCCGTTCGAACGCAGCGCGCCGTAAGGCGCCCGCGAATGCAGAAAGATGTTGCGGCATATCGATTTTGGACGCGCGTCCTTGAGATAGGCCGCAATTGCCTCGCCGACATCGTGCGGCAAGGGCATCGGCCGTTCCTGGCGGCCCTTGCCATGCACCCTAAGCCAGCCTTGCTGCCAATCGATATCCTCCAGTTCGAGGCGAACGATTTCGCGGGCACGCAGTCCAAGCCTAGCAAGCAGCAAAAGGATCGCCCTGTTGCGTTGCCCCGCTGGACCGCGCCACGTCTTGCTCTCATTCAGCAAACGTTTGACGCTCTCTTCAGGCATGGCTCTCGGTATCGTCGCCATCGACCAGCCGGCGACGCTCGGGACGCAAGAAGCGAGGTCAGTTTCAATGTAGTCACGATAGCGCGCAAAGCGAAGGAAGGAGCGCAATGTCGTGACGATGTTCTTGGCCGTTGCGAATGTGTGATCACTGGGCGCATGGCGCCGGACATAGTCAACAATCTCAGTGGCGCGAAGAGAGGCAAGATTCTGGGCAGCGGTCACGTGAAGATCTTCCAGAATGCGCCGCACGACGCCCGTATAGTTTTCCATCGTGGACGGCGCCAAGCCGCGTTCCTCCCGCAGCCACGCTGCATACTCCCGCACAATCTGCTCGCCACCGGACTCGTCTTCCGGAGTGCCAGGCCTGTCATCGAGGACACCTTGGTCAACAAGCCAGCGCGTCATGCCCCTCAGCGTTGTTGGATCACCAAGCTTGGGAAGGCGATGGAGCGCATTGTAACGCAGGAACGCCGCTTCATGTTCGGCGGTCACTTCGCTTGCAGCGGTCCTTTCCTTCTCCAACCATCGGCTGAACTCGTTGAGCAGAAAGGTCTTGTGCCAAAACGCCACTTGCGAATAGCCGCGGTCAGCGAGGTATTCGGAATACGGTTCAAAATATGGAGCCAGAGGACCCTCGACCCGAAGCCGAGCGTGCCT
>JBJXGL010000265.1:0-4714 GCA_046160365.1 Aestuariivirga sp. | reverse complement strand
ACTTAGTATAGTCGTCGCGGGAAAGACCCATCGTGGTCTGCGTCAAATCGTTCGTGCCGAAGCTGAAGAACTCGGCTTCCTTGGCCACTTGATCGGCCGTAAGAGCCGCGCGCGGAATCTCGATCATCGTGCCGATCATGTAGTGCAGATCGCTGAGGCCGGCCTTTGCCAGCACCTCATCGGCCACTCGCTTCACGATGGTCTTCTGATTCTCCAGTTCCTGTACGCCGCCGATCAGCGGAATCATGATCTCGGGAATCACCTTGACGCCCTTCTTGGCCACCAGTACGACGGCCTCGAAAATCGCGCGCGCCTGCATCTCAGTAATCTCGGGGTAAGTGATGCCAAGACGGCAGCCGCGGTGGCCCAGCATCGGATTGAACTCGTGTAACTGCTCGACGCGATGCAGCAGCGCGGGCAGAGCCTTCTTCAACTCGCCCACCGGCATCTTATACCGCGCCGACATCTCCTTCTTCGTCTTCGCATCGGCGTGCGGGAGCTTGGCGATGTCCACCATCAGCTCCTCGCGCTTGGGAACGAATTCATGCAGCGGCGGATCCAGCGTTCGAATCACAACCGGGAATCCGTTCATCGCTTCGAACAGTCCGGCGAAATCCTTGCGCTGCATCGGCAGCAGCTTGTTGAGATACTTGCGGCGGTCCTTCTCATTATCGGCAAGAATCATCGCCTGTACGAAGGGCAGGCGGTCTTCGCCGAAGAACATGTGCTCCGTGCGGCAGAGGCCGATGCCCTCGGCTCCAAACTTACGAGCCTGCTTGGCGTCGCGGGGGATGTCGGCGTTGGCGCGCACGCCGAAGCTGCCGCGGAACTCGTCGGCCCAACTCATGAATTGCGCGAGCACACCGGAAGTAGGATCGGCTTCCAGTGTCGCCGCCTGGCCTGCATAGACATTGCCGGTTGTGCCGTCAAGGGAGACCCAATCGCCTTCCTTGAGCACCACCTTCTTGCCGCCGGCGCTCGCGGTAAGTGTCTTAGTGCGGTGATCCACGTGGCAGGACTCGGCGCCAGCGACACACGGCGTACCCATGCCGCGGGCCACCACCGCGGCGTGCGAGGTCATGCCTCCCCGCGAAGTAAGAATGCCCTTTGAGACCTCCATGCCGTGGATGTCATCGGGCGTGGTCTCATTACGCACCAGCAACACGGGATACTTCGCCGATTGCTCCACCGCATCCTCGGAAGAGAATACGATCTTGCCGACCGCGGCGCCGGGAGAGGCTGGCAGCCCCGTGGCGAGCTTAACCAGTGTCTCGATCGCTTTGGGATCAAGCGAAGGATGCAGAAGCTGATCGAGCTGAGCAGGATCAACGCGCAGCACCGCTTCCCTCTTGTCGATCAGCCCTTCATTCTTCATTTCAACGGCGATGCGAACGGCGGCGGGACCGGTACGCTTTCCGTTGCGCGTTTGCAGCATCCAAAGCGTACCCTTTTCGATGGTGAACTCGAAATCCTGCACGTCGCGGTAATGCTTCTCCAGCATGCCGGTGATCTTGCGAAGCTCCTGGTACGCTTCCGGCAGCACGCCTTCCAACTCAATGATGGGGCGCGGCGTGCGGATGCCGGCGACCACATCTTCGCCCTGAGCGTTGGTGAGAAACTCACCATAGAAAGCGTTCTCGCCGGTAGCGGGATTGCGCGTGAAGCCCACGCCGGTGGCCGACGTTTCGCCCATGTTGCCGAAAACCATCGCCTGAACGTTAACGGCGGTTCCGATGTCATCCGGAATCTTGTTCAGCTTGCGGTAATAGATGGCGCGGTCATTGTTCCAGGAACGGAACACAGCGTCGCGCGACATCTCGAGCTGCTTGCGCGCGTCCTGTGGAAACTCGCCCCCGGACAGTTTCTTCACCATCTTCTTGTACTCGGTGATGACAACCTGCCAATCATCGGCGCTAAGTTCGGTGTCCAGTTTGACTCTTGCCTTGTGCTTGCGGGCCTCGATGATATGTTCGAACTCGGCCTTGGGAACTTCCAGCACGACGCCGGAGAACATCTGCACGAAGCGCCGGTAACAGTCATAGGCGAAGCGCGCATTGCCGGTGGATTCTACCAGAGCCTTAACCGTCTGGTCATTGAGTCCCAGGTTGAGGATCGTGTCCATCATGCCGGGCATGGAGAACTTGGCGCCGGAGCGGACACTTACCAGCAGCGGGTTCGCGGCGTCGCCGAGTTTCTTACCAATGCGGCCTTCCAGGATGCCGAGAGCCTCATACATCTGCTCGTTGATCGCATTCGGAACGGAGTTATCGTTCTCAAAATAGAGATTACAGACCTGGCAGGCCAAGGTAAAGCCCGGAGGGACGGGAACGCCGGCGCGGCACATTTCAGCGAGGTTGGCGCCCTTGCCGCCGAGAACCTCTTTCATTTTGCCGTCGCCGTCGGCCGTACCCGCGCCGAACGAATAGACATACTTTTTCATAGCGTGAGAATAGTCTCCTTAAGAACTGGTTACGATCTCCGAGAAATCGGCGATCGCGGAAAATTCGGTTAGTAAGTTGGCGAGCAGGGTCAGCCGGTTCTGGCGGACCTTTTCGTCCTGGGCGTTCACCATGACCTTATCAAAGAACAGGTCCACCCGTGGACGCAGCGATGCGATGGCGGACAACGCGGTCCGGTAATCTTTCTTCTCGCGGTGTTCCACGACTTCCACCTTCAAACACTCAAAGGCGAGGTATAGTTCGGCTTCAGGGCCGGGCTCAAGAAGCTGCGCGTTCACGGCGCCCGCACCAGTGAAGTTCGCTTGCGTGAGGATGTTCTTGATGCGTTTGAAGCTGGCGGCGAGCGGTTCGAAATCGGCGCTCGGACGCACGGCCTGGATCGCCATCATCCGATCCTCAACGTCGCTCAAGTCGTCGCAACCCGCGGCCAGAACGGCGTTGCCTTCATCGTACTTAAATCCGCGTACCTCTTTGAAGTAGTAACGGATGCGATCGAGAAAAAACTCGCTGAGCGCGGCATCACTGCCGGTCAGGCGGCTAAGTGGCAGAGCCATGCGGCCTTCCACCAGGATCTTGACCACGCCCTGCGCAGCGCGGCGCAGCGCGAAGGGATCCTTTGACCCGGTGGGCGCCATGCCGATGCCAAAACATCCGCGCAGCGTGTCGATCTTATCCGACAGCGCGACGATGCGGCCCTCGGGAGTGGAAGGAATCGAATCCTCCATGCTCGTTGGCTTGTAATGATCGTAGATGGCTTGCGAGGCTGCGGGCGCCTCGCCCTGAGCCTTGGCATAGAGGCCGCCGACGATGCCTTGCAGGTCAGTGAACTCCTTCACCATATCCGTGGTCAGGTCGCATTTCGAAAGGAGCGCGGCCCGTTCGGCGTTTGCATCACCACCCAATTCCTTCACCAGCGCCACCATGCGATTCGTCTTGTCCAGATAGGAGCCAAGCCTGGCCTGGAAGGTGACATTGGCCAGATCCTGCACACGATCGGAGAGCTTCCTGCGCTGATCGAATTCCCAGAAAAAGCGAGCGTCGTTGAATCGCGCGGTGAGAACGCGTTCGTTGCCGTGGCGCACGATACCATCGGGATCAGCGGCGATGTTCATCACGGCGATGAAGTTGGGCGCCAGTTTGCCTGCCGGATCCACAACCGAGAAGTATTTCTGGTGATGCCGCATCACGGTAACCAGCACCTCTTCGGGCAGGCCGAGAAATTGAGGATCGAAGCTGCCCAGAATCGGCGTGGGGAATTCGGTGATGTAGGTGAGTGTTTCAAGCAGCCCGGCATCCACGCGTGCTTCCAGACCCTTGCCCTCCAGCAACGCCGCGACGCCAGCCTCAATTCGCTTCCGCCGCATGGAGGAGGACACGATCACGCCCATTGGTTCGAGCTGCGCTTCGTAGTTGGAGGCGTCTACGAGGGCCATACCACCCATGCGCCGGTGGCCGTAGGATAGATTTCCCGAGGCAACGCCAGCCACTTCGAAGGGAACCACCTTGCCGCCAAACATGCACACCAGCCAGCGAATGGGGCGAATGAATCGCGCGCCGCCTTTTCCTGTCCAGCACATGGTCTTCGGAAAGTAGATCTTGAGGATGAGGCCGGGCAGCGCCTCGGCGAGAATTCGCCATGTCTCGCGCCCGGCGACCTTCTTGAGTACGGCAATGTACTCGCCCTTGGCGGTCGATTCGATGCGCAGTTGATCCGGCTCAACACCCTGCTTCTTCGCGAAACCGATGGCCGCGCCGGTGGGCTTACCATCTTTGAAAGCCGCCGATTTCGGGGGACCCGTGATCAGTTCTTCGCGGTCGGCTTGACGCTCGAGGACATCATCAATGATCAGAGCGATGCGGCGCGGAGTGGCGTCGGCCATGCGCACGGAACCACCGAGATTGTTTTCAGCAAGCAGGCCAGTTACAAGATCGCGGAAGTTGGCGACGGCGGGCGGAATCATCCAATCAGGTATCTCTTCGACACCGAGTTCAATCAGCAGGGGGAGAGTGTCGTGGCTGGTTGTCGTGGGCAACGTGTCCATTAAACTTCGGTGTGTCTCGCCGGATGAACGGGCAAGGTAGGGATTCGAATGTTTCAGGTTAGCACAGGTCGGACTTTGGGGCCTTCGCAGAATTATCCAATACAAGATGATCATGAAAACGCACTTGATTCCAACGCAAGATGATCATGAAAATGGGAGTCGGCGGTACGGCAGTCTGCAGCTGAATGGAATTGCGAATGCAGAATGCCGAGA
>JBJXGL010000264.1:0-2657 GCA_046160365.1 Aestuariivirga sp. | reverse complement strand
CAGATCGGTGGCCAAGCCAGCCACTACGCGCTCCATGTCAAAGGGCTCGAAATGGTTCCCTTCGAGCCGCGCACCCAAACGAATCTCGCGCTGGGTTACGCCGTCGCACCGATCGGCCCGCGCTACGACATCTGCGAACATGACTGGGACTACGATATCGACGCGGGCTGGCCGCACTCGCTCGACAACTCGCGGACGCTGGGAATTCTCGACCGGATCCCGATGCAACATCTCGGCATCGACAAAGTGCGCAACTTCAAGGGGCTCCTGACGATTTGGTCCGCCGCCGACACGCTGGACTTCTGCATTTTTGCCGTGGCTCCTACGCGGGTGATGACCGTCGAACAGATGGCCGAAATGCTGGCGGCCGTGACCGGCTGGCGCACGTCGTCCTACGAATCATGCGATTCGGCGAGCGGCGCTTGCATCTGATGCGGCTCTACAACCTGCGCGAGGGACTGACGGCTGAGCTCGACACCTTGCCCGACAGATTTTTCGATGAACCGATTGCGACGGGAAAATGGGCCGGCACGCGGCTTGACCGAGCCGCCTTCGCGGTCTGTGTGAAAACCTTCTACCGCATGATGGGCTGGGACGATGCAGGTGTGCCGCTTCCGGAGACGCTGCTGGACCATCACCTGGAGCGCTGGTCTGGGTTAGCGTAAAATCGAAGATTCTCTTATGCTTCGACTTCAATCAAGAAACGCTATCGTCACCGGGGGCGCGTCCGGCATCGGGTTGGCCATCGCCAAGCTGTTTGCCCGCGAGGGCGCGGCCATTGACATTCTAGACCGCCAAGTGGACGAGATGAATCGCGCCGTGGATGAGATCCGCGCCGCCGGCGGCACGGCCGATGCTGAGGTGTGCGATGTCACTGACGCCAAAGCCGTCGATGAGGTGGTGGCCCGCGTCCACGCCCGCCGCGGCCGGATCCATATTTTAGTGAACAACGCCGGGATCGCCCATGTCGGCAATGCGCTGACTACGACGCCCGAGGATTTCGAGCGGATCCAGCGTGTAAATGTCTTCGGCGCGGCCAACTGTCTGCGGTCCGCTTTGCGCTTCATGGTGGCCGACGGCGGAGGGGCGATCGTCAATCTCGCTTCGTGCGTGTCGGTGATGGCCATCAACGATCGCTTCGCCTACGCCACCAGCAAAGGCGCGGTGCTGGCGATGACGTATTCGGTGGCCAAGGATTTTCTGGAGCAAGGCATTCGATGTAATGCGCTGCTGCCAGGCCGTGTGCATACTCCGTTTGTCGATGGCTTCATCGCCAAGAACTATCCGGGCCGGGAGGCGGAGATGTTCGAGAAGCTGTCGAAGACGCAGCCGATCGGGAGGATGGCCGAACCGGAGGAGATCGCGCACGCGGCGCTGTTTCTCTGCTCGGACGAATCTTCTTTCATCACCGGCACAGGGCTTCCCGTAGACGGCGGCACACTGACGCTGCGCTAACGTGTAACTTCAGTGCATCTGCGCCAGTTCCGCCTCGATCCTGGGGATGATATGCCCGTATTCGGCCCGCGACGCTTTGGCAAGGAAGGCTTCAAAGCAGGCGCGCGCTCGCGGTTGGTCACCTAGTAACTTGTAAGTCCGGCCGAGATTCAATTGCGCCTCCAGAAAGTTCGGGTCCAATTGAACGGATTTTTCAAAATGAATCCGCGCACTAGGTAAATCCTGTTTCTCGATGGAGACGAGTCCCAAGCCGTTGTGAGAGGGAGCAAAGTCCTCGCTCGTGGCCAGGCTCCACTTGTAGACTCTCTCGGCGTCGCCGAGTCTGCCTGATTCCAGGTAGGCCAAAGCCAGGTCATTGAGGCTTTCGCTGTCGGCGGGGTTCAGCTGCGATGCTTTCTCGAATGACGCGATGGCCTCGTCCTTCTTCCCCTGCCGAAGCAGCAGGCTACCGAGGCGCGAGTAGAGCCAGGCCGTCTTGACACCGTTACGAATACCCTGCCGATAGAGATCCAAGGCCGCGCCATTATTGCCGGCATTCGCATATTCCAGACCGAGGTGATAGTAGACGGTCGGGTTAGTGGGATCTGCCCGGAGTGCCTGACGCAAGTGATCGACGCGCTGGGCAGGGGGAACTCCGGAATCTGGCGATATCGCGAAGAGTAACTTCAAGACGTCGACTCGATCCTTGGGGTCGATGCCTTTGCCCGTCAATTCCTGGGCTCCTTGTGAACCCCCTCCCAAATAGCCGAGAGATCTCAATTGATCCATGGTCCGTCGATCCACCGGCGCCGTTTCCACTTTCTCCGGAGCGCCGATGATCGAACTTAGCTTCGATTCCAACTCTTGCGCCTCGACCGGATGGATGGCGATGACATTGGAGGATTCGCCGGGGTCGGTGGCCAGATCGTACAACTCCGGTTTCGGTGCGCGAATGTATTTCCAGCGGTTCGTTCGAATCGAACGAAGCTCGGACCAGCCCATGTTCAGATTGGAAAAGAGGGTCTCCGCGTAAGAGACGCTGGCTGGCGTCTCTTTCCCGGTGAATACCGGTACCAAGCTCGCGCCCTGCATTCCTGGCAGAGGCTTCAGCCCCATCACTTCCAGGAGAGTGGGCATCAGGTCGACTGTTCTGGCCTGCTGCTTCACGCGGAGCCCCTTGGGAACGCCGGGGCCGGACATGAGGAAAGCGATGCGCAGCGTCG
>JBJXGL010000263.1:0-11183 GCA_046160365.1 Aestuariivirga sp. | reverse complement strand
TGGAGGTCACATGAATCGCCGGAAAAGCCGCCGCCCGCTTCTTGGCCACGGCTTCGGTCTTGGCGGTCACGGCGGCAAGCTCCGGCGCCTTCACCTTGTCCGCCTTGGTCAGCACAATCTGATACGTCACCGCCGCCTCGTCCAATAGCTCGAACATCTCCTCGTCCCCCTTCATCACCCCATGCCGCGCGTCCACAAGCACGAACGCCCGCGTCAATCCCGGCCGTCCGCGCAAATAACCGCGCAACACCGCCTGCCACTGCTTCACATCTTTTTTCGGCGCTTCCGCGTAGCCGTAGCCCGGCAAGTCCACCAGGATGATCCGCTCGTTCACGTCGAAGAAATTGAGTTCCCGTGTTCGCCCCGGCGTATTGGACGCCCGCGCCAGGCCCTTCACGTTTGTCAGCGCATTGATGAGCGAAGACTTCCCGGCATTGGACCGCCCTGCGAACGCAATCTCGACCCCGCGCGAGGGCGGCAACTGCTCGAGTTTCGCCACGCCCAACAGAAAACGCGACGGGCCGCCGAACAGCCGGCGGCCCGCGTCGATGGCATCAGATGAAAAGCGCTCGTTCAACTCGCCGGCTTCTTCTTGAGGAACGGCAGGCTATCGCGGATGTTGCCGAGCAGATCCACCTCAACGCCGTGCCGCTTCATGATGTAGGACTGCTGGACGATCGAAAGGAAGTTGCTCCACGCCCAGTAGATGACGAGGCCGGCCGGAAAGGTGCCGAGCATGAAGGTGAAGATCACCGGCATCCAGTTGAAGAGACTCGCCTGCACCGGATCGGGCGGCGTGGGATTGAGCCGCATCTGAATCCACATGGTGATGCCCATGAGCAAGGGCCACACGCCGATCAATAGGAACTGCGGCACTTCATAGGGGATCAAACCGAACAGATTGAAGACGCTGGTTGGATCGGCCGCCGACAGATCCTTGATCCAGCCGAAGAAGGGCGCATGCCGCAACTCGATCGAAGTGAGGATAACTTTATAAAGCGCGAAGAAAATCGGAATCTGCACCAGCACCGGCAAGCAACCGGAAACCGGCGAGACCTTCTCGCGCTTGTAAAGCTCCATCATACCTTGCTGCACCTTCATGCGATCGTCGCCATGCAGCTCCTTGAGCTTCTCCATCTCGGGTTGGAGCTTCTTCATCTTGCTCATCGAGGCGTAGGACTTGTTCGCCAGCGGAAACACCGCAAGCTTCACAATGACCGTGATGGCGAGAATGGCCACGCCGAAATTGCCGACAAAGGACTGAACCAGCGCAAGCAGCCAGAACATCGGCTTGGTCAGGAAGGGAAACCATCCCCAGTCGATCATGAATTCGAAAGAAGGAATGCCGTATTTGGCGCCCACCGCTTCGATCTGCTGCACCACCTTGGCGCCGGCATAGAGCTGCTCCTGATACGAAGCCGTGCCGCCGGGCACGATGGTGATCGGCTCCTTGATGATGTATTCCGCCTGATAGGCATCGCGCCCATTCTGGTTCAGGTGCTGGAAGGCAGTGGAACTCGCCTTGCCCTGCTGCGGCACCATGGCAGTCGCCCAGTATTTGTCGGTAAAGCCGAGCCAGCCATTGGCGGAGTCGATCTTCACCACTTGCTTGTCGTCCTTGAGATCGCTGTAGTGGATTTCGTTCAGCGTGCCGTCGAGCATCGCCAACGCGCCTTCGAAAAACACCCAGAAGCCCGCGATCACCGGCGTGTCCTGCCGCTGGATGCGGCCATAGGGCAGCACGGAAACGGGGACGGCCGACTTGTTCTCGACCGTTTGCGTGATTGAGAAGACGTACTCGTCATCAAGCGAAATCGTGCGCGAGAAAACAACGCCTTCGCCGTTGTCCCAGGTGAGCGTCACAGGCTTGCCCGTCGACAACACCGCACCCTCCGGCGCCTGCCACACGGTTTTTGAATCCGGAACTTTAAGCGCCGTTCCTTGCGCCGGAACCAGTCCCTGCTCGGCAAAATAGGCGTTGGGTGAACCCGATGGCGAAAGCAGAACGATGGTCGGGCTGCCCGGCGCAATCGTCTCCTTGTACTTCATCAGATGAAGGTCATCGAGCCTCGCGCCTTCGAGATTGATCGAGCCGGTCAGTGCAGTCGACTCGATCGGCAACCGCTTGGTGCCCGCCAGCGCTTGTTCGCGCGGCACCACGCCGCCGACAGCGCTGCCCGGAACAATCGCGCCCGGCTGCGCTTGCTGTTGCGTTGTCTGCGGTTGCGACGCCTGCTGCTGATCCAGCATCGGCGCCACATAGAAGTACTGCCAGCCGAAAACGATCAGCATCGAAAGAACGATGGCGAGAACGAAATTCTTGTTGTCGGCTTTTTGCATCAGGTGTCTTTCCGGGAAGCCTCATGTGGCGCGCTATGCAGCCGCTTCAAGGCCGAAGCGAGATCGGCCCGCAGTTCGGCAAAGAGCTTTCGTTTGGCGGAACCGCGCCCGATCAGAACGTAATCGTATCCTGGCTCCGCGATCTGTTCGAGTCCAAGCCGCGCCACTTCGCGTAACCGCCGTTTGATGCGGTTGCGCACCACGGCATTGCCGAGCTTCTTCGTCACGGTAAATCCCACCCGCACAGTCTCGCCTTCCGCCCGCTTCCTCGCCTGCACCACCATCGAACTCATGGCGCACGAACGCGCCTTGGCCGCGGCAATGAAGTCCTGCCGGCGCTTGAGGCGTTCCATGTCCTGAGAGTCCGGCCGATCAGGCCGAAAGGCGTTTGCGGCCCTTGGCGCGGCGGCGGGCGATCACATTGCGGCCGCCGACAGTGGCCATGCGCGCGCGAAACCCATGCCGGTTCTTGCGGACGCGTTTCGAGGGCTGGTAGGTGCGCTTCACGTTCTTAACTCCGTCATGGCCCCTCCCTGCGCCAATGTTTTCAATAGCTTACAGTGGCGGAGAAGCGGCTTTAGCTAGCTTCCTTGGGAATTGGCGCGGTGTATGCGGGAAAGCGCTGGAAATGTCAACGAAGGGACATCACCGCCTGTTCACAGGGAAACACCGTCCATGAACAGTTCTCACGAGCCGGTGAGGGGTCCTTTCCTATTGCCGCGTTTTAGGTCATGAGTAGCCTAAGTTCAACGCTTGCCAAAAGACGGACCATGACCCTCGAGATGACCGCCGGACCAGACGCCGGACTTAAACCACGCCCATCGCCGCTAAAGCGCTGGCTTCCCGCGATCGTCCTTATTGGGGTGATCGCGCTCGCTTACGCTGCGGGGCTCGACCGTTACTTCACCCTCGCGGCGCTGGCCGATCACCGCGACACCCTGAAGGGCTTCGTAAACAGTCATTGGTTCGTGGCCATTGGCGTCTTTATGGCGATCTACATTATCGCCGTGGCGCTCTCGCTCCCAGGCGCCGCCATTCTCTCGATCGCAGGAGGTTTCCTGTTCGGTTGGGCCGTGAGTGCCCCCATGACCGTGATCGCCGCCACGATCGGCGCTGCCATCATCTTCCAGATCGTCAAAACCTCGCTCGGCGCGGTTGTCGCTGAACGCGCCGGCCCCTTCGTCAAGAAACTCTCGGGCGGCTTCAACCGCGACGCATTCAATTACCTGCTGTTCCTCCGCCTCGTCCCAGGCTTCCCCTTCTTCGCGGTCAATGCCGTGGCCGGCTTGAGCCGCATGCCGCTCAAAACCTTCGTGCTCGCCACCGCCATAGGCATCATCCCCGGCTCTCTGGTCTTTGCTTATCTCGGCACCGGCCTCGACAGCATCATCGATGCCCAAAGGACAGCCTACATGGAGTGCGTGGCGGCCAAGGGTGCCGAAGGCTGCAGATTCTCGCTCAATGTCTCGGCCCTCCTTACCCGCGACATTCTGCTCGCTTTCGCCGGACTTGGCCTTATTTCCCTTCTCCCCGTTTTCCTGAAGCGCCGGAAAAACCAGGCTTCCGTGCCATGATCTATGACATCGCGGTGATTGGCGCAGGCTCCGGCGGCCTTTCCGTGGCCGCTGCCGCTGCGCAATTCGGCCAGAAGGTCGTTCTGTTCGAGAAGGGGAAGATGGGCGGAGATTGCCTCAACTACGGCTGCGTCCCTTCGAAAGCGCTCATCGCCGCGGCGAAGCACGCCCATGCCATCCGCAAGGCGAAGGACTACGGCATCACCACGAACGGTGCGAAAGTGGATTTCGCCAAGGTCAATGGCTACGTCCACGAAGTGATTGACTCGATTGCGCCGGTCGACTCCCAGGAACGCTTCGAAGGACTGGGTGTCAAAGTCATTCGCGCGCCCGCACGCTTCCGCGATGCCAACACCATCGAGGCCGAAGGAGAAACCTACACCGCCAGGCGTTTCGTGATCGCTACTGGTTCGCGCGCCGCAACTCCGCCGCTGTCGGGCCTCGACAAGGTTCCCTACTTCACCAACGAAAACCTCTTCGACAACACTGAACTCCCCGATCATCTCATCGTCATTGGCGGCGGGCCCATCGGCATGGAAATGGCGCAGGCCCATCGCCGCCTCGGCTCGAAGGTCACTGTCATCGAAGCCTTCGATCCCCTCGGCAAGGACGATCCGGAACTTGCCGCCGTCGTACTCGATGCATTGAAAGGCGAAGGCGTCGAAATTCTCGCCAAGACGCCAGTCAAATCAGTCTCGCGCACCAAGTCGGGAGTAAGAGTCGAAACCGCAACCGGCGCCAAGATCGAAGGCACTCACATCCTCGTCGCCGCAGGCCGTATCCCGAATGTCGAAGACCTGAACCTCGAAGCCGCCGGCATCGCCTACACCAAAAAGGGCGTCACCGTGGACAAGGGCCTGCGCACCACCAATCGCCGCGCCTATGCGGTGGGCGATGTGGCGGGCGGCCTGCAATTCACCCATGTTGCGGGTTATCACGCAGGCCTTGTTATCCGGAACGCGCTTTTCCGCCTTCCGGTGACCAACCGCACAGACATTATCCCCTGGGTCACCTATACTGACCCTGAACTGGCCAACATCGGGCTCACCGAGGCGCAGGCGAGGAAGGAACATGGCGATGCCGTCAAGGTCGCCCGCTGGCCCTTCCACGAAAACGACCGCGCGCGGGCCGAGGGCAAATATGTAGGCCTCGTCAAAGTTGTGACAGGAAAGGGTGGCAGGATTCTCGGCGCTGGCATCGTTGGAGCGCAAGCCGGTGAACTGATCCAGCCCTGGGTTCTGGCGATGACCAATGGCCTCAAGATCAAGAGTTTCGCTGGCATGGTGGCCCCCTACCCCACGCTCGGCGAAGCCAACCGGCGGGCGGCCATCAGTTATTTCTCGGGGCTTGCAACCAATCCCTGGGTCAGGCGCGTTATAGGAGCGATGCGGGTCTTCGGTTAAACGATGAGCACCACGGGCGGGAACAACGGAGGAAAGAAACCGGGACTGTTCAACAGTCTGTCCGGCAAAGTTCTGCTGCTCACCATCCTGTTCGTGATGGTGGGCGAGGTGCTGATCTTCCTGCCCTCGATCGCCAATTTCCGCATCCAGTGGCTCAAGGCGCGTATCGCCCAGGCAGAAGTCGCCGCTCTGGCCGCCGACGCCGCCCCAGACCAGATTCTCTCCAACGATCTCCGTTCGCAGATCCTGAAAGGCGCGGGCGTGCTCGTCGTCTCGGTCAAGAAGGGCGAAAGACGCCAACTCATTTTGCGCGGCGACGACGATTTGATGATCGACGCAAGCTTCGATCTCCGCGCCACCACCTGGCTCGATGCAATCCGCGATGCCTTCGATACCATGGCATCCGGCAACCGCATTATCAGCGTAACGGACGATCCGCCGCAAATGACCGGCGATCTGATCGAAATTGCCTTGCGCGAGAACCAGTTGCAGCAGGCCATGTACCGGTTCGGCTTTAACATCCTCATTCTCTCGATCGTATTGTCGCTGCTCGTGGCCGCCATGGTGTTTGCAGCCCTCAACTACGTGATCGTGCGGCCGATGCTCCGCCTGCGGACGAATATGCTGGCCTTTGGCGACAACCCGGAGGACCGCAGCCGCATCATCGTGCCGAGCAACCGCAAAGACGAACTCGGCGAAGCCGAGCGCGAGCTCCGCGACATTCAGTCCGAGCTCGCCAACCTGTTGCAGGAAAAGAGCCGCCTTGCGGCCTTGGGTCTCGCCGTCTCGAAAGTAAGCCACGATCTCCGCAACATGCTCACCTCCGCGCATCTGATCTCCGACCGCCTCACCATGGTGAACGATCCGACGGTGCAGCGGTTTGCGCCCAAGCTCATCGCCTCCCTCGACCGCGCCATCGAATTCCTCAGCCAGACCCTTAAATACGGCCGCGCCCAGGAACTGCCGCCATCGCGCGAACGCCTGACGCTGAAGGAGATTGCCGAGGACGTGGTCGGCAACGCCGTGGTCCAGGCCTCGAGCCGCATCGTGCTCTACAACAACGTGCCGGGCTCCGTGTTGATCGACGCCGACCGCGAGCAATTAAACCGTGTACTGACGAATCTGGTGCGGAACGCCATCCAGGCGCTCGAGTCGCGCGATGCCAGCGGAGATCTGGACGACGGCTCTGTCACCATCAAGGCCCAGCGCCAGGGTTCGGTCACACTGATTGAAGTAGCCGACAACGGCCCCGGCATCCCCGAGCAGGTGCGCAGCAAACTCTTCGAAGCCTTCCAGAGCGCCGCCCGCCCCGGCGGCACCGGCTTGGGGCTAGCCATCGCCGCCGAGCTGGTGCAGGCCCACGGCGGCCAGATCGAACTGCGCGACACAGGAGCAAACGGCACCATATTCGCCATCTCAATCCCCGACCGGGTTGCCGAACTCCGCACGGGGAGGAGAGGCGAGAAGCAGGCGGCGCAGGAGTAACAATGATGCCTGTCGCGACACCGGCAATAGATAAGTGAGAATATTACTACCGTGAAGTGAATTTCATTCTATGACTCTGCGATGGGTTATGCGATCGTGGGCCATGCCAGGCGAAAAATGACGGACGGCTTCCATAAATAGGGCGTTAAAACCGATAATGATCTGTTAATGGATCAGTTATTGACATGCCGTGTATTATGAGTAAGGGGGTGTTCTATAAATAAGTCTTATTCGCCCATAAAAACCTTTTTACGGAACATCCGATGCCGAAGCCAGCCACCCGTCCATACTCGCGCTACAGCCGCGATGCCGCTGCCCTACTTGGGCAGTTGATCAAGCGTACCCGCATAGAAAGGCGTATCACAGTCGAGGATTTGGCGGAGCGTGCCGGACTATCGCGGGGGTTGGTTTACCGCATTGAGAGGGGCGATCTCGGTTGCGCCATTGGCGCGGTGTTCGAAGCCGCCGCAGTTGTAGGCGTTCGTTTGTTCGACGCCGACCAGTTAGCGTTAACCGGGCAGCTTTCCGCCAACAACGCAGTTCTGACTTTGCTGCCGCAAAAAATACGCACATCAACCGGGCCGGTGAAAGATGACTTCTGAGCCCGTGCCTCAGGAAGCCTTTGTGTGGACATGGTTGCCAGGAAGCCCAGACCCCGTTGTGGCTGGCCGACTCGCACGCTCCGGCGGCGGGCTGGTCTTCAACTATGGCCGCAGCTATCTCGCGCGCGAAGGGGCGATCTCCCTTTATGAGCCCGAGTTGCCGCTCCGCGCGGGTCTATTGCCGCTCACACCCGGGCTCTCCATGCCCAATAGCATCCGAGACGCTGCGCCCGACGCCTGGGGCCGCCGCGTCATCATCAATCGGATGCTCCGCACAAAGGGGAAGGATGCCGAGCCCATTCAACTCGAAGAGCTGACCTATCTCCTTGAATCGGGCTCCGATCGGGTCGGCGCTCTCGACTTCCAGAGTTCGCCCGCCGAATACATTGCCCGGCAGCCGCGGAGCGCAACGCTTTCGGAACTACAGACCGCCGCCGCGCGCGTGGAAGAAGGCGTACCGCTCACGCCGGAACTAGACCAGGCGCTGTTTCACGGCAGCTCTATCGGCGGCGCACGGCCCAAAGCCATGATTGCCGGTGGCGACACGAAGTACATTGCGAAATTCTCCGCGCAGGGCGATCTCTACAGTGTCGTCAAGGCCGAATTTGTCGCCATGCGGCTCGCGGGATTGGCGGGGCTGGACGTGGCAAACGTTAAACTCGAACTTGTTGCCGGCAAGGATGTGATCCTCATCGCCCGGTTTGATCGCGAGAAGCAGGCGGACCGCTGGCTTCGACGCGGTATGGTATCGGCGCTGACGCTTCTTGAACTTGACGAGATGATGGCCCGCTACGCCAGCTATGAGGAATTGGCCTCGATAGTCCGTCACCGATTCCGGGGGCCAAAAATGGCTTTACACCAGCTATTCGGGCGACTGGTTTTTAATGTGCTCTGCGGGAACACGGACGATCACGCCCGCAACCACGCGGCATACTGGAACGGCAAGGACCTTCGCCTTACGCCAGCCTACGATATCTGCCCGCAGGCGCGAACAGGCAATGAAGCAAGTCAGGCCATGCTCATCGTGGGCGGAAATCGCATGAGCAAGATCGCCGTTTGCCTCGAGGCCGCTCCCGCTTTCCTGCTGACCGGCCAAGAGGCAACGGCAATCGCCAAAAAACAGATCGAGATCATCCTTAAGAATTGGGATGGCGTGTGCGACGAAGCGCGGCTCACAATGATCGACAGGCAGTTCTTCTGGCGAAGGCAGTTTTTGAACCCGTTCGCCTTCGAGGGTGCGCCAAAGGTCATTCAGGCACTTGTGAGCTGACCAATGCATTCATGCTCAATCGGACCTCGGTTTCATCCAACCGCATTTTCGCGCTGCACGGCTTTTTCCAGCCGGGAGAGGAGCCAGGCGACACCTGCATCCATGAGGGCGGCCTTTGGCGCAATCGCGCGAATGCGGGAGTGAAGCAGTGGTAACGGCGCCTTGGCGTAAACGACACCGAAGCGCTGTGCGTATTTCGCCACGAACGTCTCCGGCAGCGCGGCAATGAGATCGGTTTCCGCGATGACCGCGAGCGCGAACATGAAGTTGGGGACGGTGAGCGCCACCCGGCGCGAGCGTCCATGCTGGGCAAGAAGATCGTCGACGAAGCCGAAGGCATCGCCGGTGAGCGAAACGACCAGATGCTCCATCCGGCAGAATTCATCGAGCGTCGGGGCTTTACCGGCCGGATGCCCAGCCCGCATCGCGATCACGAAATCCTCTTCGTAAAGAGTTCGGACAATGAACCGTGCCGGAACCTCCTCGGCGGGAACGACCGCAATATCCATGGCGCGCGCATCGAGGTCGGCGAGCACCGGTTCCCAAACGCTCTCCGCCGTCCTGACGGCGCGTGGGGGCAGGATTTGCCGCACTCCGATATTGATGCCCGGGCCAAGGCGGTGGAGTTTGGCGAGAAGAGGAGACAGGAACACGGCCGATACCCCATCGGGCGCGCCGATCGTGAAGCGGCGCGTGGACGTCGCCGGATCGAAGGGCGCGGCGGTGGCGATAACGCTGCGCGCCCGCGCGAGAATGTCTCCGACCGGTTCGGCCAGTTCAATTGCCCGCTCGGTCGGCACCACGCCCTTTGGCGTTCGCAGAAACAGCGGGTCATTGAGCAGCCGCCGCAAGCGCCCGAGACCGTGACTGACCGCCGACGGCGAGAGGTTGAGCCGTCCCGCCGCCTGACCGACATGCCGCTCTTCCAGCACAATCTCAAACAAAACCAGGAGATTGAGATCGATGCGTGAAAGATCAATTTGATTCAGCATATCGCTGAAATCATGTCACTGGATTCATGTCTCGGCAAGTGGAATCTCTCCGTCACGAACAAAGCCGCTTCGGAGAATTTCCATGTCACGAATACCCGCCGAGGGTTTGCACCCATTCATCGCCGAGCCCGGTGCGCCTCCGATTTCCGCTGCAGGAACATCTCTCGTGATCCGGGAGTGGACGATGTCCGGCCCCGATTGGATGCATGTTCACCAGACGGATGACGAGGCATGGCATGTCCTGGAAGGTCGGCTCCGCTTCAAATTCCTGGATCGGGAGATCGACGCCACACCGGGAACCACGGTCTTCGTGCCCGCCGGTCTGGCGCACACCTACGTGGCCGTCGAGCCAAGCCGGTACCTCATCATCCTGACACCGAAAATCGACCGCCTCATTGCAAAGTTGCTGGACCGCTCGGAGGTTCACGACTTGCGCTCGACACTCGGCGAATTCGACACGGCACTCGCCGAACTCGCCGAGCAGCATCGAAGCGAAATCATCAACCAATAATTTTGGAGCTCAATATGTCGTGGACGCTTAAGTGGGCAGCCCGCCCGCGTAGTCTTTACTCTGTTGACGCCGCTTTGCGGTTGGCATCGCCCACCGGCCATGGATTGCCACATATCGGCACGCTTTCGGGATCGGCCGCTGAGGGAGTCGCAAACGCAGCCACAACCACCGCCTTTAACGAAAGCCTTAGACGCGCGCTTGCAGGCCCTGCGGAAGCTGCAACCGTCGTCGATTTCTGGCAGGACGCCGGCCCAGATCTCTGGTTCGCCAAGAATCCGGATTTCGACAGACGCTTCCGTGAGCGCTTTCTGTCTTGGCATGAGGCTGCGGCGCGTGGCGAACTTGCAGGCTGGCTTAACACATCGGAAGAAGCGTTAGCGCTGGTGCTTCTGCTCGATCAGTTTCCGCGCAACGCCTTTCGCGGCACACCGCGCATGTATCGGACCGACGCATTGGCGCGCGACATGGCGGCTGCCGCCATCGCGGCTGGCCACGACTGCGGTGTGGAAGAAAAGCTGCGAGTCTTCTTCTATCTACCCTTTGGGCATTCGGAAGATTTGACCGATCAGGAACGCTCTGTCGCCCTCAACGCTCATCTCGGGCAACCCAACCTGTCTCATGCCGAGCGGCACCGCGACATCGTGCGGCGCTTCGGGCGCTTCCCCCATCGCAATCCGATTCTCGGCCGCGCGATGACCGAAGAGGAGCAACGGTTTCTCGACGAAGGCGGGTTTTCCGGATAAGCGCCGCCTCACTCTCCGCCCGCGCTTCGCGACATCAAGGAGAAAAAGCGGCATCGGCAGACACCCGTCGACGCCTGGCGTTCCGATTGACAATTGGAACGTCTGTCTTCCACCCCATCGAAACTATGTGGGGGCAGATTGCCTTGACGGGCATTCATCTGTTGGACGCTTCGGATTTCGTCCTTTAGACGTAATCTGCGGCGAATCAAATTTGATGTAGGTCACTCACACTTCATACGGCACGACGCCTTTGGGAGTTCGCA
>JBJXGL010000262.1:0-4236 GCA_046160365.1 Aestuariivirga sp. | reverse complement strand
TCAAGGAGAAAACGGTTCTTCAGAGGATCCTCACCAGCCAGCCCTTCTGGGTCGCAGTCGCGCTCGCCATCCTCGTGACAGTCATGTCATTCTACGAGCAGTCCTTCCTGACGGCCGATAACATCTCGAACATGACGCGGAACTTCGCGCCCTTCGGCATCATGGCGCTCGGCATGATGATCGTCATCATTACCGGCGGCATCGATCTGTCAGTCGGCTCCGTGATGGGCTTGGTCACCATCGTGGCGGGTCTGTTCCTCACCTGGGAATATCCCTGGTATGTGGCGATGTTCATGGGCCTGCTTACGGGTCTCCTCTGCGGCGCCTTCAACGGTTTCTTCGTGGCTTATGTCGGAATGCCATCCTTCGTTGTGACGCTCGGCATGCTCGCCATTGCGCGTTCGCTTGCCGTTGTTTTCTCGCAGAACCAGATGCTCTACAAATTCGGCCCCGATGCACCGATCGTGAAAGCCATCGGCCAGTGGAAATGGCCACGCCAGGCACCCGAGGGCTGGGCGCCGCAGTGGATGCCGGAGCTCTCGTCGCATTTCTACGTGATGATCGTTCTCGGCCTGATCGTCGGCTTCGTCTTCAACTTCACCGCCTGGGCGCGCCATCTCTTCGCCATCGGTGGCAACGAAAACGCCGCGCGGCTCACCGGCGTTCCCGTCGATCGCATCAAGTTCCAGTGTTACGTGTTCTGTTCGTTCTGCGCCGCCCTGGCAGCACTTCTTCTGCTCGGCTACAATGGCTCGGCCATCAACGCCATGGGTGCGGGCTACGAACTGCGCGTCATCGCCGCCACCGTCATCGGCGGCGCCGATCTCATGGGTGGCGCGGGCACGGCATTTGGCGCGATCATCGGTTCGGCGTTGCTGGAAGTTATCCGCAACGCGCTGCTGATGGCAGGCATCGATTCCAATTGGCAGGGCGCTTTTGTCGGCGCCTTCATCATTCTCGCGGTTCTTCTGGGCATGCAGGCGGGGGGCAAGAACACGCTCGCCGTGCTGCGGGATAAGTTCGCCACCCAGAAGAAACGCTAGAAACTGCCCGGCGGGCTGAAGCCGCGCCGGTCTTAACCGAGGAAGCAAGTGGAGGAACTACAATGAAGAAGCTGATGATGACAGTCGCGGCGGTTGCCGTTGCGCTCTCTGCCGGCGCCGCCATGGCTCAGGACAAGAAGGTCTTTGCGCTCGTGCCGAAGAACATGAACAACCCGTTCTTCGATCAGGCGCGCGACGGCTGCAAGAAGGCCGAAGCCGAGTCGAACGGCGCCTTCGAATGCATGTATATCGGCCCCGGCGAGCATGGCGGCGGCGACGAGCAAGTTGCCATCGTCCAGGATCTCGTGGCCAAGAAGGTCAACGGCATCGCGGTTGCGCCATCGAACGCCGCCGCCATGGCGGTTGCGCTGCAAGCCGCCAAGGACGCTGGCATCCCGGTTCTCACCTGGGACTCGGATGTTCTGCCCGAAAACAAGGACCTGCGTGTCGCCTATATCGGCACGCACAACTATGAGATCGGCACCAACCTCGCCAAGATCGCCATGGCGATCAAGCCGAAGGGCGGCTCGATCTGCATTCAGTCCGGTGGTGCCGCTGCCGCCAACCACAACGAGCGCATGCAAGGCATCCGCGACACGCTCGCGGGCGTGAAGTCGGCCGCATCGCCTGGCGATCAACTGACCGGCCAGAACGGCTGGACGGAAATCGCGGGCTGCCCTCTCTACACCGACGACGACTTCCCGCGTTCGGTGCAGCAGTTCGAAGACATCATGGCCAAGAACCCGACCCTCGATGCCTTCATCCCAACGGGCGGCTTCCCGCAATTCATCCCTGACGCCAACCGCGCCGCGGTCGGCAAGTTCAAGGAGCAGATTGCCTCGAAGGCGCTAGCACTTGTGGTCGCCGACACGCTGCCCGTGCAGATCGACCAGATGAAGGAAGGCCTGAGCCTCGGTCAGGTCGGCCAGCGTCCGTTCGAAATGGGCTACAAGACGATGATCGCCTTCAAGGAAATGTCGGAAGGCAAACCCGCCCCCGCCGACCCGACCTACACCGGCCTCGACGTCTGTACGCCTGAGAACGTCGACACCTGCATCGCGAAGTAAAAGTCTTCACCCCTCCCCGCCTCGCGGGGAGGGGAATCCACGAAACGAAGGGGTTGGGCGGCGCTGAAGTGCCGCCCTTTTTGCAGACGACTCCATAAGGTGCAGCTGCAACGCAATCTCCGTTGAAGAGGTGTGGGTTTGGCCAAGTACTCAGAATTGGAGCTCCGATATGCGCGGCCGATTGCCGAAGCCATGCTCAATAACGCCGGCTTCCTTCGATGGCTGCTCTCTGGAAGTCGACACGAGAACGATATTTTTTCGCGCGACCGGTCGGCGTGGAGCAACAAGAGTTGAGAAGTCCGGGAATGACGAACCCTTATTGGTTCAACTATTGGTGCGGCAAGGACGCGAACTGTTTGTGCCGGGTGCGCACCGGAATCGAGACCGATATCCCGCTTGTCTATGATTTGGCGAATGGCCAGCGACTTGGTGTGCATGTCGAAGTAAAGAGACCGGGAGAAAGCCTTGGCGACGGGCAAGCCGAGTCCTATCCACGCCGCGCCGCTTGCTGGGCAAACCCAAAGACGAAACCGGGGACGGTTCCAGCCCATCATGTCTACTCAACGATCCTCGCCTGTGATCGAGAGCTGGCGCGAGACAAACGAATTGACCTTTTTGACAAGATTGCTTTCCACCACGATATCGCCAAATGGATCGAGCCGTATCCGGAATAAGGTTTCGTGCTCCCTAAATGGAGCCCGCCGGAAGGCGGCTTGCAACACACCGGCGCATTGATTTGATCATCAAATGATGATAGATTCGTGCCTATACGATGAGGCATGTGAATGCGCACCACTCTCGCACTTGATGATGAGCTTGTAGCAAAGGCCCAAAAGCTTACCGGATTGACGGAGAAAACCCCCCTTATCCGCGAGGCTTTGAAGGCGTTGATCGCGCGAGAAAGCTCGTGGCGGCTGGCGCGGCTTGGCGGGAGCGATCCAGAAGCCAAAGCGCCGGGACGGAGGCGGCCACGCGCCAGATGATACTGGTCGATACGTCTGTCTGGATCGATCACCTTCGCAAGCCCGACAGCATGCTGGCGCGACTCCTTGAGGAGGCGCGGATCGTGACCCATCCGTTTATCATCGGCGAGATCGCCCTCGGCAGTCTCAAGAACCGCAAGTTGATCCTGACGAGTCTTGCTGGATTGCCGGCCGCCATTGTTGCAAGCGACGAAGAAGTTCTCTCGCATATCGATGCGGCAGGGCTGGCGGGGGCAGGTATCGGTTATCTGGACGCGCATCTTCTGGCTTCGGCCAAGCTCACTTCCGGTGCGAGAATCTGGACGCGAGACAATAAGCTGAGGTCGGCTGCGATCGCGGCAGGCGTGGCGGCGGCAATGATGTAGGGGCAATCATCATGACATTCGAAGACCACTTCTCTCTTGAACCCGCCGGAAAATCTCTTGGCGAGCTGCAAACGCCTGTCCCGCTGATAGATATCGCTATCGTCGAGCGCAATATCCGCAAGTGGCAGCAGCGCTGCAACAAGCTGGGCCTCGCCAACCGCCCGCACATCAAGACTCACAAGCTCGCCGCATTGGCGCAGCTTCAACTCGATGAAGGCGCCAAGGGCATTACGGTTCAGAAGCTTTCCGAAGCCGAAGTGATGGCCAAGGCCGGCATGTCCGACATGCTGCTCACCTTCAATGCCGTCGGCCGGCCGAAGCTGGAAAGACTGGCGGCACTTGCCCGCACGACCGCGATCTCCGTGGTGGCGGACAGCGAGGCGGTGGTCCATGGTGTGGCGGAGGCAGGCAAGTCGGCCGGCCGCGATATCGCGGTCCTTATCGAATGCGATACCGGTGGCAAGAGAAACGGCGTCCAGTCGCCCGAGGCCGCGCTCGAACTGGCAAAGATGATCGACGCCACCCAGGGCGTCCGCCTTGGCGGCCTCATGACCTATCCCAAGGCGGGCCTCAGGAAAGAAATGGACGCCTTCCTCGCCGCGGCCATCACACTCTTTAACAAGGCCGGGCTCTCGGCCGAAACCGTCTCCGTCGGCGGCTCGCCCGACATGTGGTCGGACGATGGCCTTGCATCCGCCACCGAATATCGCGCCGGAACCTACATCTACTTCGACCGCTCGATGGTCTCGCGCGGGACATGCTCATGGGACGACTGCGC
>JBJXGL010000261.1:0-3108 GCA_046160365.1 Aestuariivirga sp. | reverse complement strand
GACCACTGGCGATACCATGTCTTGAAAAGTGTCAATTGGTTTTCGGCATGTTGCTTCTGGCTAGCGCTCAACTCATCGGTGGGGCTGAAATGTAGCTCATACTCGCGATAGCCTTCGAGAACCATGAGCCACTTGTAGTAGAGGACGAGATCAGGGCCTTCATCGAACGTCGAAAGAACCCACAGCGCCTTTTCAAGTTCCAGTGCTTGTTGGCGCGCACTGAGGTCGCCGCTGGCGGCGCGTTTACACAATGCCACCAGCTGAAGCACCTCTTTGGGTAGCACGTTTCCGATGCCAGTAATTGCGCCAACTGGACACCTCGAATTACCCGCCGATGTGACGGCGTGAAAAGCCTGTTTGGCTGAGGGGCTGTCAATGCGAGTGGGATTGTCAGCTGTTGCGGGCTGTTTGGCGGCGATCTTCCGGCGCCGCGCCCGGCTTTTGGCTTAAGCGGGCAGACGCCGCCCCTGGTGCCAAACGAGACGCCTGAAATTGTAGGCGAGATTGACCATGCCGATCTTGAAGGCGGCGCGGGCCTTGCCGATGGTGCGCACGAAGAGGCCCATGCGGGTCTTCTGATGGGCGAAGACCCCGGATCGGGTCCGGGGCAGGCTATGCTCGATGCAGCTGCGCACCTTTGAACGTCTGGCGTTCGCCCTGGCCTTGGCTTGGCTGAGCCGCTTGCCTGGGTCACGGCGCTGATGGATGTGAGAGAGCAGCATGCGCTTTCGCAGCATCGCCTCGTTCTTCTTCGAGCGGTAGGCGGTATCGGCCCACACCCCCGAGGCGGTGTTGCCGGGCCGCGCCAACTCTTTCAGCCGCGCTCCGTCATGGGCGGCGGCGTCCGTCACCGTGAACGCGCGGATGAAGCCGTGCTTCACGCCGGTGGCGATATGGTTCTTGTAACCGAAGGCGGGCACCACGATCTCGAGCACGGGCTTGCCGTCCTTGGCCTCCTTCTTCTTGCCGCGCTTCAAGGTCCAGCGCGCGTCCATGTCCTTTTGCGCCAGCTTGGCGGGATTATCCTGCCAGTCTTCGGGAACCTTGCCCTCCTTGATGTCCTGCTTCTCTTCGTCCGTGTTCTTCTGGCGCGGCGCCTCCACCACGGTCGCATCGGCTCTCGGACTTGTTCCGGGGGTCTGCCCGCCCATGGCGAGATAGCCCTTCTCGGCGAGCCGCGCGTCGAACAGATCGAACAGCTTCTGCAGCACGCCCGCTTCGATGAGCAGTTCCCGGAACAGCCAGATGGTCTTGGCGTCTGGCGCGGGCCGGTCCGCGCCTAGTTCCAGAAACCGCATGAAGCTCAGCCGGTCGTTGATCTGGAACTCGGCCTGATCGTCCGACAAACCATAGAGCGCCTGCAGCACCAAAGCCTCGAACATCATCACTGGGTCATGTGGCGGTCGCCCGCCCTTGGCGCCATCGCTCCGCTTCAACGCCTTCTCCAGCCGGTAGCGGAACGGCTCGAAATCAACGGCCGCCGCAAGCCGAGCCAGCGGATCGCCAGCCTCGCTCAGCCGTTCGTAGCGCCAATCAAGATCAAAGAACCCAGGCTGAACATGCTTGCGACCCATCGATGCCTCCATCCAAAGGACCGCATCACTGAATCAGAAACTCACCGATTTGAGGAGGGGTTTTTCGAGGTGTCCGCTTGCTTCACCGCAGGCAAGCCGCCTAACATGAAACCCAAGATGTGCCAAAGCCTCCATTCGGTCAGGCTGCCTTCTGTCCCGATTTATCTGACGACGGACACTTGCCGATGGAACCGTCGTTGATTGGTGAAATCATGTCATCAGCCCGCCACAACGACACAGGCACCGGAATGGTCGCGGTTTCTGGATTGGGCAAACGTGTGAGCGCGCGGAGAGCTCTTTTGAACTTGAGGAGGTAACGTCACCATGGATTCGAGTATCTTTCGCGGTTGTATTCCCGCATTGATGACGCCTTGCACGCCGGGGCGCCTGCCTGACTTCGATGCGCTTGTACGCAAGGCCAAGGAGTTGATCGCCGCCGGCATGAAAGCCGTCGTCTACTTCGGGTCGATGGGCGATTGGCCGCTGCTTTCGGATGAGCAACGCCAGGAGGGCGTCGAACGCCTGGTGATGGCCGGGGTTCCTGTCATCGTCGGCACCGGGGCCCAGAACTCGGCTCGTGCCGTGGCTTTTGCGGCACACGCCAAGAAAGTCGGTGCCAAGGGCCTCATGATCATACCAAGAGTGCTGTCACGGGGGAGTTCGGTATCAGCCCAATCCGCCCATTTCTCAAGTGTGCTTGAGGCGGCGGTCGACTTGCCGTCTGTCATCTACAACAGCCCCTATTATGGATACGAAACCAAGGCAGACCTGTTTTTCCAACTCAAACACCGCTATCCGCATCTCGCTGGTTTCAAGGAATTTGGTGGGGCTGATGCTTTGCGTTATGCAGCTGAACACATCACTGCGGGCGATCCAACGCTCTCGCTGGTCGTCGGCGTCGATACTCAGGTTTTCCATGGCTATGTAAACTGCGGCGCAGTTGGTACGATCACCGGCATCGGAAACGTGCTACCCAAAGAGGTGCTTCAGCTGGTGGCATTTTGTCAGCGAGCGGCCAGCGGTGACCTCAACGCGCGCCGGCAGGCTCTCGAACTGGAAAGAGCGCTGTGGGTGCTGTCGACGTTCGATGAAGGTCCTGATCTCGTCCTCTACTACAAGTGGCTCATGGTTCTCGAAGGCTATCGCGAGTATGAGCTACATTTCAGCCCCACCGATGAATTGAGCGTTAGCCAGAAGCAACATGCCGAAAACCAACTGAGACTTTTCAAGGCATGGTATCGCCAGTGGTCTTCTGGGTAAGGCCGTCCGATCTCACGGCCGCTTCCAGATTGAAGGTACGGCGCCGAAGCTGCTGGACACCTCGAATTACCGGCGAATGTGACGGCTTGACGATCCGATTTGACTGAACAGCAGTCAAGGCGAGCGGGATTGCCCGGGGCGATGCGCTGCTTGGGGATGTTTTCCGGCTCTTCGCCCGGCTTTGGCCTCAGGCGGGCAGACTCCGCCTCTGGTGCCAGACGAAGCGTCTGAAGTTGTAAGCGAGATTGACCATGCCGATCTTGAAGGCGGCGCG
>JBJXGL010000260.1:0-20801 GCA_046160365.1 Aestuariivirga sp. | reverse complement strand
TTTGCGGGCGAAGCGGCGCAGGAGGAACTTATTCGGGGAATCAAAGCGTTGACGCCGCGCCCTGTCGTGGGCGTGGGCCGTTTCACATCACCGGATGCGATGGTGCGGCAGGTGAAGAGCGGCATTCTTAATTTCGTCGGCGCGGCGCGGCCATCGATCGCCGATCCATTTTTGCCGAAGAAGATCGAACAAGGGGAACTCGACGACATTCGCGAATGCATCGGCTGCAATATCTGCGTCTCTGGAGACATGACCATGTCGATTTCCCGCTGCACGCAGAACTCGTCCTTCATGGAGGAGTGGCGAAAAGGCTGGCATCCGGAGCGGATCAAGGCAAAGGCTTCTCAGTCGAAGGTGCTGATTGTGGGTGCTGGCCCCGCCGGACTCTCGGCAGCGCACAAGCTTGGTCTTCGCGGTTATGAGGTTTCGCTTGCGGAAGCAACCACGGAACTGGGCGGGCGCGTGAGCCTTGAAAGCCGTCTTCCCGGTCTTTCGGCGTGGGCGAGAGTGCGCGACTATCGCGCGGGCCAGATCGCCAAGTTCTCCAATGTGACGGTTTACCGCGACTCCAGACTGACGGCGGACGACATTTTCGATTTAGGCTTCGAACATGTGGCCATTGCGACCGGTGCCGATTGGAGGCGGGATGGCGTGGCGCGTTACAATCTATTGCCCATACCGGTTTCACCGGAAGCCATTGTCATAACTCCGGATGAAATCATGGCCGGGCAGCGGCCCAAGGGGCATGTAGTCATCTACGATGACGATCACTACTATCTGGCGGGTGTGCTCGCCGAGCTTCTTGTCGCCGAAGGAGCAAAGGTCACCTTCGTCACCCCTTCGGCTAAAGTTTCCGAGTGGGCAGGCAATACTCTAGAGCAGGGGCGCATTCAGTCGCGTCTGATGTCGCTTGGCGTGTCTCTGGAACTCAGTCACGCTGTGACCGCCGTGAAGCAGGGAAGCGTCGAAACCACTTGCACATACACCGGACGGACGCGAGACCTGACTTGCGACGCAACAGTCCTGGTGACGGCGCGCCTTCCCCGCGATCAGCTTTACCTTGATTTGAGGAACCGGGAGGCCGAGTGGGCAGATCGGGGCATCCGTAGCGTCAAGGTGATTGGCGATGCCAATGCCCCCGCCGCCATCGCTTGGGCGACTTATGCAGGGCACCGATATGCCGAAGAACTGGACACGCCGCCCATTGGCGATTCATTGCCGTTCCGGCGCGAGATCGCGGCATTGAAATCGTGAGGCGGAATGCGCCAAACTGCTTCCGGGGATAACGGCGATCATGAGGGGTTCAGGTGAAGCCGGCGGTTGAGGCGATATCGGTTTCGAAAATCTATGAAACCGCGGGACATGCGCCGGTGAAGGCGCTGGATAACATCTCGCTGGCTATTGCCGAGAACGAGTTCTTCACGCTGCTTGGACCATCGGGCTGCGGCAAGACCACGCTGTTGCGGCTTATCGCGGGATTTGAGTTTCCAAATGGCGGCCACATCCTGCTTCAAGGGCAGGACATCGCACATCTTCCGCCGGACAAGCGTCCAGTGAACACGGTGTTTCAGCACTACGCGCTATTTCCGCACATGACGGTCTGGCAAAACGTGGCTTTTGGCTTGCGGATGCTGAAGCGGCCTCAAGCCGAGATCGACGATTCGGTCCGCCAGGCGCTGGCGCTCGTCAAGATGGAGGACTACGGCGCGCGGCGGCCTTCGCAGCTTTCAGGTGGTCAGCAGCAGCGCGTTGCCTTCGCGCGGGCTATCGCGCCTCATCCTAAAGTTCTGCTGCTCGACGAACCGCTCTCGGCGCTCGATCTCAAGCTCAGGCAGGCGATGCGGCTTGAACTCAAACGTTTGCAACGCGAGACCGGCATCACCTTCATCTTCGTGACCCACGATCAGGAGGAAGCGCTCACCATGTCCGACCGGATCGCGGTGATGTCGGCGGGACACATTCAGCAGGTGGGGAAGCCACTCGCCATCTACGAAAGCCCAGTTAACCGGTTTGTCGCCGACTTCATCGGCGATTCGAATTTCCTCGATGGCGCCGTTGTGAAGACCTCCAAAGGCGGGGCGTTGATAAGAGTGGCGCCAAACTTCTTGATTGAAACATCCGTGGCCAGCGCTGCAAAGGGAGATAAGGTGTCTTTGGCCTTGCGTCCCGAAAAGATAAGTCTCGCCAAGCCCGCGAAGGGTTTGCCGCGCGGCGTGGTCCGGGAAGCCGTCTATATCGGAAACAGCACGACTTACATAGTCGAGATCGATGGAGGCATTAGCGTTACCGTCCGCGAAGCCAACAGCTTGTCAGGCCAAAGCCGCTTTGCAGTGGGTGATAGAGTAGGCGTTGTCGTCGAGGCAGGTGCCGCGCGCCTGTTGGCGGGCTGATGCAACGCACGCAAATCTCGGCATGGCTCGGCGTTGCGCCGGCATGGTTCGTGATCGGTATATTCGGCGTTCTGCCGATGCTGATCATGCTCGGCATTTCGTTCATGGTTGCCGATCCATATGGCGGTGTTGAACCTGCATACTCGCATGATGCCTATATTCAGTTCCTCTTCGAACGCGATCTCGACGACTCGCTGATCTTCAATCCGATCTATCTGAACATCGTTTTGCGCTCGCTTGGGCTTGCAGCGATCACGACCGTCCTATGCCTGATCGTGGGCCTGCCCGTGGCCTATTTCATCGCACGGCAGCCGGAGAACCGGCGCGATGTGCTGATCTTGCTGATCACAATTCCGTTCTGGACCAATCTCCTGATCCGCACCTATGCGTGGATATTGATCCTCACTCGCAATGGGGTCGTCGATGCCCGGTTGCAGTCGGTAGGTTTCGAGGCGGGCACATTCGATCTGCTCTACACCAATACTGCGGTTCTGATCGGCCTCGTTTACAGCTATCTGCCGTTCATGGTTCTGCCGCTCTACGCCAGCCTCGAAAAAATGGACTTCCGCCTGGTCGAGGCGGCAAGCGATCTCTATGCCAATCGCTGGCGCGCTGCTTGGGAGGTGATCCTGCCACTCGCCAAACCCGGCATCGTCGCCGGGTGTCTGCTGGTATTCGTACCATCAATCGGGGCGTTCATCGCGCCCGATCTGCTTGGCGGCGGCAAGCGGATGATGCTGGGCAGCCTTATCTATTTCCAGTTTGCAACGGCGCGGAACTGGCCGTTTGGCGCGGCGGTTTCGATACTGCTTATGGCGTTCGTGATGCTGGCGCTGCTTGTCTACGCGCGGGTTAACAAGGGGCAGGGGCTTCCTGCCGGAGGGCATTGATGCGTAGTCATGTGGGCCACTACCCGGGTTTGCGCGCATGGGTCGCCCTCTTCTTCATTTTTCTATACGCTCCAATGGTTGTATTGATCGGATACTCCTTCAATACAAATAAACTTGCGATGATCTGGGGAGGGTTCTCGGTCCGCTGGTACGAGAAGTTGTTCGCCACAAGCGGCATTGCCGAGGCTGCGTTCAACTCGCTTGTCGTTGCCATCATCGCCACAACGGCGGCCGTCGTCATCGCCGTCGCGGCAGCACTCGTGCTGGTCCGGCAGCAGTCGTTTGGGGGAGCAGGCATATCGACGGCGTTGATTTCCATGCCGTTGATCGTGCCGGAAATCGTGACAGCGGTGGCAACACTCATGTTCTTCGTCATCGCCAAGGCGGCGATCGGTTTTGATTTCGGCATCGGCAACATCATTCTGGCCCATATCGTGTTCTGCATTCCCTTCGCTTTCATGCCGATCCGGGCACGGCTCTCAGACATGGATGGCACGATGGAGCAGGCGGCGCGCGACCTTTACGCAACGCCATGGCAGGCTTTCCGCCACGTGACACTGCCGATTCTGATGCCGGGCGTGATTGCAGGCGCCATGCTGTCGTTCGTCATTTCGCTTGACGATTTCATCATCACGCAGATGATTTCCGGCCCTGGAACGACGACGCTTCCGGTCTACATCTATTCCATGATCCGCAACGGGATCACGCCGGAGGTGAACGCCGCATCCACAATTCTGATTGCAGCCTCGACCGTGCTCGTGACAATCTACTGGTACGTTTCACGGCCCAATGCGAAGTGAAGTGAATCAAACAGGAGGAACGCCAAATGAAGAAATTACTGCTTGCCCTTGTTGCGGCAACTGGCTTGAGCAGCGCCGCTCAGGCCGAAGGCCAGCTTAACATCTACAACTGGGTCGAATACACCTCGCCGGAAATGATCGCCAAATTCGAAAAGGAAACCGGCATCAAGGTGACCGTCGATACCTACGACACCAACGAAACGCTGCTCGCGAAACTGAAAGCTGGCGGCACTGGCTACGATGTCGTGGTGCCAAGTCAACATTTCGTCGAAATTCTTATCAAGGAAGGCCTGTTGCAGGAGACGGGCGCCGGCGGCATGTCCACCTACGCCAATGTCGACAAGCGCTGGCAGAAGCCGGTCTGGGACCCCGAGGCCAAGTACTGCGCGCCCTGGCAATGGGGTACGGCATCGGTTGCCTACCGCAAGGATCTCTATGGCAAGGAAATGACCTCGCTCAAGGAATTCTTCGAGCCTGAAGAGGCGTTGAAAGGCAAAATTCAGGTCTTCAAGTCTCCGGACGAAGTCTACAATCTCGCCAACATTTACCTCAACAAGCCGTTCTGTTCGGAAAACGCCGAGGACGCGAAAGCCGTGCAAGGACTCTTTGAGGCGCAGAAGCCTGCCGTCGTGACCTACAATTCCGAGAACCAGAACGACAATTTGGCCAATGGCACGTCGATCGTCGCCAACAATTGGAACGGCTTCACCATGCGGGCGCGCATGGATTCGAAAACCGATATTGCCTACGCCTTCCCCAAAGAAGGTGTCGTGGGTTGGTTCGACTCGGCTTGCGTGCCGGCCGGCGCGCAGAATGCGGACAATGCGAAAAAATTCCTTGAGTTCATCATGAAGCCAGAGAATATCGCGCTGCAATCAAACTATGCCCGCTATTCGAACGCCATCGTGGGCGCGGACAAGTTTTTGGACAAAGACCTTGCCAGTGCGCCGGAAATGAATGTTCCAGAGGGCGTGCCGGTGAAGTTTGGCCAGGCCTGCTCTCCGGAGGCGCAAAAACTGATCGACAAGGTGTGGACAAAGCTTCTCCAGTAGGAGGAGCAGAGGGAAGGCGCCGCGTTTGGCGCCTTGCCGCCTTAACTGTCCGTTAACCGTAACGCGGAGAGTACCGCCGGCGCGCCCGAAACCTGTGCCGCTTCACCCAATGTTAATCGCCACATGTGAAAAAGGCAGATGCAATTGGTGTGGAGTATCAACATGAATCTCACTCGGCGCAAACTCGCCTATGCTGGCGGCCTGATGGCAGGCGCCGCGCTGATCGGCGCGACCTCGGCAGTTCCGGCGCTTGCCTGTGCCGACGACGACCTTGCCAAGGCGGTCGAGGACTTCCGCAAGGCGATGGTCGAAGCAAACGGTGCGCGGCTTCTCGAACTTTCGGCCGACGAAATGAGTTTTGGCCACGCGAACGGCGTCATTCAGACGAAAATCGAGTTCGTGAAGTCAGTGGTCGACAAGGCCGAAGTGTTCAAACGCATCGATCTCACGAGTCACCAGAACCGCGTAGCCGGTGACATCGGCATCGCCCGCCATACCTTCGATGCAGACATCTTCTTTCAGGGCAAGGATATTTCTCTGACGCTCGGCATCGTGATGGTATGGAAGAACGTCGACGGCCGCTTCCGTCTGTTCGCGCGCCAGTCGTTCAAGCCGATCACTGTCTAAGCGGCATCGCCAGAAATTTTCGCGCCCCGGGGCTTGCTCCGGGGCGAATTATTTTGCGTTCAGGACGTGTCCAAGGTGATAGAGCCGGCACGGCAAAGACAATCTTAAAGATTTTTGGCCATAGATACCGTGTTGGCACGGGACGATTGGCTTGCCTGCAGTCCGTTTGTTTTGGATTGGGGGGCGCGCGGCTTGGCCCAAGAACGGATGGAACGCGACAATGAGCCTGAAGAGGTTTGCCGGAATTTTCGCTGCAACGGCATGCTGCCTTTCCGCAGGGGGCGCGCATGCGGGACAAAAGTGGGACATGCCCATGGCATATCCGGCGGCCAACTTCCATTCCGTCAACGCCAAGGAATTCGCGGCGTGCGTGAAAGAGGGCACGGGCGGCGAGATCGATATCGTCACGCACCCAGGCGGATCGCTCTTCAAAGGCAATGACATCAAGCGCGCCGTTCAGACTGGCCAAACGCCGATCGGCGAGCGGCTGCTTTCGGCCCATGAGAACGAGAATCCGGTGTTCGGCGTCGACTCGGTGCCATTTTTGGCGAATTCCTACGACGACTCGGTGAAGCTGTGGAACGCCACCAGGCCCGAGCTCGAGAAGGTCTTGGATAAGCAAGGTCTTGTGCTTCTCTATTCCGTGCCGTGGCCGCCGCAGGGCTTTTACTTCAAGAAGGACGTGAATTCGGTCGCGGACATGGGCGGCGTCAAGGTGCGCTCCTACAACAATTCGACGGCACGCATATCGGAATTGACCGGCATGGCGCCAGTTCAGATCGAAGCAGCCGAAATAACTCAGGCGCTTGCAACGGGAGTTATCGGAGCGCTGATTACGTCAGCGGTCACCGGCCAGGACAGCAAGGCGTGGGAGCAACTCTCGCACTTCTACACGGTCGAGGCCTGGATGCCGCGCAACCACGTGATCGCCAACAAGTCGACTTGGTCGGCCTTGCCGGATTCCCAGAAGGCCGCCCTCAAGGACTGCGCGGCGAAGGCGGAAACCGCGGGCGTCGAGAAGTCCAAGGCCGCGAACAAGGCAGCGCTCGATGCACTGGCCAAGAACAACATGAAAGTTCTGCCGCCATCGGACTCGCTTGCCGCCGAACTGAGAAAGGCTGGCGCAACCATGACAGACGAATGGGTTGCGAAGGCTGGAGACGCAGGCAAGGCTGTTGTTGACGCGTACAAGAAATAAGCGGGTTCGCGCCTGCAGTTGCCAAGTGACTGCCGCATGTCCTCATCCGCAGTGATGCACGCAAAGCAAGCAGGCTTTAGCCGCACCTTGGGCGGCCGCATGCGCTCGTTTCTCGACACTATCTATCTTGGTTGCGGCTATCTCGCAGCGGCCAGCATGTGCGCCATTCTCGTCATCACGATCGTGCAGATCGGCGGGAGGCTCTCGGGTTACAATTTCCGCGGCCTCTCGGATTATGCAGGCTATTTCATGGCGGCCTCAGCCTTTCTCGCCTTTGCCCATACGCTGAACAAGGGCGCTCATATCCGCATCGAACTGTTGCTCTCCAATGCCGGTAGATGGCGCCGTGCGCTCGAGACGGCGAGCTTCGCCGCCGGGATCGCGATCGCCACGTGGTTCGCTTACTACTGCTGCGACATGGTTTACTGGTCGTATCAGCTGGGCGACATCAGCACGGGCCAGGATGCAACACCGCTCTGGATTCCGCAGTTGAGCATGGCGATTGGCGCAGTTCTCTTCGCCATTGCCATTGCCGATCACGGACTCAGGCTTTTGATATCGGGCGATCATGGCATCGAGCAATCGGCCGACGTGACCTAGGAGCAGGCGGATGGATTACGGATTGATGCTGGCCATCCTGCTCGGCTTCATGTTCCTGCTGCTCGCGGGTGGCGTGTGGATTGCGCTCTCCTTGCTCGCAGTGGCGGCGGTCGGCATAGAGCTGTTCGCCGGCCGGCCAGCGGGTGCATCGATTGCCACTACCATCTGGTCGTCTTCTTCCTCATGGATGCTCACATCCTTGCCGATGTTCATCTGGATGGGAGACATCCTCTTTCATTCGAAGCTCTCGGAGGATCTCTTTCGAGGTCTCTCGCCATTGATGAGCAGGCTGCCAGGCGGGCTGCTGCATACCAATGTCATGGGCTGCACATTGTTCGGATCGGTATCGGGTTCGTCGGCCGCGACGCTGACGACTGTCGGCAAGATGACGATCCCCGAGCTCAAGAAACGCAATTACCCCGAGGATCTTGTCGTCGGAACGCTGGCGGGACCGGCCACTCTCGGACTCATGATCCCGCCGTCGATCATCATGATCGTCTATGGCGTCATGACCAATGAGTCGATTGCGGCGATCAATCTGGCGGGCGTGATCCCAGGACTGGTTCTGGCTGTCATGTTCAGCGCCTATGTGGCGGTCAAGGCGAAGTTCACGCCTGGCTTTGCTCCGGCGGTCGAGCCAAACTACACGTTGTTCGAGAAGCTCCACGCATCGCGGCGGCTGATCCCTGTCATCTTGTTGCTCGTGCTTGTCATCGGATCGATGTTCACGGGTTATGCGACGGCAACCGAGGCGGCCGCACTTGGCGTGGCCGGCGCATTCGGGCTGGCATGGTCGCAGGGTACGCTGACGTGGCGGACTTTCATGGACGGCCTGATGAGCGCCACGCGAACTTCGGCGATGATTGCGTTTATTCTCGCGGCGTCGGCGGCCCTGACATTGGCCATGGGATTCACCGGATTGCCAGGCATGCTGGCGGACTGGGTGGCGTCGCTCAATCTCGACGCCTACACGCTGCTGATGGCGTTGCTCGTGCTTTACATCGTACTCGGGTGCTTTCTGGACGGTATCTCCTGTGTTGCGCTCACCATCGCCATCATCGAGCCGATGGTGAGGGGCGCAGGTATTGACATGATCTGGTTCGGCATCTTCGTGGTGCTTGTCGTCGAATTGGCGCAGATCACGCCGCCCGTCGGCTTCAATCTCTTCGTGCTGCAGTCGATGACCGGGCACAATATGTTCCGTATCGCGGCCTGGTCGTTCCCGATGTTCATGATCATGTTGATCATGGTGTTCGTGCTGATCGAGTTTCCGGGCCTCGCGACATGGCTGCCCCAGCAAATGTCTCCTGCGGCCCCCGTCGGCTGACCAGGACTCCTTCGGCGAAATGGAACCCTACCGCCGATGCGAATTCGCGCCGATTCCGCCAACCCACTGGGCCTGAAGAACGAAAAAAGGGCGGCGCCTGGGAGGCCCGCCCCTTTGTGATGAATTGTTCTGCCTGCTGTTAAGCGGCCAAGCGTTTGCACTCCGGCGGAAGCGCTACGATCTCGATCCAGTAGCGGCCTACGGTGCGGACGATTTCGACAAGGCTGTCGAAGGTTACCGGTTTGCAGATGAAGGAGTTCACACCGAGATTGTAGGTGCGGACGATATCTTCTTCGGCCTTCGACGTGGTGAGGATGATGATCGGCAGGCGGTGCAGGTCGGCCGATTCCTTGATCTCTTTCAGAGCCGTGCGGCCGTCTTTCCTCGGCATGTTGAGGTCGAGAAGGATGAAGCCGGGGAAGGGCTGATCGGCCAAGTGTTCGTAGGCGCCGCGGCGGTTGAGGTAATCCATCAACTCGACGCCGTCGGCGACGAAATCGACCGGGTTGCCAAGGCGCGATTCGTCGAATGCGTCCTTGATCATCATGCGATCGTCCGCGTCGTCGTCCGCAACAAGAATCCTGATTGGCTGCGCCGAACGGTTCATGCTGATTTCTCCTCCAAATGCCCCTGGTTGACCGGAATGGTGATTTCGAATGTCGAGCCTTCGCCTGGCGTGCCGGTAGCGTCGATCATGCCCTGATGGCGTTCGACGATCTTGCGGCAGGTGGCGAGGCCAATGCCTGTTCCTTCGTATTCGTTGCGACTGTGCAGGCGCTGGAAGATCGTGAAGATCTGTTCCTTGAACTGGTTGTCGAAGCCGATGCCGTTGTCTGAAATGCGGATAACCACGGCGGGACCAAGCGCTGCAAGTCCGTGTTTGTGCACGACTTCCGCAGTCACCTCGATCACCGGCGCCACTTCCTTCTGGCGGAACTTCAACGCGTTGCCGATTAGGTTCTGGAACAGCTGCCGCATCTGCATTGGATCGCATTCGATCTTGGGCAGTGCGCCTACTTTGACGGTGGCTTCGCTTTCCTCGATACGAATTTGCAAGTCGGACAATACGCCTGAGACGACCTCGGTGAGATCGTTGCGCGAGAATGGATTTGCCGCAGTGGTGATTCGTGAATAGGACAGGAGATCGCTGATCAAGAGGCGCATGCGTTCGGCGGCACTCTGCATGCGGTTGACGAACATCCGGCCTTCCTCGGGGAGGTCGGCAGCGTATTTCCGCACCAGGCGGTCGCCGAAGGCTTCGATCTTGCGGAGCGGTTCCTGCAAGTCGTGCGAGGCGACGTAGGCGAAGTCGACAAGCTCGCGGTTGGAGCGCTCGAGTTTCCGCGTGTAATCCAGCATCGTCTGGGAAGCAGTTTCGGCGTCGGTGATGTCCTGATAGGTGGCGATGGTGCCGCCGTCCGGCATCGGCTCGTTCATGACGGCAATGATGCGGCCGTCCTTGAGGCGCTGTTTGATCGTGGTGCGGGTTCTGAGACGTTCGGGATCATTGCGTTCGGCGAGCGCGCGCTCGGCTTCCTCGACCGTGTAGTTGCCGAGGCTGACGCTGTATTCCATGAGGCCGCGCAGCGTAATGCCTGGTTTCACCACATCGGGCGAAAAGCCGTAAATTTCCAGGTAGCGGCGATTGACGACGACGAGCCGCTGGTCCCTGTCGAACATGCAGAGGCCCTGGATCATGTTCTCGATGGCGCTGTCGAACTGCAGGTTCTTGGCGTGGAGCTGCTGCGAGATGCGAAGCATTTCGATCTCGCGGTGCTTCATCTCGGTGATGTCGGAGCGGGTTCCGACGATGCCTCCGTCTTGGGTGCGCTTTTCGCTGATGAGAATCCAGCGGCCATCGGAGAGCTGAACCTCGACCGGATCGCCGGGATTGCGGTGTTTGTGCAGGCGCCAGGCGACATAGTCATCCTCGCTCATGCCGTTCAGAACAAATGCTCCCCGGTGGGCTGACGCCTTCAGAATCTCCTCTTTGGCGGCGCCCGGCATGATGATGTCGGAGACGAGGGGGCTATAGTCGACGTATTTTCTATTGTAGAGCACCAGGCGATCGCTGGCGTCATAGAGCGCGAAGCCATCGGCCATCACGTCCAGCGCATGCATGAGGCGGGCGCGGGAGCGCTCCGCGATCATCTCGAATTGGGTATTGAGATCGATGCCTGACGCTGGCGCATCGACATGACGCGCTGTTTCGACAACGGTGCCGTTCGGCAAGCGGCGGCGCCTGACTTCCACGACCTGCGCGCTCGGCGAAGCGTAGCGGAACGTATAGGACGCTCCCGGTTCGAGCGAGCGGATGATTTTGGCGACGCGGGCCTCGATGTCCTCTGCGGAGACATTCTGGCGGCGGAAGGTAATCCGCATGAGGTCTTGAAGCGTCGTTCCAGTCGAAGCTTCCTCGAGCAGGTAGCCGCAAAGTGACCGGTACAGATCGTTGCAGGCGAGCAGCCTCAGTTCGGAGTCAAATAGCGCCAGGCCAACATCGGCGCCGGCGAAGATGTCGTCGATGCCAATTCCATCGCGGTGCAGGACCTTGGCGGCCTCGGCCAGCGCCGGCTGGCTCTTCAAATACGCAAGTGTGCCGTTCCCGCTCATGATTCCCATCCGCTTGGTTTCCGACAATCTCATCCATGCATAAAGGAACGGTGAAAGTTGCGCTTCCATTTGCGCAAATTGGGCCCTCGGTTTCGGCATTGTTAATACTTGCGAGCTAGGTTCCGGCAGAAGTTAGGTGTCCATGGGAGTGCCCCAGGACGGTTACCGCTAAGGGGCAGGCGCAGGCGAGAGTTTTAACGAATGGGTAATCGTTTTTTTACGGGAGTTCTGCTCGCGTGTTCCGTCGTGTGCGGTATCGCGTTCCCGCAGCTCACCGAAATCTTCGCTCCTTACACGCTGCCGAGCCTCTTCATCATGATCCTGTGCTCGCTGTTGCCCATGGCGCGGCTCGAGCTCGACGAGGTGTTCAGCCTCGAACCCGCGGCCTGGCGGATCGTGCTTTGGCAGCTCTTCGTGCTGCCGACGATCATCATCGCCGCCGCGTATCTGGGCAGATTCAGCGAGTCAATCATCGCGCTGATGGCGGTAACGGCTTGCGCCGGATCGCTCTTCGCCTCGCCTGTTTTGGCCGATCTGCTCGGGCTAAACCGGGGCAGGGCGCTGCAATGCATGGTGCTCTCCACCTTCATCATGCCGTTCTCGTACTTCGTCTTCCTGGACGTAATCCTGCACAGTTCGTTCAATTTGCATTTCGGCGAGTTCATCGGGCGGAGCGGCATCTTCCTGCTGCTGCCGACGGGCCTGTTCCTGCTCTACAGCGCCTTTGCGCCAGATATCAGCGAGGCATTAACCAAGAAGATCGAACAAATGGCGCGCTGGATTACTGTCATTGCACTCATCATTTTCGGTATCGGCATCCTCGGGCCGGCCGCGGAGCTTCTGCGCACGGACGCGCAGCGTTTTGTGCTCTATCTGTTCATCGTGACCGGGCTTGGGGCAGGCATGGCGTTCCTGACAGCGATCGTCATGTATCACCAAGGCATCACCGACGCCCTGACGGCCAGCATTGTCAGCGGTTTCAGAAACGTCGGTCTCGGCTTCGTTCTGATCGGCGCGAACCAGGAAGGCGAGACGGCGGCTTATGTCGGTATTTCACAAATACCGATCTTTTTCGCGCCGCTGTTCATCCATTGGCTGGTGGGCCGCAAACGGGAGACGTCTCCCGACCTCGTGCCGCTGCCGGCCTGAGCTTTTCCTAATGGCACCGCTAAAGGTGCCGTTGAGTCCGCAACCTCTACTTAACAATACCGGCAATTAACCCGGTTCCCGCGCAGCCAATTTACCAATTCTTGTGCGGAGGGAAGCCAAGGTCGCTCCGATTGGCGGAGGAATTGGTTATGTCGTCTGAGGTTATGCAGGCAAGCTGGGGCGCGCCCGATGCGGCGGCGATTCTGGCCGATGCCCGTCAGGCCTTGAGGTCACAGAGCCGCTTGGCCAAGAAAGCGGATATTGCCAAAGTACAGAAAGCTCCGGCTGAAGCCATGCCGGCGTTTGCCGCCGTTCCCTCGCCCCTCGCCCCTGCCGTAGTTGCCAATCCTGTCGAGCAGGCCAAAGCCGCGCCAGGATATGGAAGGCCGGGCCGTTACGCGCTGCTCTGCGCCGCGTTTGCAATTGCCGGCATCGCTTCGGTCTTCACCGCGAACCGGATGTTTGCCCCTGAGATGTATGACGAGACGGGAATGGCGCCCGCCGTTGCCGCTTTCGCCGATGGCAAGAACTACGCCGTCTTCGACCTCAATCTCAACATCCGCAAGCTCCGCGACAAGCAGATTGCGCAGATGAAAGACACGCCCGATGTCGTCATCTTCGGCGCGAGTCACTGGCAGGAAGCTCATTCGGGCCTCGTCCGCCACAAGAAAATGTATAATTCGCATGTTCACCGCGACTATTGGGAAGACCTGCTGGCTGTCCCCGAGATGTGGGTCAGGAACGGCAAGCTGCCGAAGCAGGTGATCATCAGTATCCGCGACAACCAATTCGTGCCGGTCGGTATGCGCAAGGACTTCCTGTGGGAGCCGGGCATTCCATACTACAGGCAGATGGCCGAGAGGCTTGGCCTTCCGGTCCGGGACTTCTTCGAGACGCTGCCCTGGCAGAGAATGCGCGAGCGCACATCACTGGCGATGCTCTTCACCAATGTCACACGCTGGTACAACGCCGAAGCAAAACCGCAGGCAACCACGGAAACGAAACTCGACAAGCTCGACATCTTGCTGCCGGACGGCTCAATCATCTGGTCCAGGGAGCATATGGCACTGTTCACGCGCGAACGCACGATCCAGACGTCGCAGGAATTCGCCGATCAGAAGCGCAACAATCCGCCGGTCGTCGATAAAGCCGGCGTGGCTCAGTTCGAGAAGCTTCTCGACTTCTACAAGTCGAAGGGCGTCGAGGTCTATCTCGCACACCCGCCGTTCAATCCGGATTTCTACGATAGCGTGGCGGGATCGCCTTATGCCGAGGGCCTGCGCAAGATCGAAGCCCTGACCAAGGACATCGCCTCCCGGCATGGACTGAAGATCATCGGCAGTTTCAATCCGCATGATGTCGGCTGCACGGCGGAGATGTACATCGACGCCGAGCACTCCAACGACCAATGCCTCGGCAAGATCTTCGCGCAGTTCGAGGAGATGGACCTCAAAGGCGCGGCCTTGCGCGGTACGCAGGGAGCCAACTGATGTCGTTCACGTCTTTCCAGTTCATCTTCGTTTTCCTGCCGGTCTGCTACGCGGGTTTCCTGCTCTGCCACCGTTACGGCGGCTGGACCTGGGCCACGCATTTTCTCGCGGCCGCTTCGCTTGCCTTCTACGGCATGTTCGGCTTGCCGCTGCTGCTTGTGCTACTCGGATCGATCTCGTTCAATTACGTGGCGAGCAGGGCAATCGTGGCGCAGGCGGAGAACCGCGGCGCGGCAAAGCTGATGCTCATGGGCGCCATCGGCGCAAACCTCGCGCTGCTGGGCTATCTCAAGTACACCAACTTCTTCATCGACGTGCTGAACCAGTTGACCGGAACCTCGCTCGCGCATCATCATTTGCTGCTGGCCATCGGCGTCTCGTTCTTCACCTTCATCCAGATCAGCTATCTGATCGACGCGTTTAACCGTCAGCTGTTGCCGGCGTCGTTCAGCCGCTACGTGGTTTTCGCCGGCTTCTTCCCCTGTGTGACTGCAGGTCCGCTGGTCATGCAGCGCGAAATCATGGAGCAGCTCCACGAGAGGAACGATCCGGCCTTCGATCCGCGCCGCCTTGCCATCGGCCTCACCATGTTCGGCATGGGCCTGTTCAAGAAGGTCGTGCTGGCTGACTCGATCGCTCCGTATGCGGATGTTCTCTTCAACGGTGTTGCCGCTGGTGGCGCTGTCGATCCCGTCACCGCATGGCTGGGTGCTGGCTGCTACACGCTGCAGCTCTACTTCGACTTCTCCGGCTATTCCGACATGGCGATCGGCCTTGGCTACATCTTCGGCATCAAGCTCCCGCTCAACTTTGACTCGCCCTTCAAGGCGACCAACATCTCGGACTTCTGGCGCCGCTGGCACATGACCATGACGCGGTTCTTCACCAACTACATCTATTCGGGGCTTGCCATGAAAGGCATGCGTTCCGAGGCGAGCCGCAAGGGAGCGCTGCCCCGCTTCGTGCTGGTTGCCGCCATACCCGCCATCCTCACGTTCTCCGTCGCAGGTTTGTGGCATGGCGCGGGCTGGACCTTTGCACTCTATGGCCTGCTTCACGGCGTTGCTATTGCCGCCTACCTCGGCTGGCGCGAGTTCTCGCCGATCCGCTTGCCGGAATCCGCCGCCTGGCTCCTGACGATGTGTGTTGTCGTGACGGGCCTCGTGATCTTCCGCGCGGCGGACCTTCCGACGGCGGGCGTCATCCTCGGAAACATGTGGGGCCTTTCGTTCCTCGGCATTGTCGACGGTTCGGTTGCCGCCGCGGGCCTCGACATCGGCCGGGCGTTGTCCTTCATCATTCTGCTCGGCGCGATTGTGCTGCTTCTGCCCAACACGCAGCAAATCCTGCATCGCGACTGGCCGAGCAGCGACACGAAGCCCGCGGCGACGGAAGCGCGCGCCGGCCTCCTGGCTTGGCGTCCAGCATTCAGCGGCGCTTTCGCAGTCGGCTTCGGTTACGCCGTGGCGCTCACGTCGATCGGCGCAGGCACGGGCTTCCTTTACTATCAGTTCTAACGGTGAGGTGAGAAAGTGAATAAGCATTCAACCGACTTCAACCAGATCGTCCTCGATCTGCCACGGCAAGTGGACACGGAAGTCGCGGGTGACATCGAAAAGGAATCGGTTTTCGTGTCGCCCTGGATCGAACGGATCAAAGTCAACGAGGACCGCAGCTCGGTGAACGTCGAGCTGCGCCCTGGCGCCAACGTCGAAGAGGTCGCGGGCAAGGCACGCCGCTATCTCGATGTCATGGCGAAGCAGCTCTCGGGCTTCGAGATCAAGGTGTTTATCGAGACCAAGCGCAAGGATACCGGTCCGTATCAGCTTGGCGTCAACGAAGGCCTGATCGAGCGCGGCTGGATGCACGACTACGGCAAGGGCCAGGTCGCATATTCCGGCCCCGTGCTCAAGCTTGCAAGGCTGATCAACGAGCGCGCGGGCGAACTTTACGCACAAGTTTTCGGCGCCAAGGACGGCCACTTTCCGGCGATGGTCGATGCCGATACGCTGCAGAAATGCGGCTACTTCGACTCGCATCCGAACGCGGTGACGTTCCTCGGCAACGTGGTCGAGGACATCGACGCGCTGGAAGAATTTCGTATCGCCAACTCTTGCTCGGAAGGCGCGATCCTCCCTCCGCATGAACACATTCATGTGGACGGCATGTGCCTCAACCCCGCGGCGTGCTTCCCTTGCTATCCGACATTGACGGGCAAGACCTTCGCCAATGGTGAAGCATACTCGTGGCTTGGCCGCGTGTTCCGCTACGAGTCGCGCAACATCAACGGGCTTGACCGGCTTTACGAATTCAACGTCCGCGAACTCGTCTTCGTCGGCAGCGAGGACTACGTGCGTTCGTGCCGTGCGAAAGCTCTTCCCATCGTCGAGGAGCTCGCCAGCCTGATCGACATCGACTGCACGGTGCAGACGGCGACCGATCCATTCTTCGCCACTGTCTCCGCCGCCAAGAAGTTCTGGCAGGCAGCGCAGGAAGTGAAGAACGAGATCAAGATCCCGGCGCTCTCATCGGATGGCAGCGTCAAGCAGCTCGCTTGCGGATCGATCAACCTGCACGGAAATTTCTTCGGCAAACGTTTCGGCTTCAACGACGGAGCCGGCGAGCCGGCCCAGACCGGTTGCGTCGGCCTGGGGATCGAGCGCTGGGTGCTGGCTGCATTCACGCAACATGGTTTCGACGAACGGCGGTGGCCCGAGTCCGTTCGCGAAAAACTCTTTGGATAAACAGGGCATAAGAGGCGACAGGAGACTGAAATGCAACTCTACAACATCATCGGCAAAGTTCTGGGCGTGGACCCGGCTACTCTCTCGGAAGACTCGAACGCGCAAAACACCCCCAAGTGGGACTCGCTCCGCCACATCGAAGTGGTGTTCGCGATGGAGAGCGCGTTTCACGTGCGCTTCACGATGCCGGAAATCGCGAGCCTTCGCAATCTCGGCGACATCCGGAAGCTCTTGCTCTCGAAGAACGTCAGGCTGAACGAACCCGAAGCCCAGCGCCGCGTCGCCTAGGCTTGGACAGTAACGCCGCGAAATCAGTTCGCGGCAACGGGGCACGGCTATGATCGAGAGCAACACACTGCGGATACTGGTCGTCGACGACGACGACGACGATCTTTATCTCATCAACGATGCGTTGGCTGAGGTGAAAGATACGCGCTACGCGGTCGAGGCCGTCACTTCGGCGCTCGCAGCGATGAGCAAGCTCGTGGCGAACACGTACGACACGATCATCTGCGATTACCGCCTGGGCGCTGTCACGGGCGTCGATTTCATCCGAAACTTGCGTGCCGCAGGAGTCGAAACACCGGTAATCCTGCTGACGGGCCTTGCCGCGCATACGGTTGACCGCGCGGCGCTCGAAGCGGGTGCATCCGACTTCTTGCCCAAGGGCTCGCTCAGTCCCGTGGTGCTCGACCGCTCGATCCGTTACGCGATGGCGCATGCCGACAGGCAGCGGCTGTTGCAGGCAGTTCTGCGCAGCACGACGTCTGGCATCGCGGTGCTCAATAGCGAAGGGCGGATCACGCTGTGGAACCCGCGCTTTCTCGAGTTCGCGCAATCGGCCTTTGGAGAAGAGAGCGACCGCCTCGACCAGATCGTGGCCCTCGTCCAAAACGCGGTTTCGAAGGACGTCATCGCCGGCGACCGTGTTGTGGAATGGCACCGCACGGCGTTGCCGGACGGAGACACGGTTCTGGCGCTCCATGACGTGACGGCGCGTGTCACTGAGTTGAAAGAGCGCGAGCGCGCCGAGCAGCGCATCCGCAAGATCGCCATGACCGATGCGCTGACCGGCCTTCCCAACCGCATGGCGTTCAACGACAGGCTCGACCGGTCGATCGCGGACGCCGCCGCCAACGGGACGCGAATTGCCGTGCTGAGCTTTGACTTCGACCGGTTCAAGGAAGTGAACGATCTCTTCGGGCACGCGGCTGGAGACGAGTTGCTGCGGTCCACTTCCGAAAGGCTGGGCCGCATCCTGAGTTCGCGCGAATATGTTGCGCGGCTGGGTGGAGACGAGTTCGTGATGATTCACGACTTTCCCGACAGCGAAAGCACTCAGGCACTTTCCGACCGCCTCGTGAACGAACTCTCGCGCCCCATCGAATGGGACGGGCGCGTTGTCGAAGCGGGCGTCAGCGTCGGCATCTCCTATTTCCCCGAACACGGTCAGGAACGCGATACGCTTCTGGCGAATGCCGACCTCGCCATGTACCGCGCCAAGTGCGATACGGGCCGTTCTGTCTGTATCTTCGACGCGAGCATGGACCAGTTTGTCCGCGAACGGCGCAAGATCGCGCTCGATCTCCGCCGCGCCATTCAGGACAACGAACTCAGTCTCTATTTTCAGCCGCAGTATGCCGCGGGCGATGGCGAGCTTGCGGGCTTCGAGGCTTTGCTCCGGTGGAAGAGCCGCACACGCGGTTTCGTTTCGCCAGCCGATTTCATCCTGATCGCCGAGGAAAACGGCATGATCAACGAAATCGACGAGTGGGTGATCCGCCAGGCCTGCCAGATCGCGTCCAAATGGGAATCGAACGCGAAAGTCGCGGTGAACATTTCTGCGAAGGCGATCTGCCATGCGGGCGTCACCGACACGGTGCGCAACATCATTCTCGAAACCGGTCTCTCGCCCTCGCGCCTCGAACTCGAAGTTACCGAAACCGCGCTGATCCACGATCTCAACCGCGCACTGCACAATCTCCGCCAGATCAAGGCGCTGGGAATCTCCATCGCCATGGATGACTTCGGAACCGGCTACTCTTCACTGTCGCTGCTGAATTCGTTCCCCTTCGACAGGATCAAGATAGACAAGTCTTTTATCCAGGCCATCGGGCAGACGGCGCGGGCCGACACCATCTTCCGCGCAGTCGTGGGCCTTGGCACCGCATTGCAGGTGCCGGTGCTGGTCGAAGGCGTCGAAACGCGCGAGCAACTCGACTTCGCAAGGGCGCAAGGCTGCAACGAGTTCCAGGGATATTATTTTGGAAGACCGGTTCCGGAAGCGGAGACATACGCGATTGCGAGCGGCAGAGCGCAGGGGAACGGCGACCGGTTCCAGAGCGCCGCGGATGGTCTCCTCGAGGCTGTTGCCTAACTGGCGAGCTTCTTCTGTGCGTTGCGGAACGAACGCCTGAGCCAGGGCACGTCGGGCGCCTCCCAGTTGGGTGCGTTCCCACACACGAGGTCGAAGAACGCCACGGCCGTTGCGGGGCTTTCGAGCGAGTTCTCGCGGAAGGAATCCCAGAATGCCGGATCGTCGGAGAGACCGGACGCGCGCGGCTCTTCTTCGCCCATCTCTTTCAGAATGGCCGAAGCGACAGACAGGCAGAAGCTGGTGTAGGCATAACCCTCCGGCCAACGCTCCATCGGCCGGCTGAGTTCCTTGGCGGCACCCCCGGTATTCTGGCCGGTGCGTAACGGAGCTGCGGCGACGAGTTCCTTCAGCATCATGCCCGCCGCATAAATCACGAAGTCATGGCGGTTGACGCCGGCCAAGTGCTTGGCCTTGTCGAAGGCCTGACGCCATTTCGAGAATGCTTCGGCCAAAGCTTCGGTATCGACCAGGGTTTTTAGGCCGGTTCCATCGAACAAGAGCGTGAGGTTCCGCTCGAAGGTCCACATGATCGTGCGAAAGCGCCGCGCCTCATGGCTGAGGTCGCCAAGGTCGGCCACTTCATCTTTCAGCGGCGTCAACATCGTTTCGCGCACTCCAGACTGCCGGACCGGCAAAAAAGCGCAACCCCCAAAATGAAACATTTGCATCCGACGGAGGGTGTTTGTACAATAATTCGAGCAAAAATACAAAAGGCCGGGCGTCGTATCCGGCAGGAGGGAGGTTTTGACGGCACTCAGCCTGATCTTGGCGGCCCGCGATGGGTCTGCCATCATCCATCAGATTCAAAAGAACACGCACACGAGAAGGAGGAAACCTATATGATGCGTCGCAAGTCTGGAATTCTCACGAGGCGTAACGTCCTCAAGTCGTCCGCTGCCCTCGCGGCAACTGCAGTCGCAGGTTCTGGCGTCTCGCTGTTCAACGTCCGCAGCGCCTATTCGCAAGACCTTCCGAATCCTGCCGATGTTCTGGCCAAGATCAACGTCGGCAATATGGTCAAGAAGGAATACCGCGACCAATACAAGCTCGGCGACAACGACGAGTTGTGGGATAGCTCCAAGGACTGGATTCGCACCGTCGATTGGGAAGCGGTGCGCAAGGAGCATTCCGGCAAGACCGTTCGTTTCGCCGTCGGCGCTGCTGACCGTGAATCCGCGGAAGGCCAAACGCAGCCCTTCGCTGACCTGTCCGGCATCAAGATCGATGTCGTGGCCATCCCTGACGATTCAATGTACGATAAGGTCGTCGCTGAATTCCTCTCGGGCAACGCTGGTTTCGACGCCATTCAGTTCTTCTCTCCCTGGCTCGGTGACTTCGCCGCTCAGGGCTTCCTGAAGCCGCTGGATGAATATGTCGCGAAGTGGAAACTGCCGTTCGACGACTTCTATGAAACCTATCAGCGCAACTACGGCCACTGGGGTGACAAGGGAATCCTCGGCATACCCTTCGACTGCGACATTCAGCAGGTCCACATCCGTCCGTCGATCTTCAAGAAGATCGGCATCGAGGCTGACCGCGTGAAG
>JBJXGL010000259.1:0-21525 GCA_046160365.1 Aestuariivirga sp. | reverse complement strand
GCCATTCAACGCATCCACACACAGCCCCGAGTCATCCGCCACCGCGATCATGCTGGATGCTTTCATCGCATGCAGCGCCTTGATCCGCGCATTTCCGCGAAATGTCGTCTCGGTTTCTTCAGGTTCGCTCAAACCCAGTTCACCCGCCGACGTGGCATCGACGCCATGCGGCTTCAGCAGCGCCGCAAACTCTTCGAGCTTTCCCTTGTTGTGGGTCGCAACGACAATCTTTTCGCCGTTGAGCTTGCGGCTCATGCAATCGCCTGCTTCTGCATGTCGACGAGTTCGCCGATGCCCTTCGTGGCCAGCGCCAGAAGCTCCAGCAGTTTCTCTTGCGAGAATGGCTCTCCTTCCGCCGTGCCTTGCACTTCGACGATGCCGCCCGCGCCGGTCATGACGAAATTGGCATCGGTAGCCGCGGCCGAGTCCTCGATGTAATCGAGATCGAGCACGGCACTGCCGCCATGGATGCCGCAGGAAATCGCCGCCACGTGATCCTTGAGCGGCCAGGCCTTGAACATGGCCCGCGCGTTCATCCACTTGAGGCAGTCGTGCAGCGCCACCCAGCTTCCGGTGATCGCGGCTGTCCTGGTTCCGCCATCGGCCTGGATCACGTCGCAGTCGAGGGTGATCTGGCGCTCGCCCATTGCCGGCAGGTCGACTACGGCGCGCAGGCTGCGGCCAACAAGTCTCTGGATTTCCTGGGTGCGGCCCGATTGCTTGCCGCTCGCAGCTTCCCGCCGCATGCGTTCGCCGGTAGCCCTCGGCAGCATGCCATATTCGGCCGTCACCCAGCCCTTGCCGCCGCCCTTAAGCCATGGCGGCACGCGTTCTTCGAGAGATGCCGTACACATCACTTGCGTATCGCCGAAATGGACGAGGCACGAGCCTTCCGCATGCTTGCTGATGTTGCGTACGAAACTCACGGCACGCAGTTGATCCGGCCTCCGGCCCGATGGACGCATTTTGTTTTCCCTTTCTAATCGGCGCGGGTTCTAGCGCGCTTCCCGGCGAAAGGGAAACATTTCGCGGTTGTTCTTCAGGCTTGAAACAGGAACGGGTCCAGGGTCCGCGCACCCAGACCTTCGATATCGGCGCTGTTTCTCGTGACCAGCGTCATGTCATTGACGCGCGCGGTTGCAGCTAGGAGACCATCAATCACCGGCACGGTTCTCATGGCGCTGATCCTTCCCCATTCGGCCGCAACCGCATTGTCGATCGGAATGATGCGGCTCTCGAAGGCACGAAAGACAGTATCGAGCCACTGTTCGAGAGCGGCGGCCTTGGCCGGATCACGCGGCCGGGCTAGTTCGATACCCCGGCGTATTTCGCCAAGCACCAGGACGCTCAAGTACAATTCTGTGTCGGCAATCGCGTCATACCACCTGGCAACGCGCGGATCGCAGCGCACGCCCTTTCGGACCTCGGAGATCACATTGGTATCGACGACGTAATTCACAGACCCACAGGCCGCCCGGTGTCGCGGTTTCGGGTCAGATCGATACCCTCAAGTGGCGCGGCCGCCAGCAACGCCTTGAGTCCAAGTTCGCCAGGTTCGACAAATTTCTGGCGCAAAAGCGCGCGCGTATCCGCCTCCCGAGCTGGGTCAGCCAGCGCCCGCGCGACATTGCGGACCAAAGCCACATCCTCCTTGCGCACGTGAATCTCGACGCGAACAATGCCGCGCCGGCGCTGGCGCGAACGAAAAGTGTTCAGCGGTGACTTTCGGGTTCTCAGCATCAATCAACCTTGCGTTTCCGGATATATTACCGGAAATTCGCATATGCCACAAGTCCGGCGTTTCGACGGAACGCCAATTGACCTTCCGGTGCATCGTTCATACATTGCCGTACATGAGTGCTCTGCCGCCCAAACCACTGAAGGAAGACAAGCTCCGGGGCATTTCCGGGCTGGACCAGCGGTCGCGCGAAATCTTCCGGCGCCTCGTCGACACCTATCTCGAAACCGGCGACCCCGTGGGCTCGCGAACAATCTCGCGCATCTTGCCGGCGGGCCTTTCGCCTGCTTCGGTCCGCAACGTGATGATGGACTTGGAGGACTCAGGCCTCATCTATTCGCCTCACACCAGTGCCGGGCGCGTTCCGACCGAGGCGGGGCTTCGCTTTTTTGTCGATGCGTTGATGGAAGTGGGCTCGATGAACACGGATGAGCGCGCCCGCATCGACGCGCAGATCGTGGCCTCGAACCGGCAGCGCCGCATCGAGGACGTGCTTGGCGAGGCCACCACGCTGCTTTCCGGCCTTTCGCATTATGCGGGCGTGGTGGTGACGCCCAAACTCAATGCCAGGCTGAAGCACATCGAATTCGTCAATCTCGCTCCGGGCCGCGCTCTTGTCATTCTCGTGGGCGAGGACGGAACGGTCGAGAATCGCGTCATTGATGTGCCGGCAGGTCTGCCGCCCGCCATGCTGCAGCGCGCGGGCAATTATCTCTCAGCCCGGTTTCAAGGAAAAACCATCGCGGAAGTGCAGCGCTTCGTGCGCGAGGAAATGGATGCGCTCAGGCGCGAGCTCGACGAGATTTCCGCTAAGATCATTGCCGCCGGTGTCGCGGTGTGGTCAGGGGAAACCGACCCCGACGCCAAGACGCTGATCGTCAAGGGCCAGGCCAATCTGCTCGACGGCGATGCCGCCGCGGACGATCTCGAGCGGGTGCGCAAGCTCTTCGAAGATATCGAGAACAAGCGCGAGCTTGTCCAGCTTCTCGGCCTCGCCGAGGAAGGCGAGGGGGTGCGCATTTTCATCGGCTCGGAGAACAAGCTCTTTTCCATGTCGGGCTCCTCGCTGGTGGTAGCTCCTTACAAGAACACCGAGGACAAGATCGTCGGCGCCATCGGCATCATCGGGCCCACCCGCATGAACTATGCCCGGATCATTCCGATGGTGGACTACACGGCCAAAGTGGTGGGCCGCTTGCTCACTTGATTTTTCGCGCGCAAGGCCCGATATGCCCCTCGAAACCCCAGACATTGACGGACGACCCATGGCCGACGAGACCCAACAGCCTGACGTGATCGAACCCGCGACCGAAATCGATCCGGCAATCGAACCGCCGCCGCTCGATGTGCGCGATGCCGAAATCGCAATCCTTAAGGAGGAAGTCGCCGCATCGAAAGACCGCCTTCTGCGTTTCGCCGCCGAGGCCGAGAACACACGCAAACGCATGGAGCGCGAAAAGGCGGAAGCGACACTCTATGCCGCCACCAATTTCGCCCGCGATCTGTTAAGCGTTGCCGACAATCTGGGCCGCGCACTGCAGGCGCTGCCGGAAGAAGAGCGCGTGCGCGCCGGCGAGATCGAGAAGAACCTGATCGCCGGCGTCGAAGTGACCGAGCGTGAGCTGCTCAACGTGTTCCAGCGCCACGGCATAAGGAAGCTCGAAACCATCGGTCAGAAGTTCGATCCCAATTTCCATCAGGCCATGTTCGAAGTGCCGACCAGCGAAAGACCGCCGGGCACCGTGATGCAGGAACTGCAATCGGGCTACGCTGTCGGCGAGCGGTGCCTGAGGCCCGCGCTGGTGGGTGTGGCGAAGGCGGAAGGCTAGAAGTTCACCGCCGCTGTATTTGCGCCGCAGAGCAGCACTGCAATCTTCTCGCCGGGTCTTGCCGCATACTTGCCCGACTGCAACGCCGCGAAAGCCGCCGCACCTCCGGGTTCGCTCACGACACGCAGCACATCCCACAGGCTCTTCATAGCGGCGCGGATATCGTCGTCCGAAACCAGAATCGACTCATTGATGTAGCGCTGCGCGATCGGAAACATCATTTCGCCCACACGTTTGGGCGATAGCGAGTCGGACGCTATGCCATCGGTTGGCGCATCGACCGGCTTGCCCGCATTGAGCGCCATGTGCAGCGTCGGCGATCCCTCGGGTTCGACCGCCACGATCTTCACGCGATCCTCGAACCAGGCCGCGATGCCGCCGATCAGCCCGCCGCCTCCAACCGCAACAAGCAGCGTATCCAGGCCCGGCGCATCTTGTTCAATCTCCAATCCCACTGTGCCTTGCCCCAACATGGTTTCGGCCTGCTCGAAAGCATGCACCGGCATCGCGCCGGTGCGTGCGGCATAAGCGAGGCTTGCTTCCAGCGCCTCGCTGTAGCGCGGTCCGCCAACAACCAGTTCCGCGCCATAGCTGCGAATGCGATCCGCCTTTGCGAGCGGCGTGATCTCGGGCACGAAGATCGCCGCCTTGTGGCCCGTAGCTTTCGCTGCAAAGGCCACCGCAGCGCCGTGATTGCCGCCCGACGCCGCGACAACCCCTGCCTTCGGAACTTCGCGGCAAAGAAGGTTTGTAAACGCGCCCCGCGCCTTGAACGAGCCAGAGCGCTGCATGTATTCGTGCTTGAAGGTGACTTCGGGAATGGCGATGCCGAAATCCGCGCCCGCGACTCGCGTAACGGGTGTGTGGCGGATATGGGGCCTTATGACCGCCTCGACCTCGCTTATGCGGCTGCGCGAAACAGCACCAGCGTGCGCATTCATTTCGTCCGCCTTCTCACCAGCTTGAGCCCCGACCAATTTTCATCTACCGCACAAACCTTGATGTCGACAAGGCCGCAGGACAAGGCTGCCGCGCGGATATCATCCTCACTCAGGCCCTTTGACAGCGGCGAAGTCTTCTTCGGCCAGGAAACCCAGAGCATCACGGCCGGTGGCATATGTTTGGCGAGAGTGGCGATCTTCTTCGTCTCCGTTTTTTCGACAATGAAGACATGAAGCACATCGGCACCCTTCGCCTGCTTCACCATTTCCCAATCGTTCGGCCCATCGATCAGCTTGGCGTAGTGTTCCGGCGGATCGAGCGCGCACACCTTCATGACCGGCTTGAAGCCCAGCTTCTTCCAGAGCGCTGTGCCGGAGTACCCCGCGGCGCTCATGGCCTTTTCACCCTTCTCAGCGTGAGATTGATCCGTCCGCCGTCTTTCAGAAGCGTCGAGGTTCCGGAGAGCACGCGATCAATTCCGTGATAGCAAAGCCGCGCCTCCCCACCCATCACCAGCACATCGCCGGATGAAAGCTTGAGTGTCTCCGTCTTGCCGCCGCGCTCGGTGCCACCGATACGGAACACAGCCATATCGCCGAGAGAAATCGAAACGACGGGTGCCGTGAAGTCCTCTTCATCGCGATCCTGGTGCAGACCCATCTTGGCGCCTTCGCGGTAATAGTTCACCAGACAGGCCTCCGGCAGGTGCGGATAGCCCGAAACCTCGCGCCAGACGTCGAGTACCATTTCCGGAATTGCTGGCCAGGGCTGTCCGGTTTCGGGATGTGTCGCCTGGTAGCGGTACCCTGCCCGGTCCGATACCCAGCCGAGTGCTCCCAGATTGGTCATGCGCACGCTGAACGGCCGGCCCGTCTTCGGCATGATTGGAGTGAACAGCGGCGCTTGGACCACCGCCTGACGCAGCGTATCCGCCAGCGCCTTTTGAGCATTTTGATCCAGGAAGCCCGGATGGTACTTTAACCCAGATGGCAAGGAGACTGACATGAAATCCTGCAAACTCATTCGCAACGGAGGCGAAAGCTACCACGGCAAGCAGGGCCTCGACTATTTCGCCGGGGTCTCAAGGGAATCGGCCGGCTCCGATGCCCTCTGCATGCATATCGTCACCATCCCGCCCGGCGCCTCCGCCAAGGCCCATTACCATGCCAATCATGAGTCTGCGGTATTCGTGCTCGAGGGCTATTCCGAGATGCGCCACGGCCCCAACCTCGAGCACGTCATGAAGGTCAATGCCGGCGATTTCGTCTATATCCCTGCAGGCGTTCCCCACCAGCCCTATAACCCCACCGACAAACCGGTCCGGGCCGTCATCGCCAGGACCGACCCCAATGAACAGGAAAGCGTGGTGATGATAGGTTAACGCGGTTTCCCCGCTTGATCGCCCAAAACCCTCTCCCTATATAGCTCGCGAGCGCCCAAAGCCCCTTGGAATCAAGGAGCGAGGGAACCATATGACAAACTGGAGGCAGCCCCCGTCAAAGGGCAAAGGAAGCGCCTGAGCGGGGCTTCCAAAGGCTTTGCCTGCCGCAAGGAGGGTACTACATGGCTAAAGTCATCGGCATCGACCTCGGCACGACCAACTCGTGCGTCGCGGTCATGGAAGGCAAAAATCCCAAAGTGATCGAGAATGCGGAGGGTGCGCGCACCACGCCCTCGATTGTCGCGTTCAATGCGGACGGGGAAACCCTCGTCGGCCAGCCGGCCAAGCGCCAGGGCGTGACCAATCCGGAAAACACATTCTTCGCCATCAAGCGCCTGATCGGCCGCCGCATGGAAGATCCCATGGTGGCCAAGGACAAGAAGCTTGTCCCCTACAACATCGTCAAGGCCGACAATGGCGATGCCTGGGTCGAAAGCCGTGGCGAGAAGTACGCGCCCTCGCAGATTTCCGCCTACACGCTCACCAAAATGAAGGAAACCGCCGAGCGCTATCTGGGCGAGCCGGTGACGCAGGCCGTCATCACGGTTCCCGCCTACTTCAACGACAGTCAGCGCCAGGCCACCAAGGACGCGGGCCGGATCGCCGGCCTCGAAGTGCTTCGCATCATCAACGAGCCGACGGCTGCGGCCTTGGCCTATGGTCTCGACAAGAAGGAAGCCGGAACCATCGCGGTCTATGACCTCGGCGGCGGCACCTTCGACGTATCGGTGCTCGAAATCGGCGATGGCGTCTTCGAAGTGAAGTCGACCAACGGCGACACCTTCCTCGGCGGCGAAGACTTCGATATGCGGATCGTGGATTACCTCGCGGACGAGTTCAAGAAGGAACAGGGGATCGATCTGCGGAAGGACAAGCTTGCTCTGCAGCGCCTCAAGGAAGCTGCGGAAAAAGCCAAGATCGAGCTCTCCTCCTCGACCCAGACCGAAATCAATCTGCCCTTCATCACCGCCGATGCCTCGGGTCCGAAGCATCTGACGCTGAAGCTCACGCGCGCCAAGCTCGAAGCACTTGTGGATGATCTGATCCAGAAGACGGTTGAGCCCTGCCGCCAGGCCTTGAAGGACGCGGGCGTCACCGCCGGCCAGATCGACGAAGTCGTTCTCGTGGGCGGCATGACCCGCATGCCCAAGGTGATCGAAGTTGTGAAGCAGTTCTTCGGCAAGGAACCGCACAAGGGCGTGAACCCGGACGAGGTCGTGGCCATTGGCGCCGCGATCCAGGCGGGCGTGCTCAAGGGCGAAGTCAAGGACGTGCTGCTCCTCGACGTGACGCCGCTTTCGCTCGGCATCGAAACGCTGGGCGGCGTGTTCACGCGTCTCATTGACCGCAACACCACGATCCCCACCAAGAAGAGCCAGATCTTCTCCACTGCCGACGACAATCAGACGGCGGTCACGATCCGGGTCTCCCAGGGCGAGCGCGAGATGGCGGCAGACAACAAGATGCTGGGCCAGTTCGATCTCGTGGGCTTGCCGCCCGCACCGCGCGGCGTGCCGCAGGTCGAAGTCACCTTCGACATCGACGCCAACGGCATCGTCAACGTGTCGGCCAAGGATAAGGCGACCAACAAGGAGCAGCAGATCCGCATCCAGGCCTCCGGCGGTCTCTCCGACAAGGAGATCGAGACGATGGTCAAGGAAGCGGAGGCCAATGCCGCCGAGGACAAGAAGCGTAAGGATCTGGTGGAAGCCAAGAACCACGCGGAAAGCCTGATCCATGCCACCAACAAGTCAGTGACCGAACTTGGCGACAAGATTTCGGCCGCCGACAAGTCCGCGGTCGAAGCCGCGATTGCCGACGTCAAGTCCGCGCTCGAAGGCGAGGACACCGAAGCAATCAAGGAAAAGACCAACGCCCTGGCGCAGGCCTCGATGAAGCTCGGCGAAGCGCTCTACAAGTCGCAGCAGGGCGCTTCGCCCGGCGGCGATGGCGCGGACATGGGTACTGGCGGCAAAGCGGCGGACGACGAAATCCTCGATGCCGATTTCGAGGAAGTCAAAGAAGACGACAAGAAGCCGTAAGCCGGAGCGGCACGGTGTTGCCTGCTCATATTGCCAAACTCTCTTCATGGCCGGGCTTGACCCGGCCACCCAGACTGGTCACAGGAAACTGGGTGGCCGCCTCGTTGGGCGGTCATGGAGAGAAACATAGACAGCACAGCCGAATCACCTTGAGGTGAGGCTTACTTCCGGTTTCCGAATAGATGGCCAAGCGCGATTATTACGAGGTTCTGGGTGTCGGCAAGAGCGCCGACGAGAAGGCGTTGAAAACCGCCTTCCGGAACATGGCCAAGAAATATCACCCGGACGCCAATCCCGGAAACAAGGAAGCCGAGGCCAAGTTCAAGGAAGCGAACGAAGCCTACGAACGCCTCAAGGATCCTCAGAGCAGGGCAGCCTACGACCGCTTCGGCCACAAGGCCTTCGATGGCAACATGGGTGGCGGGCGCGGACCTGGCGGCGCTGGATTCGGCCCCGAATTCAACTCGTCCATGTCCGATATCTTCGAGGACTTGTTCGGCGAGTTCATGGGCGGCCAGCGCGGACGTCCCGGTGGTGGACGCCAGCGTGGTGGCTCGGGTGCATCGCGGGGCGCCGATCTCCGCTATAACATGGAAATTTCGCTGACCGAGGCCTTCTCCGGCAAGACCGCGCAGATCCGCGTGCCCTCCTCGGTCGCTTGCGAGCAATGCAAGGGCTCAGGCGCGAAGCCCGGCTCGCAGCCCAAGGCCTGCGGCACATGCGGTGGTGCGGGCGCGGTTCGCTCGCAATCCGGCTTCTTCACCGTCGAGCGCACCTGCCCCACCTGTCAGGGACGGGGCCAAGTCATTTCCGACCCCTGCTCGTCTTGCGGCGGGCAAGGCCGCGTGTCGCGGGAGCGCACCCTTTCGGTCAACATTCCGGCGGGCGTCGAAGATGGAACGCGCATCAGGCTCGCCAACGAAGGTGAAGCCGGCATGCGCGGAGGACCAACGGGCGATCTCTACATTTTCCTCTCCGTGCGCCCGCACGAATTCTTCCAGCGCGATGGCGCCGACCTGTTCTGCAAGGTGCCGATCTCGATGGCAACCGCGTCTCTCGGCGGCGAAATCGAAGTGCCGACCATCGACGGCAAGAAAGCCCGCGTCACGGTTCCTGAAGGCGCGCAGACCGGCAAGCAGTTCCGCTTGAAGAGCAAAGGCATGCCAGTGCTGCGCTCGTCTCAGCATGGCGACATGTATATCCAGGTCACCGTCGAAACCCCCGTCAACCTCACGCGACGCCAGCGCGAGCTTCTGCAGGAGTTCGACAAGGAGGCGCGCAACAACTCGCCCGAGAGCGAAGGATTCTTCGCCAAGGCGCGCGCGTTCTGGGACGGGTTTGGGGGATAAGCCCCAACAGCATTCGGCATTCCATTGAACCGCCGTTCATTTTTACCATGTCAAATATTTCATTAAAATTTTAGCTCCTCTGTTAGGCTCAGTTCGAGTCGCGAGTCGGTATTGTGCCGGCACGAAATACCAGCCACAACGCCATCGAATAGAAGCGAGAGAGGGATCACGCATGCCATCGAAACTGAACCGCAACATCATGGCGATTGCTTTTGGAACGGCGCTGGCGATTTCGCCCTTCACGATGCGCAGGCCGCACTAAAGGACGCGCAGGACGCGGCCGCCGCGGACCCAACCAATCCCGATCTCGCCGGCGCCGTCGATGCGGCCCAGCAGGCTGTCGACACCGCTCAAAGCGATGCCGATGCGGCGCAGGATGCCGCCGACACGGCTCAAGCCACAGCCAATGCGGCCTCGGAGGAAGCAGACAAACTCGAAGCTGATGCGATTGCGGCCTTGAACATCGCCGCGAACAAGACGCCGGTCGATGAAGAAACCCGCGAAGCGCTCGACAAGTTGCTCGAAGGGAAAATCCAAACCCCTTCCGAAGAGGAATCTGCCGGTCAATAGTGGAGCAGTGCGGGCGCTTGCCCGTCAGTCCACTCCCTCATCCTCGATCTTGAGCATCCGGCCACAGGCTTTGCAGTGGACGGCATCGACATCGTGACGCTTCAGGCCGCAATCGGGGCATGTGTGCTCGACCTTTTGCGGCCGCAGCATGACCTGAACCAGACGCAGGAACAGTGACACGCCGAAGATCATGATGATCACTGACAGCATCCGGCCCCAGGCTCCCTTGAGCGTGATGTCGCCGAAACCCGTCGTGGTGAGCGCTGTTACGGTGAAATAGAGGCTGTCGGCGTAGTTGGATATCTGCTCATTCGAGTAGTGCTGGCTTTCATAGACGATCGCGGTCATGATGAAGATGAAGACGCCGAGATTGAGCGCCGCCTGAACCGTTTGCTCGTTGCGCGCGAAAAATGTGAAGTCCTGACGCAGCCGCCGCAGGACCTGATAGGAGCGGAGCAGCCTGAAAACGCGGGCAATCCGCAGTAACGCAAGACCTTCTCCGACAATGGGCGCCAGGAGCGAGATGATTACGATAATGTCGATGATGCCATAGGGATGGAGGAGATAGCGTATGCGATGCCTCGCGATCCACATGCGGACCGCGAAATCGAGTCCGAGCACTACGCCAATGAGGATGTCAACGACTTCGACCCAGGGACCTCCCGTGGCGAAGGAAGAGGCAATGATAAATGCAATGGTGACAATGTCGAAGGCCAGCAACCCATATCGGAACCGATATGCGCGTGACGTTTCGCCGTCGTAAAACTCCTTCAATGTCTCCCGAAGTGTCACTACCGCCCCCGTTTCCCCTCGTCCTATAGGAGCAGAACGCAGCGCCTGCAACGCAGTCGAAATCAGCGAAAACGGCCTTCTGGTGCATAGCCGGGAATCGTGTTTCTCCGCACCGAAAAGGAGACCGAGATGCCCAATGCCTACTGGATCGCCCATGTCACGGTCAGCAATCCCGATCAGTACAGGTTCTATGCCGAACGAATCAACCGGCTGCGCTGAAACCTTCGGCGCAGCCGTTTTCTTTCAAGTCAAACGCCAGCGTCTGATTCTTTCACCAGCCGCAACCCCAGATGCGCGGGCGGCACGCCTACCGCGCATCCGCCGGTCGCCGGATCGCGGATGAAGACGGACATCTTCGCTTCGTGCAGCCCTTCGACAACGAATGCCGGGCATGTTTCGGCGGTGAAGCCTTCAGCCGCGCAGGTGCTGGTCCATTCCCAAACATTGCCGCCCAGATCGGCAACGCCATTGGAGAAAGTTCCGAACTCGCCGCTCTCACGTAATGTGCGCGGGACATTCGGCATCGCCCCATACTCAGCGGCCCAGTCGAGGCGTGGATCGTCGAACAGTTTCTTCCTCACGGGCTTCGGCAACTCCTTCGCCGCCAACTGCCACTCCTCCGCCGTCGGCAGGCGAAGCGTATCGCCGGTTGTCTCGTTCAGCCACGACACGTATTCCATGGCATCGAAGTAGCTGATCCCTGTCATGGGATGGTTGCTGCCCGCCTGCTTTCCGAAAGCAGGCAAACTCGCGCAGCGGCCATCATCCACACACGCCTGCCACTCGCCGCGCGTCACTTCGGTGCGGCTCATCAGAATGGTCTTGCCGTCAACCACGGCAATCGCGCGCATGTCCGGGGTATCCGCCGGAAAGATCGCGGCGAGGCCCACAAGCCCCGCCGCAATCGCTACTGCTGCAGCCTTGAACATATCAGCCCGCGCTGGCGATCTGCCTCGGCTTCACGACCTGCGTCATCAGGTCGTCGTTCCATTCGCCATCAACTTTCACATGCGCTGTCGCGCCCAGCATCACGGCTTCGATCAGGTTATGGTTCACATAGGCGTAGATGCCGGGCTGCAAGAATTTGTAGGTCACTGCCCCCGCCGAGCCACCGCGGATGAACCAAGTCTCGAAATTCCGCGCCGGCCTGTCGGTGAACTTGCCGGCTTCCCACACATAGTCCGCGTGCCCGCCAATCAGATGCGGACGCGAGTCGCGGTTGGCCTGCGAGTGCACGAACAGCACTGTCTCACCGACCTTCGCGGTCATCGCGTTGTCGCCGGTGAGCGCGCCCTTGGCACCGTTGAAAACAACATGAGTCGGCGTCAGCGTCTTCATCACCTCCAGCGCATCGGGCAGGTTCTCCGCGGCCGTTTCGTATTTCTTGAAGTTACCCTCCTCGTCGCGCGGGATGTAGTAATCCTGCTCGCCGATGTAATAGGCGCGGTCGTATTTCAGCGGATTCCCATCCGCATCTTTCAAACCATCGCGCGGCAGCACCATGATGGCGCCGTTCATGCCATGCACCACATGATACGGAATCATGACATCGCCCGGCGCGCAGTGATAGACGAAAACGCCAGACTTGATCGCCTTCCAGCGCAGCACCACTTCCTCGCCTGGCATGATCTTGGTCAGCGCCCCGCCTCCAAGCGCACCGGTCGCGGCGTGGAAGTCGATATTGTGCTCGAGTACGTTGGTCTTGAGGTTCTGCATGGTGAGTTCGACATAGTCGCCCTCATGCACCACGATCATCGGCCCCGGCACGCTGCCATTATAGGTCATGGCCCACACTTCGGTGCCTTCGTCGTCGAGCACCATCTTTTTTTCTTCGATCACGAGAGATATCTCGACCACCTTGGGGCCACCGCTCGCCACTTGCTCGTGTTCGGGAAAGAATGGCGGCGCCACCAGCTTTTGCTTCACACGCGGCAGCTTGCTGACGTCTTCCGCGGAAACAGCCACTGCGGCCGTTTCGGCCTTGACGCTTTCGGCGACGAGGGGAATAGCCATCGCGGCAGCGGTGGCCAGCCCCGAAACCTGTAGAAAATTGCGGCGCGCGGTATTGATGCCGGAGCCTGTTTCATGAACGCTCATATTCTGTCTCCCATTCAGTATTTGGAGACAGGCTAGGCGAGCCGCCGCGATTGGTGTTTGATGCAGGTCAAGGTTTGAACAGTGCGACAAACTGTCAGCATTGAGAGCAAGGAGAGCGGAATGCCCAAAGCCTACTGGATCGCGCATGTAACGGTCAGCAATCCTGACCAATACAAGTTTTACGCGGAGTCGGCGCCCGAAGCCTTCAAGAAGTACGGCGCCACAATCCTCGCGCGCGGCGGGCCGCATCAGCAGATGGAAGGCAATGGCCGCCCGCGCAACGTCGTGATCGAATTCCCATCGCTGCAGGCAGCAATCGATTGCTACAACTCGCCCGAATACCAATCCGCCAAGGCCAAACGCAAAGGCGCTGGCGAAGCGGATATCGTTCTGGTGGAGGGCGTTTAACCTCTAAGCGCGAGACGAGGTGGAGGTAAACAAGGACTCCGGCGCTTTCTATCAGCGCTTGCGGCTGCAACGTGAGTGTCTCAAGACATCAAATCGAAAACGCTCAACTTGCCAAGCGCCGGAAGTTTGACGGCGAGATCGTTGGGATCGATGCCGATGGTCGAGCCGGACAAATGCAGTTCGATCCCCTCTTCCAGCGCCAGCGTGACGCCGATCAATCCCGCAACCGACACCGAAAATCCTGAGCCGCTTGGCGCCTGATCGAAGCCCAGGCCATTGCCCAGCCAGTCCTTGCCCACCGCGGCGGGCGGCAGTTCGGCATCGAAGCCATCCGTGTTGCGCACCACCCAGGCGACGAACGTGTTCGAGTTCGGCCCTGGCCACACCGTGTAGCTGCCGCGTTGCGCATAGGGATAGGCCGCAACCGACGCCTCGATCCTGGGGATCAGCGCCGCCGCCTCCGCCCCTTCGAGTTTGTAAACCACATAAGGCTTGTTGCCATACCAATAAGCGTCCGCCGGATAGTTGTTGCGGCGGACGGGATTGCCCCAGCCGACGACATCGTAGCGGATCCACTCGGATGCTCCTTGCTCTTTCAGCACAATCGACATGTGCTCTGCGAAAATTGACTTCCAGCGCCCGGTGCGCGTGGCAAGGATCATCACTTCCGCATCGGGCAGCGAGGAAGCTTCGGGCAGAAGCCCCGACGAATCCCAGCTGGCGCTCCGCCAGTTCTCCGGCCAGCCGCGCGCGTAACCAAGCCCCGTGCCAATCGCGACCGGCGTAACGATGGCAATCAGTGCAAACCAGAAAAGACTTTTGAACAGCCGTCGCATATGTTCCGTCCCCTGAACGATTTCGTATCGTTTGCCAATCAGCGTGGCATCATTGCGGCAGCAGTTATGATAATCCGTTAAACGCCCTTGCAGCCCAAATGCACTCCGCTAATCTGCATTCATGGCACCCATCAAGAATATCGGCCCCATCCCGCAAATCGGCTACGGCACGTGGAAGCGCTTCGGCGAGGACGCTTACAACTGCGTGCGCTGGGCAATCGATGCCGGATACCGCCACATCGATACCGCGGAAGCCTATGGCAACGAAGCCGATGTCGGCCGTGCCATCGCCGAATGCGGCATTCCGCGCAACGAGATTTTCATCGCCACCAAGGTCGCCCCCGAAAATCTCGGTCCCGGCCAGGTAATGCCGCACGCGATGGCGTCGCTCGAAAAGCTCCGCGTCGATCACGTCGATCTGCTTCTCGTGCATTGGCCATCTGTCAACGACCGCTACGACATGAAGGACTATCTCGCCCAGTTCGCCGCCGTGCAGGATGCGGGGCTCGCCACCCACATCGGCGTCTCCAACTTCACCCGCAAGCACATCGATGCCGCGCGCGGCATTTTGGGTACGCGCTCCATCGCCACCAACCAATGCGAAATCCACGTGCTGCTGCAGAATCGGATAATCGTGGATCACTGCAAAGCCGCCGGAATCCCGATGACCGCCTACTCCCCCCTCGCCCGCGGCGCCGTTCTCGACATTCCCGAACTGAAGCAAATCGCCACGCGCCACGGAACAAGCGCCGAAATCATCGCGTTGGCCTTCCTCCTCACCGAAGGACACATCGTGATCCCGACCTCAAGCAACAAAACCCGTATCGCCACCAACCTCGCCGCCACGGACATCTCTCTCACCCTCGAAGACATGGCGCTCATCCGCACTCTCGACAAAGGCCAGCGTCTCGTCAGCGGCGGCTGGGCGCCGGTTTGGGATAGCTGAGACTGCTTCTCACCGGCCGTAGAGATAATTTGGCAGCCACAGGCCGATGGCCGGGAAGATATAGAGCAGCAACATCGCGAAGATGACGATGAAGATGAACGGCATGACGCCCGAGAAAATGTCGTTGATGTTCACGTGCTTCGGCGCCACGCCCTTCAGATAGAACGGCGCCATGGCGACGGGCGGCGAAAGGAACGAAGTCTGGATGTTGAGCGCGATCAGGAGACCGAAGAACAGGGGATCGATGCCGAAGTGCTCAAGAAGCGGCAGAAAGATCGGCACGAAGATCACGATGATCTCGGTCCATTCCAGCGGCCAGCCCAGAATGAAGATGATGATTTGCGTCACAATGAGGAAGGTCAGCGGCGAAAGATCGAGGCCAACGACGAAGTCCTTGATCACCGCATCGCCGCCCAAAGCTGCAAACACCGCGGAAAACATGAACGAGCCAACGAACAGCCAGCCCACCATGGCGGAGGTGCGCGCGGTCAGGAAAACCGACTCCTTGAGTTTGTTGAAGTCGAGCGAGCGATAGGCGGCGGCGAGCACGAGTGCGCCGAGCGCGCCAATGGCAGCGGCCTCCGATGGCGAGGCCCAGCCGAACATGATGGCGCCGAGAACCGCGAAGATGAGAAAGGCAAGCGGCGCGAATGAGGTTAGCAGTTCCCATGCGACCACGGACCGCGGCACATTGAGTTCGGCCTGGGGCAATTTGGGCGCAAGCGCTGGATTGATGATGCAGCGCGCGATGACATAGAGCATGTACAGGCCCGCCAACATCAGGCCGGGGAAAAAGGCGCCGGCATAGAGCTGCACAGGCGAAACGCCCGCTGTCGCACCATAGAGGATGAGCATGATGCTGGGCGGTATGAGAATGCCAAGGCAGCCGCCGGCGCAAATGACGCCAGCCGAGAGCTTCACGTCGTAGCCGTGCTTGAGCATGACCGGAAACGCCAGCAATCCCATGAGCGTCACTACCGCGCCGACAATGCCGGTGGCGGTTGCAAACAGCGCGCAGGTGGCGAGCGTCGCGACCGCAAGCGAGCCGGGTACACGGCCCGCGGCAAGCTGGATCGACCGGAAGAGGCGGTCGAGAATGTTGGCGCGCTCGATGACGTAGCCCATAAAAACGAAGAGCGGCACCGAAATCAGAACGTCGTTGGTCATCACCGACCAGGTGCGCTGCACCAAGAGCGCCATCACCGTGTCGAAGTTGCCGTCATAAGCAAGAAAGGCGAAGCCCACGCCCATAGCCATCAGCGTGAAGGCGATGGGGAAACCGAACATGATGAAGACGATGAAGAGGACGAGCATGAGCACGCCCAGTTGCGGATCGGTCATGGCTTCGCCTCTTCGGCGGCGCGCTGTTCGAGGATCACCTTCTCGAGCTCCTCCACGTCATGGAGCCGTTGCGGCCAGTCGCCGGTCTTGAGGCAGACCAGGCAGCGGATCACCTCGACGATCCCTTGCAACAGCAGAAGCACGCCGGTGGCGGGTATCAGCGTCTTGTAGTGGTAGATCGGCGGGCCGCCGGGGCTATAGGCGGAATGTTCGTGGGTCAGCCAAGCCTGAGCCGCGAAACCGTAACCCGAATAGATGAAGGCGACGATGCCCGGAAAGAAGAACAGGAAATAGAGCACAAGGTCCATGGCGGCCTGCGTCTTCGGCTTCCATGAGCGGTACAGAAAATCGCCGCGCACATGGGCGTTGCGGGAAAGGGCATAGGCGCCTGCCATGATGAAGAGCGCGCCATAGAGGATGTAGCTTGCATCATAGGCCCAGGCGGTGGGCGCGCGGAATATCTTGCGCATCACCACTTCGTAGGAAACGGCCAAGGTCAGGATGATGATGCACCAGGCGAAGAGCTGGCCAACAAATGCCGAAACCCGGTCCACCGGAATGAGCAACCGCTGCAGGCGGGGCGCCCAGCCCTCGCCCGGCGTATTGGTCCTGAGATTGACGATGAAGCTTGCGAGCACGGCGGCGATGCCGGCCCAGAACATCAAAGGCGTGTAGGCAGTGGTGCCTCTTTCGGCGTGGGCGGCGGCGATCTGCGCGCAAAATTCCGTGGTCCATACGAGGCACGGCGCCACTGCATTGGCGCGCACCCCCTTTGCAATCACCAACTGCCCCACCAGGCCATAGGCATGGAGCGACCAGAAAATCGCGCCAATGGTGAGCGCCACGCCGGCCGCGAAGAGTATGAGCGCTGGCCTTTCGCTTTTCATCCGTCCCATCCGCCCTCCGGGGGCGCGATCGCCGGCCCCCTGACAACACAATGAAACGGGCCGCGAAGACCCGTTTCATGCACGCGTTTGTTTCAAGCCTTAGCCAAAGAAGTGCTTGAAGGCCATCGACTGATCGACCTCCATGTCGAACTGCAGGCCCACCACGCGCTTGGCCCAGGCCTTCTGGCTCTCCACCACCTTGGCGAAGAACGGGTCGGCCGATTGCGCCGCGATCACCTTGTCCCAGGCCGCAAGCTGCGCTTGCAGCACGGCGTCTGGCGTTCTGTGAACATTGACGCCCTTGGACTTCAATTCGGCCAGATCCTTCTCGTAGCGATCCATGGCTTTCCAGGACATGTCGGAGGACGAAGCCTCGGCCGCGTATTTGATAATCGCCTTCAACTCCGCGGGAAGTGCGTCGAATTTGGTCTTGTTGAAGCTGACCTCGAAGCACTCGGCCGCCTGGTGATAGCTCTGCAGCATGTAGTCTTTCGACACGTCGGCGAAGCCCAGGAGCTTGTCGGAGGACGGATTGTTGAACTCCGCCGCGTCGAGCAGTCCACGGTCCATGGCCGGCACGATTTCGCCGCCGCCCATGATGGTGACCGCCGCGCCGAGCTCCTTGAAGAGGTCGGCGGACAAACCAACGGTGCGGTACTTGAGGCCCGCGAGGTCTTCCGGCGTTTCGATCTTCTTCTTGAACCAGCCGAGCGGCTGCGTCGGCATCGGGCCAGTGAGGAAGCCAACGAGGTTGAGTCCCAGCACCTGCTGCACCAGTTCGTCGTAAAGCGCCTGGCCGCCGCCATATTGCATCCAGCCGATCATCTGGTTGGCGCGCCAGCCATAGGCGGGTGGCGTTCCGAAGAGCGATGCCGCCTTGTGCTTGCCATACCAGTAGGCGGTGACGCCGTGGCCGCCATCGAGCGTTCCGGAAATCAGCGCGTCCTGCACCTCGAGCGCCTTCGCAACCGAGCCCGCCGCCAGCAGATCGAGCTTCAGCTTGCCGCCCGCCATTTCATTGACGCGGTTGACGAAGTCCGCGGCGTATTCGTGAAAGATGTCCTTCGCCGGCCAGGTCGACTGGAATTTCCAAACCTGCGCGTCTTGGGCCGGCGCCACGTTCGGCATGGCCACCGCCACCGTTCCGGCCGCGGCCGCTGCGGCGCCGCTCTTCAGGAACGCGCGGCGGGATTTGGATTTCTTGGTTGTCATTTATCGTCCTCCCTTGTTGTGCGCCTTCGCGGGCGCCATGTGTTCATTGTGGCTTGAATCAAGAGTTCGTTCAACAATCAACGTCACTGCGGCATTTCGACGGTGACTTTGATCGATGCGTAGTAGGCCGCGAGATCCTCGATTTCGTTGTCCTTTAGCGGCTTGGCGATCAGGGACATCTGCTTGTCCGGGCGTTCGCCGCTTTTGTAGGCCTTGAGTGACTTCACCAGATAGCGCTCGATTTGGCCCGAGAGGTTGGGCGCCTCGGGATTTTTCGAAACGCCGTCCTTGCCATGACAGACCACGCATTTGACCATCAGCTTCTTGCCGGCGGCCGCATCGCCCGCCATTGCAGCCGCAGGCACGGCGAAGAGCGCCGCAGCCAGCATCAACGCAACCTTCACGCCGCACCTCCAGAGATATGTGTGGAGAGCACGGCGCCGCTTCGATCCGGCGCCGTGCCCCGCGAGATCAGTTCCCGTACGAAATGCGCCACACGGCCCCGGCGAAATCGTCGGAAACGAGCAGCGAGCCGTCGTTCAATACCTGAACGTCGACTGGGCGGCCCAGATACTCCTTGTTCTCGTTGAGCCAGCCATCGGCGAAGACTTCGGTCTTGCCCACCTTGCCGTCGGGCATCAGCGGCGTGAACAAAATCCGCGCACCCACCGGATCGACACGGTTCCAGGAACCGTGCTGCGCCGAGAAGATGCCGCCCCGGTATTTCTCCGGGAACTGCTTGTGATTGTAGATGGAGAGGCCAAGGTCGGCCGCATGGGCATCCTGTTCCACGACCGGGAAGATCACGCCCTCGGGCGGCGTTTCAGCCTTGTATTCGTTGGTGCGGATTTTGCCGCCGCCATACCATGGGAAGCCGAAGTTCTGTCCCGGCCCCGTGACATGGTTCATCTCGCCCGGAGGAATGGTGTCGCCCATGCCATCGACCTGGTTGTCGTTGATGAACATGGTCTTGTCCTTCGGATTGAAGTCGAGGCCCAGCGGATTGCGCATTCCGAGCGAATAGACCTGACGGTCGGTTCCATCCGGCTTGATCGAGATCACGCCGCCCACGCCCCACTTGGCATAGAGTTCCTCTTTCTCCTTTGGAGGAACGTTGAAGGGCTGGCCCAGCGTGATGTAGATGCGGCCATCGGGCCCCACGCGGCATGTGCGCGCCGTGTGATTGTAGCTCTCGTCTTCCTTCGGGATGAGATCGCCTTCCTTTACGATGGCAAAGGCCGCCACATCCGGACCCTCATAGAAGAATTCCGCCGCGGGGAACCACAGCACGCGATTGGTTTCCACGACGAAGAGATGCCCGTCGCGCGAGAAGCAGACGCCATTGGGCACGGTCATCTTGATCGACGGCGCAAACTCCTTCACGTCGTCCGCCACACGGTCCTTGTTGCGGTCAGTCATCGTGTAGACTTTTTCCTTGCGCGTGCCGACGAAGGTAACCACGCCTTGCGGTCCCACCGCCATGTGGCGCGCGTCGGGCACGATGGCATAGAGGCTGACCTTGAAACCATCCGGAACCTTGATCTGCGCAGCAATGGCCTTCAGGGCTTCCGCATTTGGGCCACCCTGATCGATCGGCGCCATCATCGGCGTACCGGTTGTCTTGAAGGCACTCAGCTTTTCGAGGTTATTGTTCTGGGCGATGGCGCCCGTTGCAAGCGCGGCAGAGGCGAGAAGTGCGGCGGTAAGTTTCTTGAGCATCTTACGTTCTCCCATTCATGAGGTTTTGCGCTGGCTTGCGCCAACACGCCCGTTTCGCTTGTTTTCGAGTCACGAATCTAGAAAGAGCAAAGCATCGCCAGCGAAACCGGCTGAACCACCGTCATATTTCAACGGCCGAAGGCGAACGCAGCGAATATTGCAAAGTTGGTCTCACCTGACAATATGTCAAATTCCAGTTTTGCTATTTATATCAATGTATTATCAGGATACTACATCGCGCCGCTGTGAACGTCTCGAATGGCAAACCAAGCCGTCTCCTGAAGTTTTTGGGGTTCGTCAAATGCATTGCTGCTCGTTCCGATATTGCCTGCTGCTTCAAGCTTGTGCGCGGCAAGACAAATCATACGTTGCCGATTTCATGGCCACGGTATTGATCGGCATCAAAGACAGCGATGCATTGCGTTTCTAAGATCAAATAGTTTTGGAGGAGGCCGTAATGCAGACCAACGCTGTCCCCGCTGTCGATATGTCGGTCAACACGACTGGCTGTTGTCCGAAATTCAACCCGGAAGGTTGGGACAATCAGGAGCTCCATTTCGAGAACAAGCGCTTCCTGCGCGCCAAAACAACGAGCGTCGCGCATATTCCGATCAACATGGGCAGCGTCTTTGCGCGGGTCCAAGAGCACATCGATGAAGCCAAAGCGATGGATCCAAATGACTACATCGTGCTCTCGCGCGAAACCTCTGCTTTCGGAGCCGAACATCTCTTTGCCGTTACGAAGCCAATACCGGACGAGGACATGACCACACTATCCGGCAACTTCGTGACCAAAGTTTTCGAGGGTCCCTATCGCGAGATGCGTCATTGGTACGACGAGATGATCAAGCTGGCCGAGGCAAAGGGCTCATCCGGCAAGCCTGTCTGGTTTTTCTACACAACCTGTCCCAAATGCGCCAAAGCCTATGGCGCAAACTATGTCGTTGGAGTGGCTGAGATCTAGGATTGACGCGCTCCGATGCCATATTCGAGCAACGATGATCTTCCGCCGGCAGTTCGCACACGGCTACCCGGTCATGCTCAGGACATCTTTCGCGCTGCCTTCAACCACGCCTATGATTCTCACTCCGGCGAACATGATCAGGAAGAACGCGCCTTCCGCATCGCGTGGGCTGCGGTCAAGCGCGCTTTCGTGAAATCGGAACAAGGATGGGTTCCGCGTTAGGACGGTGTTGCCTGCGAAAGTTTGCGCTGTCGCGACTGCGTTGTTTCCACTTCGGAATTTACGTTTGCAAGACGAAGCGGCCAAAATCATCGTGACGTTCAGAAACGCGTTTGAGCGGCCCCTCAGAATTCGATGACACGAGAGCTCTGATTCCAACATCTTTTCATTGTGTGCCAGCCTTGCTAAGCGA
>JBJXGL010000258.1:0-14961 GCA_046160365.1 Aestuariivirga sp. | reverse complement strand
ACCGCAATCTGGTCCGAGAGCGCCAGCAATTCGTCTAGGTCCTCCGATATCAAAAGAATGGCCGCACCGCGTTTTCGCGCGGCAAGCAGCTGCTCGTGCACGTAGGCGACGGCGCCGACATCGAGTCCGCGCGTTGGCTGGTTGGCGAGAATGATCGAGGGTGAGTTGGCCATGACGCGGCCCAGAATAATCTTCTGCATGTTGCCGCCGGAGAGCAATTGCACGCGCGCATCTGGCGATGGGCACTTCACTTGGTACTTCGCGATGATGTCCTCCGCGAAGCGCCGCGCTGACGGCCAATCGATGAGGCCCAGACGGGAAAAGGCAGGCGAGCGATAGGCTTCGGAGATCGCGTTCTCTGTAACCGTCATGTCACCCACGAGGCCTTCGGCGTGACGATCCTCGGGGATGCGGGCAATGCCAAGCGAAATCATGCCGCGCGGCGAAAAAGTCTTTATTTCATCGCCTTTCACCGATACCGAGCCGCGCTGAGGTGGAAGCAATCCGCAGATGACATCGGCCAAGAGACTTTGGCCATTGCCGGAAACGCCTGCCAGTCCAGTGATTTCTCCCGCGCGCAGGGAAAGCGACACATCATCGAGTTGCCGCATACTCACGCCCTTAAGCGACAGCAGCACCTCGCCTGCGGGTTGCGGCTCGGCTTTCGGTGGTTTGATGACGCGGCCAACCATGATCTCGGCGAGTTCCGCCCGCGTCGTGCCCGCAACTGGCCTTTCCGCAACGAGTTTTCCCGCGCGCAAGACGGCCACCCGGTTGCACGCGGCAAGCACTTCTCCGAGCTTGTGGGAAATGAGGATGATGGAGAGGCCCTTGGTGGCGAATTTCTTGAGGGTCTCGAACAGCGATGCCGTTTCCTGCGGCGTCAGCACCGCTGTTGGCTCGTCGAGAATGAGGATTTTGGCCTCGCGATAGAGGGCTTTCAGGATTTCCACCCGCTGGCGCTCGCCAACCGAGAGCGTACCAACTTGTGCATCTGGGTTAATGGCGAGGCCGAAGCTTTCACCCAGTTCGCGGATGCGCGCGCGGGCTTTGGCGGTGTTGGAGGAGAGTCGCGTCAATGGCTCGGTGCCAAGCACGATATTGTCGAGAACGCTCAGATTATCGGCGAGCGTGAAATGTTGATGCACCATGCCGATGCCGGCCTTGATCGCCGCACCCGGCGAGCCAGGCGTAAGCGCCCTGCCCTCCACCTCGATTGATCCCTCGTCCGCCACATAGTGGCCGAACAGGATGTTCATCAGCGTAGTTTTGCCCGCGCCGTTTTCCCCAAGCAAACCAACGATTTCGCCGCGTGCCAGAGCGAGCGAGATCGCTTCGTTGGCCACCAACGGCCCGAACCTTTTGGTAATGCCGGCGAGCCGGAGAACGATCTCCGGCTCCGCCGCACCGTGTCCGCTCATGGGATCAGGACGATTTGGGTTCGTTGTCGTCGATGGCGACAGTGAAGGCGCCCGACTTGATCGCCGCTTCCTTCTCCGCGACCTTGGCCTTCACATCCGCCGGCACTTTGCCATCGAAGGTGCCGAGCGGCGCAATCGAGCAACCCCCTGCTTTCATGAAGGAATACTGGCCATAGTCATCGGCCTTGAAACTCCCCGCCTTAACCGCCGCGATTGCCGCATCGAGGGTGGGCTCGAAGTGCCAAAGCGCTGATGCCACGACGGTTTCCGGATAATCGGCCTGCGTATCGATGACATTGCCGACCGCCAGAATGCCCTTCTCCTTCGCCGCATCGGACACGCCGAAACGCTCGGCATAGAGCAGGTCGGCGCCCGCATCGATCTGGGCGAGCGCAGTTTCCTTGGCCTTTGGCGGATCGAACCAGGAGCCGATGAAAGCCACCTGGAACTTCGCGTCCGCGCGGGATTCCTTCACGCCCGCCATGAAGGCGTTCATCAGCCGGTTCACCTCCGGGATTGGGTAGCCGCCGACCATGCCGATGCTGCCGGACTTGGTCATGGCGCCGGCGATGATGCCGGTGAGATAGGAAGCATCCTGTATGTAGTTGTCGAACACCGCGAAATTCGGCGCTGCCGCGTCGGGCTTGAAGGACGAGCCGATCAGAAAGGCGCGGTCTGGATAGTCCTTCGCCACCGCGCGCGCCGCATCCTCCACCGCGAAAGCCTCGCCCACGATTAACTGCTGGCCCGCCTCGCAATATTCGCGCATGACGCGCTCATAGTCGGTGTTGGAGACTTTTTCGGAAAACACATACTCGATATCGCCCCGCTCTTTTGCGGCGTTGGCGGCCTTGTGGATGCGGCTCACCCACTGCTGCTCCACGGGAACCGTATAGATCGCCGCCGTCTTGATCGGGCTTTGCGCGGCGGCGAACTGCGGTAGTGCGCCCGCGAAGGGCAGCGCCGCCGAGTAGCCCAGCAATTGCCTGCGGGACAGACGGAAGATGTTGTGTGCCATATGGTCTTCTCCTGACGCTTGATGATGCCCCTGTGGCCCGCGATACTTGCACCGCCGCTAACTCTTGTCCACACAGGGGCAATTTCTCCACAGGCAATGTTGCGCGGAAACCTTCGCCGGGCGATGATCGGCCTCGCGCTGAGAGAGGCCCGCCATGCTGTCGGAAACAGACAAGAAGTTCCTGAGGATCGCCTACGAGGAAGCCAAGGCCGGCTTCGATGAGGGTGGCTGCCCGATCGGCTCGGTTCTGGCCAGGGGCGACAAGCTCGTCTCGCGAGGGCGGAACCAGCGCGTTCAGGGCGGCGATCCAATTGCTCACGGCGAAATGGATGCGCTGAGAAAGGCCGGCCGCCAGAAAACCTATCGCGACACCACGCTCTATACCTCGCTCAGCCCCTGCATGATGTGCACCGGCACGATCATCCAGTTCGGCATCCCGCGCGTGGTGGTGGGCGAGAACCAGACCTTCGGCGGCAATGAAGCGCTGCTCAGGGAAAGGGGCGTCGAGGTGGTGATCGCCGATGACCCCGACTGCATCGCACTGATGACCCGCTTCATCAAGGAAAAGCCCGAACTCTGGGCCGAGGACATCGCCGAGGCGTGATGGGGATATGTCCGCGAAGTTGGGGAAGAGAATTCAGTCGAACGCGCTTCTGGTTTTGCACCAGAACTGGCGGTTGTTGCGCAGGGTCTTGAGCGGCGGGCGGTTGTCTTCGAAGAGGTCGAGAAGCTTGAGATCGCCGATCATCTGCTCGCAGATGCGGTAACCCACTTCGCGGTAGGCTTCGAATTGTTCTTCGTCGAAGAACTGGTCGCCGGTCGACTGGTTGGGAAACTGGGCGTTGGCCCCGGCATAACCCTTGGCGCGGATGTCGAGCTCCTTGATCAGCGACGACTTGAGATAGATGACGATGCCGTGTTTGGGCCAGCCATTGCCGCCGCGCTTGCCGTAGTCGATGCGGGCAACGAAATAGCCGCGCTCAGCGAATTCCGCGCTCTTGGGATAGTCGGTGTTCTTCGACGAGGTGATGAGCTGCGCCGGGCTTGACGTCTCGACCTTGGGCGGCGACCCGTGGCGCACCTGCATGTCGAGATGGATGCGGGCGCCGAAATCTTCACCGATCCGCTGGATAGCGGTGACGAAATCGGCGTAAGAGGAGGCATTGTCCTGGCCGCCATCGCACACGATGATGAGGCCACAGCGCCGCCGCACCAGTTCGTAAAGCGCGAGGTTCTCAAAATGGCCGCCATCGGCAAGCTCGAGCCAAAGCGAATCCTCGCGGTAACCGTAACCCGCCGCGTTGCCCAGCGCATAGGAGCCGCCAGGCCAGAAATGATTGGGACGCTTCGGCAGCCTGAGCCGCCGCCAGCTTTCGGCGTAGGCCGGATTCGGCACCCAGTAACCGAGCCGCACATTGAGCAGGCTCATGACCAGCGAGACAAAGGAGTTTCGGGTAAGACCGCGCCCACCCGCGCCGCCGCGCGGATTTGCGGCAGCACCCGATATCGCCATGGCGGAAGCAAGCGAGATATCGCCGAAGTCGGTGTCGTCCGGGCGGAACCAGCCGGTGGCCGAGGAGCCAAAGAACAAGGGACTCAGAACGAAATTGTCGCCACCTCGCAGCTTGTAGTGCCGGGTGGGTGAATTCGGAATCACGAGATTCGTGTTGACGATGTGATAGGGCCCGCCAAGTGTCTTGTCCTCGATCGTGTCCGCGGGCGGCCATGCCTCGGTGACCTTGAACTCGTTAGCGCCCCGGGATGGCGCGTTGCCAAAGGCGGGCCGCTTCACGGTAGGCGGGTCGTTGACAAAATCCGCGGCATAGTCGCGCCAGCCGTTGCCGTAGTCCGGCAGGAAGGCTTCCATCAGCCGGTCGCGGTAGAAGCGGTGCAGGCCGATGTGATTGGTGTTAACGAACCAGCCCATGAACAACGCCACGCAAATGGAGCCGGCGAGAATGGCGCGATGGGTGGCGCTCGCCCCTTCCTGCGTGGCGTCGATGGCGAAGCTGTAGCCGATGAGCAGAACGGCGTAACAGGCAAGTGCGGCGCCCACGACGATGAAGAGCGAAGTGAAGCGCCCGTGGCCCGCGAATCGGCCCCAAAGATTTCCGCCCGCCGCGAAGATGAGGCCCAAGGCGGCGCCGGTGCCGCCCACGCGGTAGCCGATGTAACTGTGGACGAGCGGCAGCGAGCCCACGATGGCGAGCAGCACGGCGGCGAGAAGCGCCCTGCCGAAATTGCGCTCGAACAGGCGGCGCGCGTTGTAGTGCAGGTAATCGACGGTAAGCGGTTGCGTGGTGGCGTGACTCTCGCGCACGTCGAACTGCTCGTAGCGCAGGAAATAGCGGATCAGCATGGCCACGAGATAGAAGCCGAACACGAAGGCCGACACCGCGAACAGGAACTGGAAGGCGCGCGCCTGACCGCCATAGTGACGGGCGCCGGCGAAAAGCGCCGCCAGCCCCAGGAACACGCCAATGACGGCGAGCATCAGGAACATAACGTTTTGCTCGCGGACACCAAACCACCTGAGGCGTGAATGCCGTCCAGTACGCCATAGGAGATAGGCAAGGCACGCCGTCAGCACAAGGAACAGGATGGCCCCGAAGATCTGGCGCTGCTGCGAGAAAACGTCCCCCGCCCCGTCCGGCAATTCCTTGCGGTCCGCGAACAAGGGCTCAATCGCCGGATGAATCCACAGAACGAGCACCACTGCGAAGACAAGGCCGAGCGCCGAGACGATCCCCACCGCAGGCCAGCTATACCAGCGCAAGGCCTGGCCCGGCGCTTTCTTCTCCGCCTGTCCGGCTTGAGCGGATGGTTCGGGCTGAGGCCCATTGGCAGGCGGCTTGCTGGTCCAGGAGAGGAGCGAATGCCCGAGGCTGCCCGCGAAGAACAGCGCTACCGCGAGGACCGCGAGCAGCAACAGCAGCAGGAAGAAGGCGGGAACCGTCTGGTTGAGTTCGAGTTGCCCGCGCGAGCCCACGGCGTCGGCAGCGCCGGTCAAGGCTTCCGGCGCGACCATGCGCACCATCCACGGCAGACCCTTCAAGACCGGCCAGCGGCCGATCCAGTAGAGAACCAGCATCACCGCTGCGACGGCGGGAATCCACACCACCAGATTGAGGACAATGGCGCGCAGCAATATGGCAAGCCCCGACCAGATGGTGATGGCGCGGCTAGGGGTGAGATACTCGCCTTGCGTGCGGAGATACTGCAGTGGCGGCGCGGGCGCTACGCGATCCTCGGGATTTGCGGGGTCGAGCGTGCCGAAGGGAAACTGCTCTTGCGTGTCGAAAGCTTGCGGCGCGTTGTGCTTGCCCCTGAGCCACCAGGTCAGCGCCGAACCGATGTAGCCACCGCCGGAAACCGTCGAGAGATAGTCCACATGCTTGAGGAGACCATCACCCGCGAGCTTTTGCATGACGCCGAGCGAGACGGTTGCCGAGCGGATGCCGCCGCCGGAGAGCGCGAGGCCGATGGAGTATGGCCCTTCCCCGCGCTTGTTTTCCACGTTGTCGGCAAGTTTTGCGACATCATCGCGCACCGGACCAATGGCCGCCATTTCCTCGCGCAGCATTTTGTCATCGGCGTGTTTGAGGCCGGGGAGATCGAATTTGAGTGGTTTCTTCATGTCCCCTCACAGCGTCTTCAGATATGCGATGAGCTGGCGCTTCTCGGTTTCGCCAAGCCAGGTGCCGTAGTCGTGGCCTTGGTTGCCGTCGCCGGGCACCTGCGAATCCTGGAGCCAGATCGAGGGACAGGCGGCACTCTCCTCAGCACCCACGAAACCGCGATGCAGATTGTGCGGCGGAAGCAGCACTTCTTCGCGTTCGGTCTTGCCCTGCTCGCCCCTCTTCCGCACCTCGCGGTAGCCTACGACGGTTTTCTGCCGCTCGGCCAACGGTTCGGTTCTCGCAAAGCGCGATACGAAACCCATATTCTCGTCATCGTAGAGATCGCAACCACGCCAGAAATATGGGCTCCGCTTCGAAGGCGGCTTGAGGAGCTCAGTCAAGTTGGCGATGCCGCCGTTGTGCATGTAGGGCGCCTTCAGCCAGAGGCCGGTGAGCGGCGTTGCCACATAGCCGATGTTCTTCACCATATCGCGGCGATTGGCGCCAATATCCTCCGCGACATTGTTCGCGCCGTCAGCATCTTCCTGCGCCCAGGTATCGAAGCGGGCGCGGTCGGTGCCGATCATCTCGATGGGGACTGCCTTGCCATACCATTTGCCTCCCGGTTCATGGCAACTCGCACATTCGCGCGCATAGAGTTCCTTGCCTTTCAGCACATCGTCCGAATCCGAGGCGGGAGCCAGCGGATACTTTGGCGGCATCTTCCGCTGCAGATAGGCGCGGATTTCCTTCATCTGCTTTTCGAAATGCGGCCCCGGAGGCGCGCCAAGCCCAAGCGCCGAATCCATGATGACGGCCAAGGGATCGAGCGTTTCACCGCCGAAGTTTAGCGCGTGAGGCCCACGGTACGACTTCTTCTCGTCGACAGACACGAAATCCGCCTCGCGCGACGACAAATCCCAGATCGCCGGGAAATCGGCGTTGCCAGTGGTCATGTCCTTGCGGCGGTCGGCATCGAGCAGGAAGAATTTGGTGAGGTTCATGGGGTCGTCGCGGCCGGGCCCCCAGTCTGGGCGCTTGACTCCGGGCGCGATGTCGCTGTCGGCCCAGGAGAAGCCGTCGATCTGATCCTGGATGCGCATTTTGACGACGGGAATCAGAAGCGCATAGATCGCCCAATCGTCGAGACCCAGATCGAACTCGCGCTTGATCTCCTGCCACATGCCCTTGAGCGAGAAGTCTTCATCCTGGATGGCGCAGGCGAGGAACCGCAGGAACTCCTGCGAGTGGGTTGTGTGCGAGGGGCCAGCCGGAACGATCGTGGGTTTGTCGGCGATGCTCATGCGGTAGCTCGCCGCGTGGCACACAGCGCACGTCTGCGTCACGCGCTCGAAGCCAAGCCTGCGCTTGGAAAAGCCAACAGGCAGTTCGCGCCCTTCTTCCCACGGAATGCCAAGCGCCCGGTAACCGCCAACGCCATTGTTCGGCAGGCATTGCGGGAACACGCGCGGCATCACGTAGAAGATGGGATAGGGAATTCCGCGGTCGTTCTCCGCATTCATCGAGCCGTACTTGAATTGCTCCTCGGCGATATTCTGGCGGCAGGCGTTGTAAGGAGCCGAGCCTTTTTCGAGATCGCCGCAAACATCCTGCGGCTCCGGATTGAAGAATTTGTAGTTGGTGTAGCCAAAGCCAGCGAAGACGATCGCCACGAGCAGAAACGGGCTTCCCACAATCCGGCAGAGCGCGGACTTGATGCGCGCGAACCAGCTTTTTTCAGGTTGCGAATGCGAGGGCTGGGGGGCGGTCATGATTATCTCCCTCAGAAGGTCTTGAGGTATTCGATGAGCGCGTATTTGTCGGCGTCGGAGAGCTTCGTCCCGTATTCGTGCCCGGCATTGCCGTTGCCCTTGCAGCTGACCGCATCGCAGGTCCCGCGATTGTCGGGCTTGAACGCGCCGCACTCGGCTTCGCCCGCCGCATTCACGGCGTAACAGAAGAGCGACTTCTTGAGATCGTCCGACAGTTCCGAAGGCGCGGAGACGAAGCCGAGCTTCACGGGATCGTAAACATCGTAACCGCGATAGAAACCCTTGGGGCGCTTGTCTGCCGGCTGCAACAAGTCCCATAGGGTCGGCACCGAACCGTTATGCAGATAGGGAGCGCGCAGCCAAACGCCATCGAGCGGCGCGTTGGCATAACCATTGGTCTTGCGGAAATTCTGGAATCGCTCGGATGAATCGCTGGCATAGAGCGCGCCCTGATTGATCAGCAGATCGCGCGTGTAGTTGTCGAGGCGATGACGGTCCGTCCCGATATATTGGATATAGGTGACCTGGCCGACAAAACGCCCGGTGAAATCGCGCCCCGATGGGCCGTGGCAACGAGCGCAATAACTCATGTAGACGCCCTTGCCCTGCTCCGCTTTCGCCTTGTCGATTAAGCCCGCGCCAATGATGCTTTCGAAGGAAGGAGGCTCGGCGGTGTCCAGATAGTCCGCGAAACGCTTGACCGACTTACGGTCGAGCGTCGGAAAGGTTGCGCCGGTGCCGAATGCGGCGGAGCGGTTGCGCTCTTCCACCTTGTTGTTGTTGCCATCCCAATGCAGCCACATGCTGCGCTTCGGGTTCTGCATCCACACGGAAGGGAAATCGACAACGCCAATGCGCTCGCTGGGCGGGATCAGTTCGTGAGGCCAGTTCATCAGCGCCTTGGCGGGCGAAAATGTGTCGAACCGGCCGGGGCCGAAAGCGGGCTCGTACAAAGTGAATTCGAACCGCCTGGAAATGCCGCCCACCAGATCGCGCATCATGTCGATGACAGCGATGCGGAACGCCATCCGGTTGATGAAATCGAGCTCGATGTTGTTATCGTCGATGGTTTTCAGAATATCGTCCGCGTTGAAGCGTGGGTCTTTGGCTGCCGCGGTGAGAAAGTTTTGAAATGCTTCGAGATCGACGGTGTTCGACGGCATGCCAGCGACATAGTGCTTTTCCCCCTTCTCGCTCGCCCGCACCGCACCGACGTGACAGCCCGCGCAATTGAGGAAGATGCGGTCCATCCCCATGTGATTGCGAACCGACGTGCCGACCGCGCGTTTATGGCGGGGCTTCTCCTTTCCGTCTTCGTAGTCCTTCTCGTCGATGATGAATCCGAACGCCGCCCAGCCAAGGTCTTCCTTGCCCCTCGGCAGTTTGTCCCTGAAGAGGATCGGCAGCGCATCCCAGATCGCAAGCGGAATGCCGAAGTTCTTCTCGCCGCCCGTCGAGCCGTACTTGAATTGCAACACAGGGTCGCGGAACATCTGCGCTTCATCGCGCGTGAACCGCCACAGCGAATACGCGGCAAGCACAACAAGCAAGGCAATTAGACCCCAGACCCACCTACGGCGGCGCGAAGGAGCTGATTGCGCGGTGCTGCTCATTGCACCGCTTCCCCACTCTTTGGCAACCCGGCGAGCGCCTGCTTGAAGAGGGCTTCGAGCGATTGGCGGTTGGGTATCGAGCCATCGAGCACCGCCACGCGGCCGCTGCCTTCGGCAATTTGCACGAGCCGCTTCGCCAACGCTTCATCCTGACCGGCCGGCAGCTGTTGCTTGAGGGACGCGATGGCCGCGGGCGAAACGAGATCGGAGATGAGAAGCACGGCCGCGCGCGGGCCGCCCGGTCCCGACGGCCAATGTAGCGTATCGCCACGCACTGTCTCGGGATTGAGCGCGCCTGTGGTTTCGATAGCTGCATCCTCCGCCGTCCCGGCCGCCACGAGCGCCAGAGGATCGTGATCCGGCAGTCTGACGGAAGGCAGGGACAGGCCATTCGGATAGGCGGCCGCCAGTTCCGTCATGAAGGACGTGTCGCTTGCCGCGTAAGTCTGCGGTTCCGTGGCGAGCCGGTAACGCAGCGTCTCGCCCAACAACGATGCGCGGCAGGCGCGGCTGACGCAACCCTGCTGCCAGAGATTGGCCGCGGCTTGCAGCCGCGATGCACGTCGCACCGCGCTGTTGATCTGCTCGACCTCGTCGAAGTTCTGGCGGACGGCAAGACCCTGGAAAGACTCGCCAAGCTTCGCGGCGACTTCCGGGTTGGCGTTGCTCTCGCTCCATGGCGATACGGCGAAGATCGGCTGCGTGCCCTGATGACATCCGCCGCAGCCTTCGTCCGTCAGTTTCTGCAGCGTGCCGGGCTTTCCTGCTTCGTAGCCTGTCACTTCCTGAAACACGAAGCGGCCCTCGCTCTCATCGAAAGCGATGATTTCGATCGAGCCCGAGGCCGGTTGATAGCCGAGAAACAGGCGGCTGCGCACATCCATGGCGCCACCGCCATCGGAGAGGAAGGCCACGACGATGCGGGGGCTCGCGAAGTAATCGGGATGTGCGGCGCACCGTTGCAATGAGCGGCCAAGCGGAATGAAGGCCGTACCGATTTCCGCGTTGCCTGTCTTTTGTTTCAACTCGTCGAGCAGCGCCGCGAAGGGCGTGGGCAACTGCACCTGCCCCTGCTTGGTGGGATAGAGCGCTTCGAAAACGCTTTCGCCGGCGGCCGGAGTCGCCGCAAACGCGAACCCAGCAAGCGCAAGCGCGCTAGTTCGCAGCCGCCAGCCCCGTTTCGCCTGGCCAGCATTCTTCCGTGATGTCTTCGCCATTCAAAAACCCTTGCATACCCGCTTCGGCAATGGCCGGATCGTAAAGCGTGAAGTTGAGAAGGAAGATGCGATCGGCATAGGCGCGGCCGAGATAAAAACCCGGGCGCACCATGCGGATTTCGTCGCGGATGCGCAATCCACGCCGCCCCGCGAGCGAGTCCGGCAGTTCTTGATAGCCGTCAACATCGTCCGTGTACACATAATCGATCACCACCGACTCGCGCCGCCCGTCCAGCAGGCTTTGGCCGCAGTAGAGTTTCGCCGGGAAGAGCTGCCACACATCGCTGGTGGAGCTGATCCACGAACGCCATCCCTTGGCGGGGATTTCGGCCTTCGGAACTTTCGAGGGATCGTCGATCAGTATCTCGAAGAGCTTCAGATCCTGGATGGCATTGCGCAGCACGCCCTGTTCCTTGAAAAAGAATTTGCCTTGCCAGAGGCCATGGCCGATGCGTTCGGCGAATTGGACCTTCTCGTTGACGATCTCGCCAAGGACGCTGCCGATTATTTCCGCCATGCGGGTTTTCCCGCCGGAACCGCGGGGAAAGAACAGCCCGCCGTCCCAATATCCATCGGGGATCGGGCCTGCGGTGAGACGGCCATAAATTTGATCCACCTCTTCCTGGCTGAGCCCGGAAAGATTTGCAGGCGTGAGCCTTGCGCGCTCTTCGCGAGTGAGTGGCTTCGTGCGCTCGAGTTCGGCGAAGTCGACGTGGAGTTCGCGCGTGGGGTTGTCGGGATCGAGGCCGGTCGCCGGTTTTTCGTCCGCGAAGCCGACAGAGGGGCGCTCGGGCGCCTGGTCGCGGAGAAACATGAACCAGTAGCCGCCGCCGGCCACCGCTATCAGGAGAACGAGCAGAAGCAGTTTGCGCATCGCCGCCTCCCTACAACGTCGCCACGAAGGCGATCAGCGCGTCCTTGTCCTGATCGGACAGGCTCTCGCCGAAACGGTGGCCATTGTTCTCGACCCGCTCGAGAGTGGTCGAATAGAATTTCTGGATGAAGGCGCGCGCTTCGTCGTTCACCTCGAAATAATCCTTGCCGGCGGCTTTGAGCATCTCGAGATGCATGCGCTTCAATCCGGCTTGCAGTTCATCGCGTTGGCTCTGATCGAGGAGCGCTTGATATTTTGCAGTGAACTTCTGCTCGCCGCGCAGTACCAGCACCATATCCTGGATCAAATCCTTGAAGCGAAGGCTCCCGACATCGAGCGCCGGCTTGCCCTTCGGGAACTTGATGCTGAGACTGACGCCGAAGGCCTGCGCCAGTTTGCTGTCCTCGATCTTGGGAACGACCGGAATGATGACATCGTGCGAAAGCAGATGCATCTTCGGAATGCGCTTTGCAGGATTGAGCATGTCGCGCATCGACTCGACATAAAGGCGGTAGCGGCCTTCGACGCTGGCATCGAACGCACGGCACGCGGGCGCGCCATCGAGCGGCGTACCGTCCTTGGTCACATAGAGGTTCTCGTTGAAGTCGAGGTCACCTTGCTCATTCACCGTGGTCTGGCCGCAGATTTCCGGGCCAATCGCATTGTTGTGCATGAACGGCGCGTGGGCCCAGGTTGAGAGCAGCGAGATGTTGCGGTAGTAGCCGCGCCCTGCTCCCTTCATCACTTCCCTGCGTCCCGGATCGGCGGCGCGGTCGCGAAGATCGAGTGCGGCATATTCCTCCCATACGCGTGACGGCATATGGTTCGAATGAAGCGAGCGGCCGGCGAAGGTGCCGATTTCGCTGGCGGGGTGGACTTCATCGTTGCCGAGCCAATCGAGGCGTAGCGTCGGATCGTTCGGATCGGTAGCGTGGAAGTCAGCGGTATCGTGCGGTTCTGGCTGACTCGAATGGCAGCTTGCGCATTGCCGCGCAAAGACCTCGCGGCCGCGTTTCACGGCGCCGGGGAAGAACTCCTGATCGAGTTGCGCTTCGAGTTGCTCGCGGGTGATGCCGCGCGCCGTCCACAGATCGCTCGGGCGTGCAGTCATGAACACGGCTTCGAGATCGGGCAAGCGGTCCTCGATGGCGCGGAAGGCGGCGCAATCGCGGCGGCACTGGCCGACGCTGAATGGCGACTGGCCATAGTTGCGCTGGCGCGGATCGGCGGCGCGCACATCCGGGAGATGATTGAGCCAGCACTGTTCCGAGCACGAGCCGATGTTGAAATAGACGCGCTGGATCGCCTCGCGGAGGCCGATTGAATCTTCGCCGCCCTTGAGGATGTTTTGCACGAGTTCCTTCTGCGTGCCGCGCTGCCAGCACTTGCCCTGCTTGCCCGGTTCGCACCAGCAGGCATCGGGGGCGGAGTTCGCTTCGCAACTCGCGGCTTTGCGCCACTTAAGGATATTATGCTCGTGCAGCGGACGGCGCGCGAAGTTGATGATCGCGTTCATCGTGCCGGGGTTCGACACGAAATCCATGGGGAGAGCGGACGTATCAACGATGCCTGGCCTTGCGCGCGCAATCAATTGCCATTCGAGATCGTGCGGGGTGAAGCCGGAGCCAAGCAGATTGGATATGCGGCTGTATTGGTTGCCGACAAGGCCATCGATGTTGTCCCACGTGGGCTTGTTGGGATCGGCGGGCGGATTGTCCGGCTTGTAGCCGATGTGACACGCGCCGCAGGCCATGCCGATGCGGAAAGGCGGCTCGACCGCGCCATCGAAGAAATGTTTGGCGGCAGCTTTGCCGTTGCATTTGCCTTCGGCATCACCCTTGCCGCGGAAGCAATCCCACGATCCAAGCGAACCGTTCAGCGCTTTCCATTTCTCGGCGTTGAAGCGCGGATTGGGGAATTTGCGGAGGCCCAGCACGCCAGTCGATGTGCCGAAATGCAGATCGCAGGCGTTCTGCGCCTGATTGGCGGTGGCCGATGCAGAGTCCTTCAAATCGCAGGCCGGATCTTTGTAGCCAAGTTTTCCGACGAATTGCAGAAGCTGGTCGTCGCCCGGGCACCACTGGAATCCATAGGTTTCGTCGAGCGATTTGGCCGGGCAATTTGGATCGCCCGGGACGCAGCAATCGGGATCGGGAATGCCGCCCCAGCGCTGGAAAATGTCGGCCTTGTATTTGGCGCCGAAGACCCAGAACCAGTCGATGGCGGCGCCAAGCCGCTGCTGGAACGCGTATGTAAAAAAGCGGTCGTTGAAGGCGGTGGCGTTGAACCAGATTTCGCTGCCCGCGCGCGCAGAGGGCTTGGGGTCGGGATAACTGCTGACTTTCGAGTCGAGCGATTCGACAGTTTTGGCGTAACCCTCGCTCAACGAGACTTGCGCCGCCGCTTGCCCGGAAAGCAGCAGAAAACAAGCCAGAATGCCCGCCACAATGGCCATCAACGGAGTTCGATTCATCACCGGCCTCAATGCGATAGCCCGCCTCTAACTTCAGGTTATACCAAAGATTTACGTAGCGCCATGGCGAAAAACGGTCTGTGCGTTTCCGCACATGTTGCGGGGGGCGGTGCCGGCGGATTGACTCAAGTAGAGTCAAGTTCATTCTGGTCCTCCTCGAAGAAAGTGCAGTTGCGCAACCACAGCTTTTCCGCTCCGGATCGGATGGACAACCCATTGAAAGCCCACAGCTGGTTCGACTGCTATGATGCTAGGTAGCGTGCCATCGTCTTGATGTCGTGGTCGGAATAGGTTGCGAATAGGGTTGATTTGTCGGGATTGTTGCCGCGCACGCGCGTCTTGAACTCGAGCATGGTGCGTTCGAGATGGGTGACAAGCTGCCCGCTGGCGCGCGGTATGGTGCCATCGCCGAGAAAGTCCGAGAGATGGCATTCTGAGCACAGGCCGGCAGCGGCGATGGTTTCACCTTTCTTAATGTCGTCTTCGGACACATCCGAAGGAATGCGCGGTCATGGTTTTTGCGAGAAGTACTCAGCAATGGCTAACATGTCCGCCTTTTCCATATCTGCCGCGATCGGATTTATGATTTCGTTCTTGCGGAAACCCGACTTGTAGTCCTTTAGCTGGATATAGATGTAACCTTGGTGCTGCCCCCCAGATGTTTAGAGCATCGGGGTTAAGACGGGCCGCGTGGCTTATCTCTGTGAACTCGACCCTATCTACTGCGACCGCATCATTCGTCGCTACGAGGCCTTTGCCAAAGACGCGGCTCAGTTGGTCGCGTATCGGCTTTCGAGATCTGCACACGACTGGAAGTCCGCCGCATGAGTGATACCGACTCCGGTTGATTGAATCCTGCGTTGCGATTCCGTTGGGAGGCCGAAGCGGTTAGTTTGGCGCGTCATGATTCGCCTTTTGGGAGATGATGATGACGTCACTCACGCCCCACATGA
>JBJXGL010000257.1:0-11206 GCA_046160365.1 Aestuariivirga sp. | reverse complement strand
GCGGGTTCGCCTTCTTCGTAACCCATGTGAACGTCCTCCAGCCAGTTGAGATCATCCCATCCCATGAATTCCATGTAGCCCTTGAGGAAGGGCGTGAGGCGCTTGTAGTCGGGGATCAGGTTCACATCATAGCGGTAGCCGATATGCTGCCCGATCTCCTTTTCGCGCGATGAAGAAAGCCCCGCCTTGTCATTAATGAACTGGTCTACCGACTTGATCTCGGAGCCCTTGTAGCTTGTTCCCGCCATGGTGAAGCTCCTTGGTCAGTATTTGTGATAGTTGCCGCCGGCATCGCCCAGTGCCTCGTGGCCGACCACATAGTTTGTGCCGGCGAGAGGAACCTTGCACATGGCAGAGGCTTCCATGGTGAGAGCCGCAAGGTCCTCGGGCTCCAGCGAGTGGATGTTGGTCTTGCCGCAGGCGCGCGCCAGGAGCTGAGCTTCCATGGTGAGCGTGTGCAGGAAGTTGTAGACGCGCTCGGCCGCCTTGTCCGGGTCGAGCCGTTTGCGCAGCACGGGGTCTTGCGTTGCAACGCCAACCGGACAGCGGCCCGTGTGGCAATGGTAGCAATAGCCTGCTTCCACGCCGATTTCCGCCGGATAGTCGGTGACGCCCGGAATGTCCTTGTTGCAGTTGAGCGCCATAAGCACGGAATGGCCCAGCGCGATTGCATCGGCACCAAGCGCAAGCGCCTTGGCCACGTCGCCGCCGTTCCTTATGCCGCCGGCATAGACGAGCGAGATCTGTCCGCGCTTGCCAAGCTCGTCGATGGCGCGGCGCGCCTCGCGGATAGCGGCGATGCCGGGAATGCCGGTGTCTTCCGTGGCGATGTGGGGGCCTGCACCCGTGCCGCCTTCCATGGAGTCAATGTAAATCGAGTCCGGATCGCATTTCACGGCCATGCGCACGTCGTCATATACGCGCGCCGCGCCGAGCTTCAGCTGGATCGGAATCTCCCAGTTGGTGGCTTCGCGGATTTCCTGGATTTTGAGCGCCAGGTCGTCAGGACCCAGCCAGTCCGGATGACGGGCAGGCGAGCGCTGGTCGATGCCGGCTGGTAGCGAACGCATCTCCGCCACCTGGTCGGTCACCTTCTGGCCCATCAAATGTCCGCCGAGGCCAACCTTGCAGCCCTGGCCGATAAAGAATTCGCACGCATCGGCGAGCCGCAGGTGATGCGGGTTGAATCCGTAGCGCGACTGGATGCACTGATAGAACCATTTCTCCGAGTAGCGCCGCTCGTCGGGGATCATGCCGCCTTCACCCGAGCAGGTAGCAGAGCCCGCCATGGTCGCACCTCGGGCCAGCGCGATCTTTGCCTCATAAGACAGCGCGCCGAACGACATGCCGGTGACGTAGACCGGGATGTCGAGCACCATCGGGCGCTTGGCGCGTGGACCGATAACAGTCTTGGTCTCGCACTTCTCGCGGTAGCCTTCGATGACAAAGCGCGTCAGCGTACCAGGAAGGAAGGTGAGGTCGTCCCAGTGCGGAATTTTCTTGAAGAGCGAGAAGCCGCGCATGCGGTAACGGCCTAGCTCCGACTTGATGTGAATGTCATTCATCACCTCGGGCGTGAAGATCCTCGACGATCCGAGCACGTACTTCTTGGACTCGGCCGGCTTGCGCGACAGCGCCGCAAGGCCGGTGGCAGTACGCGCGACTGACTTGGGCTTCGCCTTCACTGGAGCGGAACGCTTGACGGCACTCGACCGGCGGGCGGCTGCTGACTTCGTCGGTTTTTTCTTTGCCATTATGTTTGCCTTACAGAACCAATTTCTTTTCACCGGGTTCAAGATTGTCGTAGTTCCACAGCTGCTTGCCGGCCACGATCTTTTTGATGTGGTCAATCCCGTTCTTAGGGAACATGTCGTACATCTTGAGCTTGCGGGCGATCCATTCGCGATCGAGATCGGTCATCTCGCCAGGCACGGCGTCAACTCCCAAAGATCGCGCTTCACCGCCGAGATAGATGGTGCCGTCATACATTGAATCGCCCAGGTTTTTCCCGGCGTCGCCGAGGATCACCATGCGGCCGCGCTGCATCATGAAGCCGGTGAAGGAGCCGGTGTCTCCGCCGACGATGATGTTGCCGCCTTTCTGATCGATGCCGGTACGGGCGCCGACAGAACCCTTGCAGACAAGATCGCCGCCGCGAAGTGCTGCGCCAAACTGCGAACCGGCATTCTTCTCGATCAAAATTGTGCCAGCCAGCATGTTTTCGCCGCAGGCCCAGCCGACGCGCCCTTTGATGCGGATGTTGGGGCCGTCGGTGAGACCGCAGGCAAAGTAGCCGCAGGAACCTTCAATGATAAGGTTGAGGCGATTCAAGATGCCGACTGCCAGGGAGTGTTTGGAACCGGGGTTCTTGAGCACAATAGTGCCGTGGCCCGAACGGATCAGTTCGCGGATGCGCGTGTTGATCTGGCGGCTCTCCATGCCTTCGCAATCAAGTTCTGCCCGCCTGTTGAAATCGACGTCGGCTGCGTCCGGATAGCCGTAGCCGACGTTTTCTTCCGCAATGTCGAAGAAGCGTTGCTGGGTTCGGCCGATCAGACCTTCCGTATGCATGCCCATCTCATGGCTGAGATGGTCCTTCTTGGCCGTCATTACGCCCGCCATACGCGAACCTCCTCATCGTAGGGATCCCAGGTATCGATTTCGTGATGAATGACCGCACGGATCGCTACCTCCTCGGAAGCGAGCGCCACCAGATTGTCGCTCTCAAACAGAACCATGGGTTTGGCGGCCATAGTGTCCTTCGCCATGCCCAGTGCGTCCTTGGTGGAGACGAGATAAGTGAATACGCCATCAATGTCCTGGATCGACTGCTTCAGCGAATCTTCCAGCGTGGCGCCATTCTCAAGATTGTAGGCCGTGTAAACCGCCAGCAGTTCCGAGTCGCAGTTCGACATGAAGCGATGGCCGCGGCGTTCGAACTCGCGGCGCATGGCCCAGTAGTTAGTGATCTGTCCATTGTGAACGACCGCAATGTCGTTGTAGGGATATGCCCAATAGGGGTGCGCCGAGCGGATGTCGACGTCAGACTCCGTGGCCATGCGGGTATGGCCAATGCCATGCGTCCCCCTGAATGTCTTCAGCGTGTACTGGTTGGCCACGCGGGCGGCATCGCCCAGATCCTTAATGAGTTCGAGCGAATTGCCCATGGAGAGTATCTCGGTGCCCTCCACATCCTCCACATAGTCGGCGAGCTTCTTCATGTCGCCTTCGAAGTGGATGCGATAGCGGTAGGCGTATTCGGTGGCGTCCTCGCGGTCGATGATTTCGACGCCGAGTGACTTCAGGCGCTCTTCGACCTTGGCGCGGCGCTTCTTCACCTCGTCGTGAATGTCGAAGCCCCGGTTCATGTCTTCCTGTTCGGCGACCTTGAAGCGCATGATGAATTCATTGCGCCCCGGCTGGCCGTAGATGGCGTAACCGGTCGAGTCGGGACCGCGATGCTTCAGCGACTGAAGCATGGCCGTCATCTCCAGGCCGATGTTGCCGATGCCGTCGCGGTGGATGAGTCCGGCAATGCCGCACATGTTGCGTTCTCCTTGTTGAAGTCAGGGCAGACAGTTCATGTACATTTCGAGGTCCCACTCGGTCGAAGTGTGGAGGAACTTCTCCCATTCGTCGCGCTTGTACTCGTCGAAGAGCCGGTGCATCTCGCCGGGCATGGCCGACTTGATGACATCGTCCTTCTTCAGGGCTTCAAGCGAGTCACCCAGAGTCATCGGCAGTTTCCTCACCTGCTTGCCGGCTTCCATCGCGGCATAGATGTTGCGCTCTTCCGGCTTGCCAGGATCGATCTTGTTGCGGATGCCATCATCGGCCGCGCGCAGGATGCCGGAGGCCATCAGATAGGGGTTCACCATGGAGTCGACCGCGCGGTATTCGAAGCGGCCGGGTGCTGAAACGCGAAGGCCCGTGGTGCGGTTTTGGAATCCCCAGTCGGCGAAGACCGGCGCCCAGAAACCGGTATCCCACAAGCGGCGGTATGAGTTGACAGTCGAGCAGCCGATGGCCGTGAGGGCCGCCAGATGTTTGACGATGCCGCCGATGACCTGCAATCCAACTTTGCCCGGCATGCGCGGATCGTCGCCTTCTGGCATGAAGGTATTGGTGCCACCGCGGCGGTACATGAAATTTTCTTCGAAGCCGGGCAGGTTCTTGGGATCGTTGCCGAGCGCTTTGAACTCGTCCTTGCCGCCCTTCCAAAGAGAGATGTTGTGGTGGCAGCCGTTGGCAGACACACCCATGAAGGGCTTGCACATGAAGCAGGCAATAATGTCGAACTCGCGGGCCACCTGTGCGCAGATTTGGCGGTAGGTGGTGAGCCGGTCGGCGGTGCGCAGAGCGTCATCGTAATTGAAGTTGAGCTCGATCTGGCCGGGCGCGTCCTCGTGGTCGCCTTGGATCATGTCGAGGCCCATCTTGCGGCCATACTCAATGACCTTCATGTAGACCGGGCGCAGGCTTTCGAACTGGTCGATGTGATAGCAGTAGGGTTCCGACATGCCGCCGTTGGCCTTCCCGTTGGCATCCTTTTTCAGCCACATCATTTCCGGCTCGGTGCCATGGCGCATGCGCAAGCCATGGTCCTTTTCGAATTGGTCGTGAATGCGGCGCAAGTTGCCGCGACAGTCGGCGGTGAGGAAGGCGCCGGCGTCTTCGCGCTCCTCGCGGTTGCGGAACAGCGTGCAGAACATGCGCGCCACGCGCTTGTCCCATGGCAGCTGCATGAAGGTTTCGGGTTCGGGCACGCCCACGAGTTCAGCTGCTTCCGGGCCGTAGCCAATGTATTCTCCGCGGCGGTTCATGAAGAGGTTTACGGTCGAGCCATAGACAAGCTGGAAGCCGCCATCCGCGATGTTCTCCCAATGGTCGGCGGGAATGCCCTTACCCATGATGCGGCCGGTCACGGAAACGAACTGGAGATAGAGATACTCGATGCCGAGCACGTCGATCCTCTTGCGGACCTGCTTGATCAAGTCAGCACGGCCATCTGTCTTGATGAAATTCTCGTAGTCGCTCATTGACGCTCCCTTCCCCATTGGTGCGGCGAGTTTTTCACTCTGCCATCTTCTGATTGCCGTGTGCCTCTTCAAAGCATCGGAGGGGCGCTGGCTTGCACGATGGTGGTGACCGGCCGCCCCGAGTGGTTCGGATTAATCAACAAAGTGCGGCCAATTGCAAACCAATTCTATCCAATTTCAACCAATTGCGTTATCATTGCCCTCGGCCGGGTCGACAGGAATAGCTTTAGGTGATTGAATTTACGATAGAAAACGATGAAGTGACGGGGGGTACCAATCGCAACACCTCGGTCATCGTTGAACGTTTGACCCATGCCATCCAATCCGGAGTTTATGGTACCGGCGACCAACTGCCGGCGGAACGGCAGCTGGCATTGGCATTCGGCACGGCGCGCTCCACCATCCGCAAAGTGCTGGATCAGCTGGAGCAGAAGGACCTGGTTGTCCGGCGCGCGGGTGCCGGAACCTTCGTCAACTTCCAGGGTCCGATTCATCAGAGTACGGATGATATCGCCGACCTCGTAAGCCCCCTGCAACTCATTGATACGCGCTTTGCCATCGAGCCTTACATGACGCGGCTCGCGACTCTGCATGCGACGGCCAAGGAACTTGACAATATCGAGGCAGTGCTATTGCGGCTTGAGACCACCGCAGACGACCAATCGCTTTTCACGCAACTCGACTCCGAGTTTCACCTTGAATTGGCGCGCTGTTCGCGCAATCCGCTGATTGTGCGCATCTACCAGCAGGTCAACATGGTGCGTCTGCATGCACAGTGGGATCGCATGAAGACGCTGGTGCTGCTGCCTGAAAAGATCAATGCCTACAACAGCCAGCACCGGCTGATCTACGAAGCATTGCGGCGGCGCGATGTGCAGGCCGCGGCAGATCTGATGAGCAAGCATCTGGAACAGGCGCGGCAGGACCTGATGGGCGCGGAAAGTTTGTGATGATCAAACTCACACAGAAACACATTGACGACTTTGACCGTGACGGCTTTGTCGTAATCCACGACGTTTTGACGCCGCAGCAGATCGAAGCGGCACGGGCGCGCTTCGATCCCATGTTTTCTGGCAAGTTCGAGACCGGACTCTATCCTGATGAATGGAACTGGCGCATGGGGCGTGATCGCGAGGATCTGACGCGCCAGATCTGCAATGGCTGGAAATCAGACCGCACCATTGCCGCGATTGTTCTCGACCGGGAAGTTGGCGAAGCGTGCGCCAACTTGCGCCGCTGGCCCGGCGCGCGCATCGGACAGGACAACGTGATCTGGAAGCCTCCCGGAACCAAGCCTCTTGGCTTCCACCAGGACGATTCCTACAACGACTGGATTGTGCCTGGTGAAATGTGCACCTGCTGGATCACGCTGGATGACACCAAGGCCTTTCAAGGCACCATCGAGTATGTGAAGGGATCGCACAAGTGGCCGGTTGCACCGCCGATAAAGCAGTTTCATGCGCCGGATGATCCACTAGCTGATCTTTATCCGGCAGCGGAAGCCGCAGGCGTGAAGGACTATGAGATCGTGCCAATCGAAGTGCCGGCTGGCTCATGTGTCATACATCATGGCAGGACCTGGCATGGTTCGCGCGATAACAGGGGCAGCAATCCGCGCCGCTCGGTAATCGCTCATTGCATATCTTCCGCGGCGGTCTTCCATCCCGAGCACGTCAGCTACATCTACTCCCGCTACAGGAAGGTGGGATCAACCGAGATGGACGAGAGCTACTTCCCCATCACCTGGCGAAAGGATGGCTACCGTACGTCATGGATCGATGGCTACGTGACCAGCAAGGCGCCAGCGGCATAAACAAGAAACGGCAGGGCAGGAGACAGATATGCGCACACATGCGCGAGCAGTGGTGATTGGCGGGGGCCTCGTCGGGTGCTCCATTCTCTATCACCTCACCAAGATGGGCTGGACTGACGTGGTTCTCCTGGAGCGTGACGAACTCACCTCGGGTTCCACCTGGCATGCGGCCGCAAATATCCACGGCTTGCACGATTCCACCAACATCAGCCGCATTCAGTACTACACAATGCAGCTCTACAAGGAGCTGGAAAAGGAAACGGGGCAGGGCTGCGGCGTGTTCCAACCGGGTTCGCTTTATCTCGCTCAGACCGAGGCGCGCGAACACCAGTTGCGCCTGCAGGCCGCAAAGGCGCGGCGCTATGGCATGAATTTCCACGAGGCGACGCGGGCCGAAGCGGAGAAGCTGCATCCGCTCGCCAATTTCGATGGCATCCGCTGCATCATGTATGAACCAGACGGCGGCAATGTCGATCCCTCCGGAGTCACCATGGCCTATGCGGCAGGGGCGAGGGCGCGCGGCGCCGAGATCCACCGCTTCACACCCGTCATCGGCACGGAACAACGTCCTGACGGCACATGGACTGTGCGCACGGAGAAAAGCGACATCCAAGCGGACTGGGTGGTCAACGCGGCAGGTTTATGGGCGCGCGAGGTTGCGGCCATGGCGGGTATTTCATTGCCGCTGATTCCAACCGAGCACCAGTACTTCGTCACCGAAACTATCCCGGAGATTGTAGCACTCGGGCGGCGCCTGCCGTCGATCGCTGATCGCGACGGTGAGTACTACCTCCGCCAGGAGGGCCAGGGCCTTCTCATTGGGGCTTATGAGAAAGATATGAAGTTCTGGGCCGAGGATGGAACGCCGCAGGATTTCGGCCACGAGCTTTTTCCAGATGATCTCGAGCGCATCGAAGAGAACATGATGCGCGCCATAAATCGCGTTCCTGCGATCGGCACGGCTGGCGTGAAGCGCGTCATCAACGGCCCGATGATCTGGTCGCCGGATAGCGCGGCCCTGTTTGGTCCGGTGCCGGAGCTCAGGAACTACTTCTGCTGCTGCGGCATCATCCCGGGCTTCTCGCAATCAGGCGGTCTTGGAAAGCTGTCGGCGGAATGGATTGTTGAAGGCGAGCCGACGCTTGATCTCTTCGCCTGGGACCTGGCGCGTTTCGGCCTCTGGGCAGGCAAGGCCTTCACCAAGGGCAAGGTAAAGGACCAGTATTCCAATCGCTTCAAGATCCACTTCCCCTACGAAGAGCGCATGGCGGGTCGACCAGTGCGCACACGGCCCGCCTATGAGATGCAGAAGAAGATGGGGGCGCTGTTCGGCCTAAACTATGGCTGGGAACATCCCCTCTGGTACTCGCAAGAGAGCGAGCCCAGGGAGGAAAGCTACGGCTTCGTGCGCCAGAACTGGTGGGAACCGGTGGGGCGCGAGGTGAAGATGCTCCGCGCCACAGCAGGCATCATCGATATCTCGAACTTTGCCAAATACGAGGTCAAGGGGCCGGGCGCGGAAGACTGGCTTAATGCCTTGCTCGCCAACTGCATGCCAACGAAAGTGGGCAGGTCGTGCCTGACACCGTTGATCGGTAAGCGCGGTGGCGTCGCCGGCGACTTCACAGTGACGCGCCTTGCCGACGACCATTTCTTCATGGTGGGGTCCGGCATGGCAGAGCGCTTCCATGAACGCTTCTTCCGCGCCATTCCTTTGCCTGCAGGCACAACCTTCGAGTCCTCCACGGAAGCCATGTGCGGCTTCAACGTGGCGGGGCCGAAGTCACGTGAGTTGCTGCAGCGTCTAACCAATGCCGATCTCTCATCGGCAGCATTTCCCTTCATGCAATCGCGGCGAATCACGGTCGCGGGCATTGATGTGGTGGCGATACGCGTTTCGTTCACCGGCGATCTCGGTTGGGAGCTGCATTGCAACGTGCATGACCAGGTGGCGCTCTATGCCGCACTGCTAAAGGCGGGCCAGGACTTCAACGCCGGCCCGGTGGGCTCGCGCGGGCTTCTGTCGCTGCGTATCGAGAAGGGCTACGGCAGCTGGGGCCGTGAATATTCGCCGGAGTATTGGCCGCAGGAGTCCAATCTTGAGCGCCTTGTGAAGCTCGACAAGGGCGATTTCCTCAATCGTGACGCCTATCTCAAGGTCAAGGACAATGCCCCACGCGAGAAGCTGTCCATGTTCAAGATCGAAGTGACCAACGCGGACGCTACAGGCGGAGAACCGATCTTCCTTGCTGACGGTACGCCCGTGGGGCAGGTGAGTTCTGGATCCTATGGGTACTCGGTCGGCGCGTCGCTGGCGCTCGGCTATGTGAAGGCAGACGTCGCCAGCCCAAGCAACAGCTTCACGGTCGCCATTCTGGGAAAACCCCATGAAGCGGTTCTGCTGGAAACCCCGCTCTTCGACCCGGATGGAACGCGGCTGAGGGGCTAAGACCCTACAAATTCTCCTCCAACTCGCGCACGAATACAACAAGCGTACAGCCCGTCTTGGTGGTGGAGAAGTGCTGCGTGCCCTTCTTCAGCACTACGAAGTCGCCGGCCTTGTAGGTGTAGCCGTCATTGTCGGTGGCCTCGCCTTCGATAACGAAGAAGCTCTCGTGGCAGGTATGTTCATGTGGCTGGCTCGATGAGCCGGGCGCCATGCGATAGAGCGTGAAGCCAGCGCCTTCCGGGAATGTGTCGTCGAGTTGAACATAGCTCTGGCCCGCAACCTCGCGACCGTCGGCGTCGATGTATTGCTTGTAGGGCGCTGTCTTGTAGTTGTGAACGATGCGCTGCTGTGGGGAAATGGCCTTCATCTTTCACTCCCTGGATATCTATGAGCGCGGGCGCGTTTTGTCGGGATCGTAATGCGCAAAGCGAACAATCCGGGCAGGCAAGCGCTTCATTTGCCCATCGGACTTGCCGATCTCCATCTCCGTGCCGATTTCGCTGTTCAGGGCGTCGACGCGGGCCAGCGCAATGTTCTTCTTCAGGATGGGTGAACGCATGCCACTGGTCACCACGCCCACCTGGGCGCGCCCAATATGGATGCAGTCACCATGGCCTACAGTTTCATTGGAATCGATCTCAAGGCCAACCAGTCTGCGGCGCGGATGTTCCTTGCGTTGGATGAGGGCCGCCTTGCCAATGAAGTCATCGGTCTTCGTCTTCAGCGGCACAGTGAAGCCGATGCCCGCCTCGAATGGATCAGTTTCCGAGGTGAATTCGTGGTCGGCAAAGATCAGGCCCGCTTCAATGCGCACCATGTCGAGCGCTTCGAGGCCCATGGGCTTCAGGCCATGCTTCTGTCCCGCATTCCATACCGCATCGAACATCTCAACCGCATGCTTCGGATGGCAAAAGATTTCATAGCCAAGCTCGCCGGAGTAGCCGGTACGCGAAACAACAAGCGGCACGCCCTCAAAGTGGCCGATGCGCCCGATGGTGAAGCGGAACCATTCCAGCTCGGCTATTGATGTTTGAGCGGGGGACGTCCAGATGATTTCCTTCAGGATGTCGCGGCTGGCAGGCCCCTGGAGTGCAATGTTGTGCAACTGGTCGGTGGATGAGCGAACCCAGGCCTTGAGCCCGAGCTTCTCCGCCTGTTCGCGGAGCCAGATACCGGAGTAATCGACACCACCGATCCAGCGGAACAAGTTCTGGCCGAGGCGGAACACCGTGCCGTCATCGATCATTCCCCCGTTCTCAAAGCACATGGCGGTGTAAACCACCTGACCGGTCGAGAGCTTGCGGATGTCACGGGTCAGGCAATACTGCAGCAGCGCTTCGGCATCGGGGCCCGTCACCTCAAACTTGCGCAGAGGCGAAAGGTCGAGCACCACGGCCTTTTCTCGGCAAGCCCAATACTCTTCGATTGGCCCCTCATTGTTGAAGCGCCCCGCCAGCCAATAGCCACGATACTCCGAAAAATGTCGCGTCAGCTGCGAGAAGCGCGGATGGAAAGCGGTTTCCTTGGTCATCACCGGATCTGCGTCGGGGGTCATGCGATAGGCCACTGCTCGAGTGAATCTTTCTTCCGCGCCATAGACGCGAACGTGAATGTCGGTCGGATTCCAACCATTGCCGGGATCTATGTCATCGGGGCAGGAGGAGGTGACACAGACGAGGTCAGTCAGCGCCTTCACCAGCACATAGTCGCCGGGTCTGGACCAGGCTTCATCCGAGACGATGACATTCGATTGATCCATGCGCGTGTTGTAGAAGAAGTTGAGCGCCTCCCAACCTTTCCGCTTTTCGATGCCAAAGGGATCGAGCGCATAATTGAAGTTCTCGGTGCAGTTGGCATGGCCAGGATAACCCATGTCATCATAGAAACGCGGATTGCAGGCGGTGG
>JBJXGL010000256.1:0-10479 GCA_046160365.1 Aestuariivirga sp. | reverse complement strand
ATTCCGGTGCGGCCGACCCAGATGCGGGGCCAAGACCGGAACTGCCTTCCGGTGCCATTTCACATCGGCGCTGCGCGTTTGTTTGGAAGGCAGGAATGATGAGCGAGAAACTGGGCGTCATGCTCTGCGGCCATGGCAGCCGCGACACCGATGCGGTCAAGGAATTCGCCGTGCTGGCCCATCACCTCAAGGCGCGCCTGCCGCACTATCCGGTTGAATTCGGATATCTGGAATTTGCCAAGCCGATCATCCGCGATGGGCTCGACAAGCTGAAAGCTTCAGGCATCGAGCGCGTGCTCGCGGTGCCGGGCATGCTTTTCGCCGCGGGCCACGCCAAGAACGATATCCCGTCCGTGCTCAACACTTACGCCGCGCAAAACGGAATCCGCATCAACTACGGCAAGGAGCTGGGCATCGATCCCAAGATGCTCCGCGCCGCCGGTGACCGGATCGCGGAAGCCGTTACCGCCGCGGGCGATCACATCGCGAAGCACGAAACGCTTCTGCTGGTGGTGGGACGCGGCGCATCGGACCCGGATGCCAATTCCAACGTTGCGAAAGTCATGCGTTTGCTTTGGGAGGGCTTCGGCTTCGGCTGGGGCGAGACGGCCTATTCAGGCGTGACCTTCCCGCTGGTGGAGCCAGCCCTCGAACACGCAACCCGCCTCGGCTTCAAGCGCATCATCGTGTTTCCATACTTCCTGTTCACCGGCGTTCTCGTGCAGCGGATTTACGACGCAACCGATGCCGTGGCAGCGCGCCACCACGGGATCGAATTCGTGAAAGCACCCTATCTCAACGACCATCCGGGCGTGATCGATACGTTCGTGGAGCGCATCGAGCAGATCCTCACCGGCGACATCGCCATGAACTGCCAGCTTTGCAAGTACCGCACGCAAGTCCTGGGCTTCGAGGCGGAAGTCGGTACGCCGCAAGAGAGCCATCATCATCATGTGGAAGGCATCGGCACCTCAGCGGATTGCCCGCACTGCGATGGCGTTTGCAACGGCAAATGCAAGGAAGGCCCGTTCCAGCTCCAATCGCGACCAGATCATCACCACCATCATGGCCACGATCACCATCACGATCACACTCACGCGATTTATCCGCATGCGGATCATCCGCTGGGGCCACGGACCTTGAAACCGTGATCGAGTATCTTCGCGACCCCGACGAAATCTATGCGCGGAGCTTCGCCATCATCCGAGCTGAAGCGCGTTTCGATCATCTGCCGAAGAATGCAGAGCCTGTCGCCGTGCGGATCATCCATGCGTGCGGCATGCCGGACGTGGCAGGCGATCTCGTGATCAGCGGCGATTTCGTTGCAGCAGCCCGCGAGGCGCTTGCGGGCGGAGCGCACATTCTTGCCGATGTGGAGATGGTGAAACATGGCATCATGCCGCGCCTCGTTCCGAAGGGTTCGCAAATCGTCTGTATGCTGAACGATCCCCGCGCGCGCCAGCTAGGCATCGAGAACAAGACCACGCGTTCCGCCGCCGCGGTCGAACTTTGGAAACCGATGCTCGCCGGGAACATCGCGGTGATCGGCAACGCGCCAACCGCGCTGTTTCGGCTTCTCGAACTCATCGACGAAGGTGCGCCCAAGCCCGCCGCAATCGTGGCGTTCCCAGTTGGTTTTGTCGGCGCTGCTGAAAGCAAGGGGGAGCTGATCGCCAACTCGCGCGGCATTCCCTTCGCAACCATTCGCGGGCGCAAAGGTGGCTCCGCCATGGCTTCCGCGGTGATCAACGCTTTGCTGGATACCGCGCCATGAAGTGGTTGACGGTCGTTGGCATGGGCGAGGACGGCTGGGCCGGCCTTTCGGCGCGGTCGCAAGAGTCGCTGCGTCATGCGGAAATCATCGTCGGAAGCAAACGATTGCTCGGCAAGCTGCCAACTCTTTCCGCTGAACGCAAGGAGTGGCCGCAGCCCTTCTCCGCCGTGATCGAACGCATCCAGCCACTTCGTGGCCGCGCCACTGCCATTCTCGCTACCGGAGATCCGATGAACTTCGGCGTCACGCGCAAGCTCATGGAGTTCGTGCCCTTCGCCGAGATGACGGTCATCCCGCATCTTTCCGCGTTCTCGCTCGCGGCATCAAGGCTCGGATGGTCGTTGCCAGATTGCGACTGCTTCTCCATTCACGGAAGGCCTGCGGCAAATCTCGAAACATTCATTCAGCCGGGCGCGCGGCTGTTGGCGCTGACCGAAAATGCCCCGACCATTGCCGAGGCCTGCCGGCGGCTTGTGAAGCGCGGCTTCGGCGAAAGCGAAATCACGGTTCTGGAAAATCTCGGCGGCGATTCCGAGATGACCACCTCCTTCATCGCCCATGCGCTCCCCGATCGTCAGTGGTCTGATCTTAACACGCTGGCCGTCCGTTGCATCGCCGGTCCGCAAGCCCAAATTCTCTCGCGCGTGCCCGGATTGCCGGATGATGCCTTCGGACACGATGGCAAGATTACCAAGCGCGAAGTGCGCGCGGCAACGCTTGCAGCGCTCTCGCCTGCTCCCGATCAGCTCCTTTGGGACGTGGGCGCCGGCTGCGGTTCAATCGGCATCGAATGGATGCGAAGCACACGTGGCTGCGAAGCCATCGCCATCGAGCCCGATGCGGAACGCCGGCGGATGATCGCCGCGAACGCCGATGCGCTTGGAACCCCTCGCCTCAAGATTGTTGCGGGAACCGCTCCGACAGCTCTGGAAGGATTGAAGGCGCCGGACGCCGTGTTCATCGGCGGAGGCTTGGATGACGAAGGCGTATTCGAAGCGGCGTGGCTTGCGCTGAAGTCGGGTGGAGCGATGGTCGCGAATACGGTGACTCTCGAAGCCGAGATGCACCTGATCGATCTTCAAGCGGCCTATGGCGGCGATCTCGTGCGGTTCGAAATTTCACATCTGGCCAGCGTCGGGCCCTATCGCGGGCTGAAGCCGAAAATGCCTGTGCTGCAATGGCGGGGACGAAAGCCATGAGCAAGGGAACGCTCTACGGCGTGGGCGTCGGCCCCGGCGATCCGGAACTGATGACGGTGAAGGCCTGGAGGCTTGTCTCCATGGCCAAGGTCATCGCTTATCTGTCTGCAAACGGCGGCGAGAGCACCGCGCGCAAGATCGCCGCGCCATTCGTAGCCGAAGACGTCGAAGAAATCGCCATCGATGTTCCAATGAAAGTGGAACGTGCTCCGGCCATGGCGGCTTACGACGAAGGCGCGGGGAGGATCACCACGAAACTCGATCAAGGCCAAGACGTTGTGATGCTTTGCGAAGGCGATCCCTTTTTCTATGGCAGTTTCATTTACGTGTTCGAGCGACTGGCATCGAAGTTCACAACCGTTATCGTGCCTGGCGTTACGTCGATCACAGCGGCCGCGGCTGAGATGGGTCAGCCTCTCTGCATGCGCGACGATGTATTGAAAGTTCTACCCGCCACGCTGCCGGCCGACCGCCTGCGCGAGGAACTGATGACCGCGCAGTCCGCCGCAATCATCAAAGTGGGCCGGCACTTCGGCAAGGTAAGGACGATCCTCTCGGCCCTCGATCTCATTTCTCGAGCCACAGCCATCGAGAATGCCACGCACGAAGGCCAGCGCATAAGGAAGTTGGAAGAGATCGGCGAAGACACCCTTCCCTACTTCACCACCATCATCGTGCGCGCATGAAGCCTGCCATTTTCATTCTCGCGGCTTCTGCATTGCCGCTGGCACGGAAACTCAAGCATGAGCTTGACGGGATCATCCACGCGCCCGAAAGCGTGAAGGGTGGCGACGTTGCTTATGTGAAAGGGCGACTCGAAGTCGCCCGGCTCTTCAAGGAAAGCCGGCCCATCATCGGGTTGTGCGCCAGCGGAATTCTGATCCGCGCTGTTGCTCCCCATCTCAACGACAAACATGTCGAGCCGCCGGTTGTCGCCGTCGCGGTAGATGGTTCATCCGCCGTGCCGCTTCTGGGCGGCCATCATGGTGCGAATGAACTTGCGCGAAAGATTGCCGGGATCACCGGTGGATCAGCGGCGATCACCACCGCTAGCGACGTAAAGCTTGGAATGGCTTTTGAAGAACTTGAGCCCGGATATGTTCTTGGCAATTCGCAGGATGTTAAATCCGCCACGGTTGCCGCATTGCGCGGAGAGACGGTTGAGCGCCGCGAGACCATCGCCGCCGAAAGCGGTGGGCCATCCACACTCATCCACCATCCCAAGTCGCTTGTGGTCGGAGTGGGTTGCGAGCGGGGAGTGGAACCCGCGGAACTCCGTACACTGATTGAAGAGACCTTCCACGAGCATGGGTTGGCTTGTGAAGCCATCGCACACTATGCGTCCATCGATCTGAAAGAGGACGAGGCTGCGGTCACCGCACTGGGAAACGTTCGATTCTTCTCGACGAAGGAACTCAATGCCCAATCCCATCGCGTCATAAAGCCGTCAGAGATCGTGCGCGCGGAAGTGGGAACGCCGAGCGTGGCCGAAGCAGCAGCGCTGGCAGCTGCCGGTCCCGATGGCGAATTGATCGTTCCCAAGACCAAGAGCAAACGCGCAACCGTCGCCATCGCACAAGCCCCGGCCCCCATTCTTGAACCGCGAGGCCGCGTGCGCGGGACCGTGCATGTGGTGGGGCTTGGCCCCGGCGCAACAACCACCCGCTCACCCGAGGCAACGCGCATTCTTCAGTCCACGGATGATTGGGTTGGCTATCAGCTTTATCTCGAACTCGCGTCCGATTGCCTTGATGGACAAATCCTCCACAGCTTTCCGCTCGGCGCGGAGGAAGACCGCTGCCGGCAAGCGATTGCGCTGGCGAAACAGGGAAAGCAAGTGGCGCTGGTTTGCTCAGGCGATGCCGGCATCTATGCGATGGCGGCGCTCGTTTACGAATTGATCGATCTCGGGCCGTGCCGGATCGCTGTGAATGTGGTTCCGGGAATTTCGGCCTTTCAAGCGGCAGCGGCGAAGGCGGGGGCGCTGATTGGGCATGACTTCTGCTGCATCTCGCTTTCCGACCTCCTAACTCCATGGGAAACCATCGAGGCGCGGGTCGAGGCAGCGGCGATGGGCGACTTCGTTGTTGCCTTCTACAATCCACGCTCGATGAAGCGGCAGGACCAGCTTTCCCGTGCCATCGAAATTCTCCGCAAGCACCGGCCGGAAACGACACCCGTGGTTGTTGCGAGCAACCTGGGGAGGCCCGAAGAATCCGTGGCGATCACTCCGCTCGTAGAGTTCGACCCGGCAACCGTCGACATGCTGACGGTCGTTCTTGTCGGCTCCTCGCAATCGAAATCCTTCAAGCGCGGCGATGGCCAGACTTATGCCTATACGCCGCGCGGTTATGCGAAGAAGAGAGAGGCATGACGGTTCATTTCGTTGGCGCGGGGCCTGGAGCCGCCGATCTGATAACGCTCCGTGGCTTGAAGATCATCCAGTCCTGCCGCGTGTGCCTCTACGCCGGTTCGCTGGTGCCGGAGGAAATTGTGAAGGCGGCTCCGCAAGGCGCGCGGGTGATTGACACGGCTCCGCTTCATCTCGACGAAATCGTCGGCGAAATGGAAGTGGCGCATGCCCAGGGCCTCGACGTGGCGCGGGTTCATTCCGGAGATCCGTCCTTGTACGGAGCAATTGCCGAACAGATGCGAAGGCTGGATCAACTCGGCATTCCCTATGACGTAACACCTGGCGTTCCGGCCTTCGCAGCGGCGGCGGCGGCGCTCAAGACCGAATTCACGCTGCCCGAGGTGGCGCAGACCGTGATCCTCACCCGCACCGCCATGCAAGCCTCAGCCATGCCCAAGGGCGAGGAACTGGAGGAACTCGGCCGTTCGCGCGCTACCCTCGCCATTCATCTCTCGATCCGCAATCTCGGTTATGTCGAGCGTGCGCTGACACCGCACTATGGCGCGGACTGTCCGGTGATCGTGGCCTATCGCGTGAGCTGGCCCGACCAGCAGTTCATTCACGGTACACTTGCAACCATCGCCAAAAAGGTCCGCGCGGCGAAACTGACCCGCACGGCACTGGTGCTGGTCGGCCATGTTTTCGGCCATCAAAGCTTTCGCGACAGCGCCCTCTATGACGCCGGCCATCAGCACATTCTGCGTAACCGCAAGACAAACAAGGCAAAATCAGCCTGAACACTCTGTTCTTGACATGTTCCTATAATAGGACTACATGCGGAGCGCCTCGAAAGAGCCCGCTGTTTGACATTGTGAATTGGTCTTGGAGCAGACCTAAAACCCTCCTCCCCCGGCGCGAGCTGGATTGCGGGGACGCCCGCATCCAGCTTGGCCGGTCACAGGAGAAGTGCGCCCTCATGTTTCAACAGCCACTCCTTCCGCGACAGCCCGCCTCCGTAGCCGGTCATCGAACCATCCGCGCCGATCACACGATGGCAGGGCACAACGACTGCGATAGGGTTCCGCCCGTTCGCGAGACCGACCGCGCGCATGGCGTTCCTGTCGCCGAGTTTCGCTGCAACCTCGCCATAGGACATGGTTTCGCCAAGCGGAATTTCCCGGAGCGCCTGCCATACACGGCGCTGGAACGGAGTTCCCCCGCCATCGGTTTCGATATCGTCGATCGCCGCGAAGTCACCCGCGTAGTAGGCGCGCACCCTGTCCGAAAGCCCGAAGGGATTGGCGTGGTCGATCAACTCATAGTGCTTGAAGCGATGTTTAAGCTCGCGCGCAATCCGGTCGCTCGCCTCCTCGAACTCGAGCAGCACCAGCGCGCCATCGTGGGCAAGCAGGATCATGTCGCCGATGGGGGTGGCGATTCGATCCTGGAGCAGCGCTATGGTAGCCATGATCACGTCAACCTTGCGAAAGCCGGTAACCGATGCCAGCCAACCCGCCTAGAATTGCACTTTTCATCGACGCTGAAAATGCGTCCGTCAAGGATACCAAGAAGATTTTCGAGCTTTGCGGCGGGCTGGGCCAGGTGGCGATTGCCCGCTGCTTTGGCCGCTTGGCCGCCCTCAAATCCTGGGAGAAGGCGATGATCGAGCACCATATCGTGCCGGTGATGACTCCGCCCTGGGCCAGCAAGGCCAATGCCAGCGACTTCGCGCTGACGATCGATGCGGTTTCGCTGCTGCAAGGGAACGCATTCGACAAGGCCGTGATCGCTTCAAGCGACGCCGACTTCGCGCAATTGGCCATGTTCGCGCGAGAGCGCGGAATGGAGGCGCATGGCATCGGCGAGGCAAAAGCCACGCCCGCCACCCGGAAAGCCTATGATGTGTTTCATGTGTTGAACGAGGTGGCGCCGAAGAAAGTGGCCCCGAAGGTGGCTCCTGCGAAAGCAACGCCAGTCCCGAAGCCACATTCGGCGGTGCCCAAATCCGGGCTTGTGCCAGTACCCACTGAACTCGTTCTGAATATCTTCCAAACCCTTGCGGACGGAAAGCCAGGTGTCGAGATGCAGGCCTTCGGGAGAGTGCTTGCGAAGGAATATCCGACTTACAAAAAAGGATACAGATCGCTGAACAATTTTCTGCGGAAGTCGGGCCTGTTCGAATTTGACGGCAACGAAGTGCGGCTCAAGTAGCGGACTATGCCCGATCAATCCGGCAGGTATAGCAGTTGTTGACCGATGAGCGCACATGCACATAGGCGACTTCGGGGCGCGTGAGGATTTGCGCCGCGGCGGCTTCGAGTTCGGCTGAAGCCACCACTTGCCCGGTGCCATAGACGATCCGGTCATTGGCGCCGTAGCCCTTGATCAGATGTGCCCTGCGCTTTGCCAGCATGGGCGGAATGTGCCGGGCATCGGCCGCGCGCTCGCAAGGCCCGGCATGAAGGAAAATCGGCCCCGTCTCGGCATAGGGCTGGGGCGAAGGAAACGGGCGATAGGCAAGGATCAGATAGGCCTCGCCCTTGGCTACATCGGTGAGGCAATGGCGGCAGGGTACGCCATCGCCATCGGAAATCTGGCGCTCGGGTGTTTGACCATTGGCATCGGCTCCGCCCGACTGAAAGTGATGGACTTCGGCTGTGGGCAGGGCTTTGAAGAGAAGCTGGGGCATGTGAGGTCTCCTTGATGGCTACATGATCGCGCTGACTAGGGCGCGGTGCCACCCGGTTCTTGGTGTTCTCAGAAAATTGGCCAACCACCCCAAACCTCATGCTGAGGCGCATCGCGGAACGCGATGCCTCGAAGCATGGCCGCGAGTCCGGGACGGCAAGATCGCGCCTGGGGCCATGCTTCGAGGCTCAGCCTGCGGCTGAGCACCTCAGCATGAGGTTTTGAGGAGAATGGCATCTACTGAGAGTGCGATATGCTAGAGAGAAACGGGGTGGCCGGGTCGAAACCCGGCCACGGACAGCTTTGGGAAACTGCGCGATGGGCTTCAAGGCCTACGATGTAACCGACTATCTCGAAACCGAAGAAGACATGGCCAACTATCTGGAAGCCTGCTTCGAGGAGGCGGGCAATGACGCGGCCTTCATCGCGGCAGCGCTCGGCGACATCGCACGCGCCAGAGGCATGAGCGCTATCGCGGAGGCAACAGGCCTTACTCGCGAGTCTTAACTCCAGCCAGAATTCCTTCTCGAGATTCGCGCTTCAATTTCCCCCTCCGCAATGAGCAGCGACCTTGCTGTTTCCGTGAAAAGGTGAAACCTGAGCATCGGTTATCTGCCTCGCAGAGCGACACGCATTCTTCGGTTTTGGAATCCAACTTGTACCGATACTCTTCACCCTTAAGATTGGTGCCGGAGAACACGGCAATCTTGGCCATTCGCAGAGAGGTTTCGATTTCGGGAAGGTAACCCGCAGCCACCTCTTTGTTCCACAAGACCAGATCACCGCCATGCTTCAGGAAGCACTGCTTGCGGCGAGAGTTGTACGAGTATGCCTTGCATTCGTGGTCCTGGCGGCATCGGCTTTCACACTCTTCCGCAGAACGCGCACCGGGCGACTTTCCGTCGAGATCAAAGCCATAGATGTCGCGCCCGGCAATCCGAACAAAATCCCGGCTGTTTGTAACCGGAGACGCCGCGCCGCTTTCCTCCTCCGGCTTCGGATCGTTGGGTTTCTGTGGCGACCCAGACGCTGATCGGGTCTCGAATACAGCCTCAATTCCAAGAATGGAGGCCGCTTCCTCAGTGAGCCACCCCATCGAGTCGGGAGAAGTCTCCGTCAAATAGCCAATGGCCGTTGGAGTCAGGCCGAGCTGGTTGAGGTAGGCCCCCACTAACGCATTACTCTTCCCGCTTTCATAGAACGCCCCGTTTTGCCGCCGATAAGCAGCATGGAATCCAACGCGTCCTCCGGCCATGACGATACGCTTGACACCACCAAGCCAAATAATGCCGCATGCCGATGCACAGTCGCTCCCCTGCCGCACTGCGGTAACGAATGATCTTAGCCTTATGGTTCGCCCAATCCGCAGCGCCGGGTCAGCCAAACCGCCCGGGCTACTGAGGATTACAATTGCCTTGTTTTCGCTTAAGGCAATTCCTTCGAAGCGTTCGTCATCACCGAACGTGATTTCACCGTCGATAACGATGATTGTGAAATCTGGATTTCTATCTGCAACGAATATCGACGCGGCTTCTGGTGAGAAAGTCCCAAAAGGCCACAATAGCAAAGCAATCCACAATAACAGAAAACGCCGCCTCATTTGGCGATGATAGCAAGTGGATCAATTCGCGTCGAATCAGTCTTGTTACCCGCTACCGGAATCTCTGAGCGACATCGCCCGCGCGAAGGGCATGAGCGTCATTGCAGAAGCGACAGGGCTTACCCGCGAGGGCTTCTATCGTACGCTTTCTAAGGACGGAAACCCGAACCCCTGCGCTTTGAACTCAAGGGCTGCTGGTCTCGCCGTATCGATCAGGAGCACCGGCTTGTCTACAAGATAGAGCGGGATGTGCTGTAGGAGCTTGGGTCAACTTCTCATATGGCGAAATTTGCCTCATTCTGTCGGGTTGGTGGAAGGTATTTGAAACACAAATCCCTTCTCATACCGGTCAACAAAAAACTGTGAACACCGAAGACTGGTTCTCCAGTGGTATTTGGGGTTCCAATTCACACCCAACAGAACCAGCTTGGAAATCTTGATGATGTTGCCACAAAATACAATGCAATCACGAAGATGAAAAACCGTCACCTGTGATGCTGGTGCATCTTCTAGGGAATGCGCGATCCATGCATCGCGAAGCGATTTGATGTTTTTGCGCATGTAGTTCAAATTTCTCCGACTACTCTCGCTGTCAACAAGCTTGAGATGCAGATAATTCAACATTTCCTGGGTGTCGCTGACTTTCACCGCTGTTCGTTTGCATAGCTTGTCTGGCCGAAGGCCTCCACACAACTGAGCGCAGAAGTCGTGTTTGCTCAAGAGTGACGCGATTCTGTCGAGTGATACCGACTCCGGTTGATTGAATCCTGCGTTGCGATTCCGTTGGGAGGCCGAAGCGGTTAGTTTGGCGCGTCATGATTCGCCTTTTGGGAGATGATGATGACGTCACTCACGCCCCACATGA
>JBJXGL010000255.1:0-7181 GCA_046160365.1 Aestuariivirga sp. | reverse complement strand
TTTCTCGGCGAGCGCGATTTCGATTTTCTTGGAGAAGAGACTGAGGGGGCCGGAATAGAGGAACATGGTCTTCCCTAAATCGGCCCGCTGTCAATCCATGTCAGCAGTTACTTCGCGATCTTGGCGAGTTCCGCGTCGAACTCAGGGACCGCGGTGAAGAGATCGGCGACAAGGCCGAAGTCCGCCACCTGGAAGATCGGCGCTTCCTCGTCCTTGTTGATGGCGACGATCACTTTCGAGTCCTTCATGCCGGCGAGATGCTGGATCGCGCCGGAGATGCCCACCGCGATATAGAGATCGGGGGCGACGACCTTGCCAGTCTGGCCTACCTGATAATCGTTCGGCACGTAGCCTGCGTCGACCGCGGCGCGCGATGCGCCAACGGCGGCGCCGAGTTTCGATGCCACCGACTCGAGCAGCTTGAAGTTCTCGCCGTTCTGCATGCCGCGGCCGCCAGAGACGATCACCTTGGCGGAGGTGAGTTCGGGGCGGTCCGATTTCGACAGGTTCTCGCTTTGATAAGAGGAGAGCGCCGGATCGGCTGGCATGTTCACTTTGTCGATCGCGGCCGTGCCGCCTTCGGGCGTTGCGGCGAAAGACGCTGTGCGCACGGTTACAATTTTCTTGGCGTCGGTCGATTGCACCGTCTGCACGGCGTTACCGGCGTAGATAAGCCGAACAAACGTGTCGCCGGATCTCACTTCCGAAATGTCGGAGATCTGCATCATGTCGAGAAGGGCCGCCACGCGCGGCATATAGTTCTTGCCGTTGGTGGTGGCGGCGGCAACGATATGCTCGTAGCCGCCAGCGAGTGATACGATCAGCGCCGCCATGGGCTCCGCCAAGGGCCGTTCCAGCGCCGGGCTTTCAGCGTGTAGGACTTTCTTGACGCCTGAAAGCTTCGCTGCCTGCGCGGCGGCACCCCCGGCATTGTTTCCGGCCACCAGCACATGGACGTCACCGCCCATCTGGGCGGCGGCGGTCAGCGCCTTGTGGGTCGCGTCCTTCAGACCCTTGTTGTCGTGTTCGGCAATGAGAAGAACGGCCATCCTAGATCACTCCCGCTTCCTTGAGTTTGGCGGCAAGTTCGCCGGCCGATTTCACTTTGATGCCCGCCAGACGTTTCGGCGGGTCTTCGGTTTTCACCACCTTGAGGCGCGGCTTCACGTCGGCGCCGTAGTCGGCGGGCGACTTCTCATCCAGCGGCTTTTTCTTCGCCTTCATGATGTTGGGCAGCGAGGCATAGCGCGGCTGGTTGAGGCGAAGATCGGTCGTCACGATCAGCGGCATCTTCACCTTGAGCGTCTGCAAACCGCCGTCAATCTCGCGGGTGATGATCGCCTCGCCATTGCCGGGCTCAAGCTTCGAGCAGAAAGCCGCCTGGGCCCAGCCGAGCAAGGCGGCCAGCATCTGTCCGGTCTGATTGCAATCGTCGTCGATTGCTTGTTTGCCGAGGATCACGATCTCCGGCTTCTCTGCCTCGACAATCCCTTTCAGAATCTTTGCGACGCCGAGCGGTTCCACATAGTCATCGCTCTTCACTAGGATAGCGCGGTCGGCGCCCATGGCAAGCGCGGTACGGAGCGTTTCCTGCGCCTGCTGGGGCCCAATCGAAACGGCGATCACTTCCGTGGCCTTGCCCTGTTCCTTGAGCCTAATCGCTTCCTCGACGCCGATTTCGTCGAACGGGTTCATGGACATCTTGACGTTGGCGAGTTCAACGCCCGACCCATCGGCCTTGACGCGGATCTTGACGTTGTAATCGACCACCCGCTTGACCGCGACCAGTACTTTCATTTCGGCCCTCTTTGGAAAATTGCGGCGGAACACTTTTCTGGAGCATGTCCTCGCCGCCAAACCGCTTCACACTTTGGCGGGACATGCTCTAGTGACGGCTGCTCACAGAGTCAAATCCATCACCGTCGCACCTCGGCCAATTGCGACACAGCGGAAATCAGCCGGTTCCGGCCCCGGTCAAGAGTCTGGACCGCAACAGGAACGTCAAGGCAAGGCCCGCGACAAATCCGCCGATGTGAGCCCACCAGGCCACTACATCGTCAGGGCCCGCCAAATACAAGCTCACGATCTGAAAGGCGAACCATATACCCAGCACCCAAAGCGCCGACATACGCCACGGGAAGTAGGTGAAGAAGAGCACCAGCACGCGAGCCTTGGGATAAAGCATCATATATGCGGCGAGCACGCCCGAGACGGCACCCGAAGCGCCGATTAAAGGGGCAGCGGAATTGCTGGTCATCAGCACATGGGCCAGCCCGCCGGCAATGCCGCAGAGCAAATAGAAAAGCAGGAAGCCGAAGGTGCCAAACGCATCTTCGATGTTATCGGCGAAGACCCAGAGGAACAGCATGTTGGAGATCAGGTGGATCCATCCGGCATGCAGGAACATGTAAGTGAAGAGAGTCACCGGCTCGGGAACCGGATTGAGCCCGCCAGTGGGTACGCCGCTCACCAGCTCGCTGGGAACAAGACCGAATCCCGCAGCGATCGCGGAGAGAATTTGCTCGGGCTGGAAGGCACCCGTTGCCAAAAACAAAACCACATTGGCGATCACCAGCGACAGTGTCATGAACTGGAAGCGAATGACTTTCAGCGGCGTGTCGTCGTGAAGCGGAACGAACATCAGCGCGTGTTCCCCGGCACCCACAGCACCTCGCCGCCTGATTTCGCATTGGCCCAGCGGCTGGCGACGAAAAAGAAATCGGATAACCGGTTCACATAGGCGATGGCGCCGGAACTCACATGTTCGCCGGGCGTTGCCGTGAGCTCGACGATAAGCCGCTCGGCGCGGCGGCAGACGGTGCGTGCGAGATGCAGATGTACGGCGGCGGGATGTCCGCCCGGCAGCACGAAAGAACGCAAGGGCGCTAGCTCTGCGTTCAATTCGTCGATCTCGTGCTCGAGGCGCTCATATTGCGTGGGGATGATGCGCAAAGGTGCGTAGTCGAGTTTCTCTCCGGTGTCGGGCACGCAAAGGTCCGCTCCCAGATCGAAGAGTTCGTTCTGGATGCGGCCCAACATCAAGTCGAGCTTGCCCATCTCGGGCGCTGAAGTATGGAGCCGCACGAGGCCGACCGTGGCATTGGTTTCGTCCACCGTGCCATAGGCCTGGATGCGCAAATGCGCCTTTGACACCCGCTCGCCGGAGCCCAGCGCCGTTTCCCCGGCATCGCCGGTGCGGGTGTAGATGCGGTTCAGAACCACCATCTGGACTGGCTAGCGGATAACTACTCGTTTCTCAAGAACGGCGCGGGCTTGACCGAGAGCGCCCGCCAGGTGACGGCAAGGCCGGCGAGCACTGTCACCACCATGGCGATCAGTGCGGTCAGGATCGCGGTCGGCAGCGAGAAGCTCCATGGCATCTCCAGGATCCAGCGGGCGAGGAACCAGGAGGCGAGCGATCCCGTCACAATGCCGAACACGGCGGAGGCCAAGCCCAGCGCCGAATACTCGATCACCAGTGCGCCAATAAGCTGGCGCCTCGATGCGCCATAGGTCTTGAGCACCACGGCATCGTAGATGCGGCCCGAGAGACCAGCGGCGAGCGCACCCGCAAGCACCAGAACGCCAGTGAGCAGCGTCATGACGTTGGCGCCGCGGATGGCGGCGAGCATTTTTCCCAAGAGATCGCTGATGATGCCGATTGCGTCTTTCACGCGTACAGCGGTGGCGGAAGGATAGGCGCGTGCCATGGTGTTGAGGAGTGCCGCCTCGTTCTCGTCGTCCATTTCGATGGTGACGATGTGGCTGTGGGGCGCGGACTTGAGGGTGTTGGGCGAAAACACCATGACGAAGTTGATGCCAAGCCCGCGCCAGTTCACTTGCCGCAAGTTCGCGACCTTCGCCGTCACATCGCGGCCCAAGACGTTGACGGTGATCTCGTCGCCGATTTTGACGCCGATGCCATTCGCGATCTCGTCCACCATGGAGACGAGATTGGGGCCCGAATAATCCTTGGGCCACCACTCGCCTTCGACAAGCTTGGAGCCGCGCGGGATGACGTCGGCATAAGTGAGTCCACGATCGCCGCGCAGCGCCCATGCGGCATCAGGAGAGGCTTGCACTTTGTCGGCGGGAACACCTTTCACCGTGACCATGCGGCCGCGCATCATCGGCGCGGTTTCGATGGACGTAACGCCCCGCTGCTTCTTCACATCGGCGACAAAGTTCTCCAGTTCGTCGTTTCGCACATCGAGAAAGAAGTATGCAGGAGCTTTCTCAGGGATGCCGGAGCGCAGTTCCTCGGAGATTGTACGGTCCGTCAATGCAAGGGTCACAAACAAGGTGAGGCCGAGACCGAGCGCCAGGATCACGGAAATTGCCGCTGAACCGGGGCGATAGATGTTCGAGAGCGCATAGCGCGCAATCGCGCTGCGGGGCTTGGGGAGCCGCGAGGCAAGCGCGACGATAGACCATGCCAGGCCGAGCAGCACCACAAAACTCGCGGCCAGTCCGCCGAGATAGTATGCGGTGATGCGCTTGTCGTCGAAGCTTGCGAAGATGATCGCGGCGATGATCAGGAAGGCCAAAGCGATGACAGCCATATCGATCAGCTTGGGCCAGCTTCCGGGGTTCATAATCCTGCTGCGGAAAAGTGCGGAAGCCGGAACTTGCCGCGTACGGGCGAGCGGCCAGACTGTGAAGGCGATGGTCACGAGGAAACCAAGTGCCGCGGCGACGGCAAGCGGCACCCATTCGATTCGTGGCGTCAACGGAAGCGGCAGAATGCCGGAGAGCGCGGTGTAGGCAATCGGCGGCGTCACCACTCCCACCACAAGCCCCGCGGCAATGGCGAGCATCGCCACAAGCAGGATTTCGGTCAGATAGATTCCGAACACATCGCGCGATGGCGCGCCCAAACATTTCAGCGTTGCAATCGACTCGCCCTTGCGTGCCACGAAAGCGGAAACTGCGTTGGCGATACCAGCGCCGCCAACGATCAGCGATGTCAGTCCGACCAATGTCAGGAAGTAAGCCAGCCGTTCGACAAACCGCTCAGCGCCGGAAGCCGCATTGTCGCTGGCGCGAATCCGCCATCCGGCATTGGGAAAGTCGCGGCGCGTATCGTTCACCACCGCGCGCGCATCGGCGATATCGGGGTTGCCGGGAAGCTTCACGCGGTAACCCCAGGTGATAAGGCTGCCCGGCTGCACAAGTCCGGTTGCCTGCAACGCCTCGCGGTTGATGAGCAGGCGTGGCCCCAGCACAATGCCGCTCGAAATGCGATCGGGCTCGTTGGCAATCACGCCGCGCACCTCAAGTTCGATGTCGCCAAGCTTGACCTTGTCACCAGTCTTGAGTCCAAGTCTTCCGAGAAGAAGCGGATCGACGAGCACGCCATAACTGCCGTTTTCCGCGTCCAGCTGCCCGACAGGCGAAACGCCGCCTTCGAGCGTCAGCGCGCCGTAGAGCGGATAGGCGGCATCGACGGCTTTCACTTCGGCCAGCGTTGTGTTCTCACCCGCAACCGCCATGGCGCGAAGCGTTCCGACTGTCGACACCTGGCCTTTCGATTCGATATAGGCGCGCTCCTTCTCATCGACTTCGCGATGGATGAGCGAGAACTCGACATCGCCGCCGAGCAACGGCTGGCCCTGCTCGTTAAGCCCGCGTTCGACAGATGCCGCCAGTGCGCCGATCAGCGCAATGGTGGCCGTGCCAAGAGCCAGACAGGTGAAGAAAATCCAGAAACCCTGCAATCCGGAGCGGAGATCGCGCCGCGCAAAACGAAGCCAGAGGGCGAGGTTCATGCGGAGACGATCCGGCCGTCGCGCACTTCGGCAATGCGGTCGCAGCGCGCGGCAAGGCTTCGATCATGCGTTACCAGCAAAAGCGATGTTCCCTTTTCCTTACGCAGCTTGAACAGCAATTCGATGATCTGATTGCCGGTATCGCTATCGAGATTTCCCGTGGGTTCATCGGCAAGGAGAATACGCGCGCCTGATGCTACAGCACGGGCTATCGCCACGCGCTGCTGTTCGCCGCCGGACAGCTGACCGGGATAGTGCGTCAAGCGATGCGAAAGCCCGACTTGCGCCAAGCCTTCGGCGGCGAGTTCCATGGCATTGGTGCTGCCCCGGAACTCGAGCGGCACGGCGACATTCTCGAGCGCCGTCATGGTCGGGATCAGATGGAAGGACTGGAAGACGATGCCAATATTGTCGCGCCGGAACTCCGCCAGATTGTCCTCGCTCTGGCCATTGAGCTTGATCCCCGCCACTTCAATATCGCCGGAGGTGACATGCTCCAACCCCGCGATCACCATGAGCAGGCTGGTCTTGCCAGACCCTGATGGCCCGACAATGCCGATGGCTTCACCGGCGCGAACCGCGAGATCGACACCCCTCAGGATTTCGACGGGTCCGGCGCGGCTTTCGAGGGTGAGGGAGACGTTTTGGAGAGATAAGGAAGACGGCATGGCATCATACATGAGGGGCTCTACGGGATTTGTCGAGGCGTGGATGACTTGCGGCGGGAAGTGCCACACCCTACCTTGACGGACATGACCCAGATTTCCGCCGCTCTTTTCGCAGTTTTTCTTTTCTGCCTCCCCGCCATCTCCGCCACGGTGAACATCCTCGCCCTCGGCGATAGTCTCACCGCAGGTTACGGCCTCGACCCACAGGACGCCTTTCCGGTCAAGCTCGAAGCGGCGCTCAAAGCCAAAGGGCACGATGTGAAAGTGGTGAACGCTGGCGTCTCAGGGGATACCGCAGCCGCGGGGTTGGCCCGGCTCGACTGGTCACTGACCGGCGACATCTCCGCCGTCATTGTGGAACTCGGTGCAAACGACGCGCTGCGCGGCCTCGATCCCAGGCAGGCGGAAGCAGCGCTGGATCAGATCCTCACGCGGATCAGAGCCAAGGGATTGCCGGTGCTGGTCGCTGGCATGCAAGCGCCGCGCAACATGGGGAACGACTATATTGCCGCTTTCGATCCGATCTTTCCGCGGCTTGCCGAGAAGCACGGTGCGCTGCTTTATCCGTTCTTTCTCGATGGCGTTGCTGCTGATCCGAAGCTCAACCAGCCCGACGGTTTGCATCCCACGGCGGAAGGAATCGACATGATCGTGGCCCGCATCTTGCCTCAGGTTGAGGAACTGGTTGGCCAAGCGTCAGCAAAATAGCACTTGGCGTTTACCAGAATCAGGCTAGCCTATCGCT
>JBJXGL010000254.1:0-21253 GCA_046160365.1 Aestuariivirga sp. | reverse complement strand
GGATCGAAGATCGCCAGAAGCCTTTTGGGCTGTGGGAGAGCGTGATCGCATCCTGTTTCTTCATCTGCCCCGGATGGTTGCCTGAACTTTGAGGTTCGCATTCGCAAGGAAGGGAGAGACGAAGATGACTGACACTATCACAAGAACGGCCGGTATCGATACGGGCAAGAAGCATCTTACCCTGGGATTCTGGCCGCGCGGCGAGCGCTACACCGTGGAGAATACGCCCGAAGGCATCGCCAAGCTGGCGAAGATATTGAAGAAGGCCGGCGTCCGCCGGGTGGGGATCGAGTCGACCTCGATCTATCACTTCGCCGCAACTGAAGCCTTGAGAGCCGAGGGTTTCGAAGTGGCGGTGCTGCAGCCTGGCCAGGTCAAGGCTTTCGGCAAGCTGCAGCGGGTCAAGAGCAAGCGCGATCTCACCGATTGCGAACTGGTGGCCGGCGCCGCGGCGGGGCAGGACTGCGTGTATCCCGCCCAAAGCCCTGAAATCGCGGCACTTGCCGAACACCTCACCTATCTCGAACAATGCGAGGAAAACTGCGCCTGCCTCAAGACCCAGCTGGTGCGCTACCGCGATCCGCTTCTCATCGCCAAGAAGAAAAAGGAGATCGCTCACGCCCGCCTGCTGATCCGGACCGAGATCAAGGAACTCACCGCCAAGGTGAAATTGGTCCCCGGACAAGCCAAGCGCCTGGCGTTGGCTCTGTCGGTGGAAGGTGTCGGCCTGCGCACCGCACTCTGCGCCTTAATCCGCATGCCGGAGCTCGGAAGCCTCGGACGCGGGAAAGCGGCAAGCCTGCTCGGCGTCGCCCCCTTCGACGACAGCAGCGAAGACTACGAAGGTGTGCGCCACATCGAGGGCGGGCGCTCGCGCGCCCGCAAGGCTTTCTTCCTCGCCGCCTTCTCCGGCGCCCTCCACCACAACCCGCTGCTCAAAGCCTTCTACCGGCGCCTCACCGGCAATGGAAAACCGCACACCCTCGCCGTCATCGCCTGCACCCGCAAACTCGTCATCATCCTCGACGCCATCTTCAAGCGCGGAACGCCGTGGGAAAAACACCGGGGCATACAATGCCCCGCTTGACTTCTCTCATGGTTGCTCTCCCCCGCTTTGCGGACCCTCTCCCGCCTGCGGCGGGCGAGGGCGATGCGGGACGATTTGGCCTTTGCTGTCAGGTGGGGGATGGCGCGGGGCTCGAACAAAGATTGATGCGGAGTGCTGTGACGGACACCCCCTCGGCGCTGCGCCCCACTCCCCCAACAAGTTGGGGGAGAGTCTCCCGCTTTCCCTACGCCACCGCAGCCTTCAGGAAGCGCGAGTCGGATTGATCCAGCCTGCGGCGGAGTTGGGTGATCGTCAGGTTGCCGTCGGGCACGCAGTTTTCGTAGGTGAGCATTTCGCCGGCTTTGATGGGCTTGGTCACCTTTGCCTTCTCCGCGAGGCCGATGGGGATGAGCTGGCGGTGGCGCGCGTCTTCCCAGGTGACGGCGAAGCCGCGGTAGTCGCGTTCGCCGATCATGCCGAGGGAATCACCGGGAGAGAGCGCCCGCTTGGCCACAGCCACGGCTTCTCCGACGGGATGATCGAGCGGCTCCATGTCGGGGCGCTTGTACATGACGGCGCGCGCGGCCGAGAGCGGCACTTCGAGGCTGGTCAGGTGATAGGGACGGTGCAAGGTGAAGTAGGGGCCTTTGCCGAGCTTGAGATCGATGAGCCGTTCCAGCACGCGCGGGTGGCGCGGTTCGATGATACAAAAGACACCGGGCGCGACGCCTTTGCCGATGGAATAATCGACCACGCCCTTTTTGTGCAGCACGCCGCCGTCTTCGCGCGGGCAGAGTACGCTCGCGAGTTCGTCGCGCGTGGCGGCGGGGCCGTGCATGCCGGGAATGTCGGGGGCGAGGCCGGTGGCGTTGGCGATCGCCGTCATTTCGATTGCGGTTTTCGAGCCGTCAATGAACTCGACCAGCATGCGCGCATTCATGTTGCGCTCGCGGGCTTCCTTCTCGTACTCCTCCGGCATGGCGTCGAATTTGAGCGGGTTGTTCTTGCCCTTGCCGGCGGCGACGATGTTGAAGCCGAGGCTCTTGGCGAAACCGATGATCTCGAGGGTGCAGGCGGGCTCGTCGCCGGCCGCACCCGTATAGACGACGCCGGCTTTTCGCGCTTCGTCTTTCAGGAAGCGGCCGATGGTGATGTCGGATTCGACATTGAGCATGACAATGTGCTTGCCGTGCTTCATCGCCTCGAGCGCGAACAGCGAGCCGACATTGGGATTGCCGGTGGCGTCGATCACCACGTCGATGCGTCCCGCGGCGGCAAGCGCGTGGAGATCGCTCGTCACCGCGATCTTGCCGCGCTCGATTGCCGCGTCGATTTTGGCCGCGGTCTCGGCAATGACGGCGTCATCGCGGGCGCGGCCCGAGAGAACGATGGCGTCAATGGCGTTCTGGGGGCGGACTTCGGAGATGGCGCCGATCCGCACGCCTTCCATGAGGCCCACCTGAACGACGATGTCGGTTCCCATCTGACCGGCGCCGGCAAGACCGATTGTCACCGGACCGTGCTTGTCTGCCCAAGCTCGCAATTCGTCGGGAAAATAGGCGGTGGTCATGCAAGCCTCCTCAAACGTCAACGCGGCCCCGTTGTATGGGCGCAGGCGGCGGATTTCAACAGTAACCCGGAAGCTTCGTGCGGCCATCTCGACGCAGACGCAGCGTGGCAGTAGCGTGCCCGTCAGGCGGAGAGGCACGGATGCAGCGGACGGAAACATTCCTCGCGACTGGCTATCGCCACTTTCTGGCGGTGGCCGAGACGGGTTCGGTGCGCGCAGCCGCGCGGCAGATCAATGTCGCTGCGTCCGCCATCAGCCGCCAGATCGGCCTGCTTGAAGCGCAGCTTGGAACGGCGCTGTTCGACCGGAGCGGGCGCAAACTCGAACTCTCGCCCGCGGGCGAAGTGCTGCTGCGCGGTTTGCGCGCGGCGGCGTCGGGCCATGAGGAAACCCTCGATCACCTGAGTGCGTTGCGGGGACTAAAGCGCGGCAGCTTGCGGATCGCCACGGTCGAAAGCGTGTCGGTGTCGATCCTGCCGGAGCTGCTATTGAGTTTCGCGGCCGCCTATCCGGGGATCGACGTGACGGTGACTGTTGCGGGATCCGATGCGGTGACCACGCTGGTGCGCGATCACGATGCCGATCTGGGGTTCACATTCAATCCCGCCACCTTGGAAGGACTCGAAGTCGAACTTGGCCGTGACATGCAAGTCGGCGCCACCATGTCTCCGAAACATCCGCTCGCCAAGATGAAGTCGGTGACCATTGCCGATTGCGCCGCCTATCCGCTGGCCTGGCCGCAGCGGGGACTGAGCCTCAGAACCATTCTCGACCGCTTGACGCCCGCGGGGTTGCCGAAGCCCGTGTTCGAATGCAACTCGCTCCGGCTCATGGCAACACTCGCAAGACGCGGAAGCTGCATCGGATTTCAAACGCGGATTGGCATCGAGGACGACATCGCCAAGGGACGGCTGGTGTTCGTGCCCTTGGCGGAGCGGCGTCTGCCGCCCGACCGGTTGATGGTGGTGCGGCGCGCGGGCCAGGTGGGCAGGCTCGCGGCTGACGCTTTCATCGGGCTGGTGCGAAAGGCGCTTCCGGAAGAAGATTATGTTCGAAAAAAGTGAACGCTTAATGATGTTTTCTCTTCTTTTTCGCACAAGAAGGGCGTGCTAGAAAACCTCATAACGCTGGCGCGAATGACCGGCGGGGGAATCGAAATGGGAAGGGAGCTTTTGGCGTCATGGGGCGTTTGACCACGCATGTTCTCGACACGGCCACCGGCAAACCAGCCGCGGGGCTCAAGATCGAGCTGTGGAGCGCGGGCAAGGCCCACGCGCTGATCAAGACCGTTCTCACCAATCACGACGGCCGCGCCGACAACCCCATTCTCGAGAACGAAGCGTTCAAGCCGGGGACATACGAGTTGCTGTTCTTCGCCGGCGATTATCTGCGCGCCAGCGGCATCAATCTTCCAGACCCCGCCTTCCTCGACATCGTTCCAATCCGTTTCGGCATCGCGGATGCGAGCGCTCATTATCATGTGCCGCTGCTGCTCTCGCCTTACGGCTATTCGACTTATCGGGGGAGTTGACTGATATGGCGCGTGGCACGATCAGATTTTTGCGCCGGGGAGCGGTAGTCGAGTATGCGCCCGCATCGCCAATGCGGACCGTGCTCGACTACCTGCGCCTCGAGGAAAAATCGAAAGGCACCAAGGAAGGCTGCAACGAAGGCGATTGCGGCGCCTGCACCGTGGCGCTGGGCACGCTGCGGGGCGGGCGCATCGAATATGAGCCGGTCAATGCCTGCATTCTGCTGATGGGCCAGCTTCACGGTAAGGAGCTGGTGACGGTCGACGATCTGGCGGACGGCAGCGTGCTGCATCCGGTGCAGCAGGCGATGGTGGAGCAGCACGGCTCGCAATGCGGCTTCTGCACGCCGGGTTTCGTGATGGCGCTGTTCACGCTCTATCAGAAGGGCAAGCGGCCCACGCGGGACGAGATCGTGGATCATATCGCCGGCAATCTCTGCCGTTGCACCGGATATCGTCCGATTGTCGATGCGGCGATTGCATCTTGCACCGGATCGCCCGCGGACAAGTGGGCGAAGAATGCGGCGTACGCAGCAGCGCAACTTGCAGCGCTTGCCGATGGCGAAGATGTGATCGCCGAGGGTTTGGAGGGAATGACGGCCATTCCGGCGAGTGCCGCATCGCTGGCGCGGCTGGCGGCGGCGCATCCCGATGCGACGATTGTTGCTGGCGCCACCGATGTGGGCTTGTGGATCACCAAGCAAATGCGCACGCTTCCCAAGATCATTCACGTCCACAATGCGCGCGAACTGCATGAGATAACGGAGACCGCCGATACCCTCAGCATCGGTGCCGCGGCAACCTACGCGGAGGCGGAAGAGGCGATGCGGAAGCTCGATCCCGACGTGGGCGAGGCGCTTCGCAGGCTTGGCTCCACACAGGTGCGGGCCTCCGGAACGGTGGGCGGCAATATCGCCAACGGGTCCCCCATTGGCGATACCCCGCCCATGCTCATTGCGCTGGGCGCAGACCTGGTGCTGCGGCATGGCGACAGCGAGCGCAGCTTGCCGCTCGAAGATTTCTTCATCGCCTATGGCAAACAGGACAGGAAACCGGGCGAACTTGTGTGGCGGGTCGATGTCCCGAAGCTCAAGTCCGGCGAAGCCTTTCGCGCGTACAAGATTTCGAAGCGCTTCGATCAGGATATTTCCGCCGTGATGGCGGGATTCGAGTTCGCGCTGGCAGGGCGCCGCGTTTCCTCCGCGCGGCTGGCCTTTGGCGGTTTGGCGGCAACGCCAAAGCGTGCCGCCAATGCCGAGGCCGCCCTTGCCGGCGCGTCATTGGGTGATGAGAAATCCTGGGAAGCTGCAATCGCGGCGCTTGCGCGCGACTTCGCACCAATCAGCGACATGCGCGCATCCGCGTCCTATCGCCTCGATGTGGCGCAAGCGCTTCTGCGCAAGGCGCTGATCGAGTTGTCGGTGAGTTCGAGCGCCGAAACGCGCGTGATCGGCTTGCGCGAGAGGGCTGCGTGATGGCGGTCGCCCGCAAGCAGCAGCGCGAAGCGGCGGCCGTTGGCTTGGCGCTCGCCCATGACAGTGCGCCGATGCATGTGCAGGGCACGGCCCTCTACATCGACGACGTGCGCGAGCCCGAGGGGATGCTGCACATTGCGCCGGGCTATGCGAAGAACGGGGCAAGAGGAAAGATTAAATCCGTCGATCTCGATGCGGTGAGAAACTATCCGGGTGTCGTCGCGATCTTGACGGCGAAGGATGTTCCGGGTGTCAACGATTGCAGTCCGTCGATTGGCGGCGATCCGATTCTGGCTGACGGCGAAATCATCTTCCACGGCCAGGTGGTGTTCGCGGTCGTCGCCGAAACGCGCGAAGCCGCGCGGCGCGCCGCACGGCTCGGCAAAGTCGAGATCGATGCGGTGAAGCCCGCGATCACCGTTGACGAGGCGATGGCCATGGGCACGGAGGACGTGCTGCCGCCTTACGAGTTCAAGCGCGGCAATGCGGCTGCGGCGGTCAAGGCCGCACCGATGCGGCTTGAGGAATCCTTCCTCGTCGGCGGCCAGGAGCATTTCTATCTCGAAGGTCAGGTCTCGGCGGCGTACCCGGAGGAGCAGGGGGCAATGCTGGTTCTCTGCTCGACCCAGCATCCAACCGAAGTGCAGCATCTGATCGCCAAGATGCTGAACCTGCCCGATGCATTGGTCACTTGCGAATGCCGGCGCATGGGCGGCGCGTTTGGCGGCAAGGAAAGCCAGGCGGCGCAATGGGCCTGCCTTGCAGCGCTTGCCGCGCGCATTACGGGGAGGCCCGCCAAATGCCGCCTCGACCGCGACGATGACATGATCATGACCGGCAAGCGCCACGACTTCCGAGTCACCTACAAGGCGGGCTACGACAAAACCGGCAGGCTCTCCGCCGTCGACACGGAGCTACTGGGGCGTTGTGGCTGCTCGGCCGATCTTTCGCTCGGCATCAACGACCGCGCCATGTTCCACTCCGACAATGCGTATTATTATCCGGCGGTGCGCATTCATTCGCGGAGGCTCCGCACCGACACCGTATCTAACACGGCGTTCCGCGGGTTCGGCGGACCGCAGGGCATGGTGTTCTGCGAGCGCATGATGAGCGCCATCGCGGTCAAGACCGGGCTCGACCCGCTCGATGTGAGAAAGCGCAATCTCTATTCCAAGGGCCGCGATGTGACGCCCTATGGCATGAAGGTCGAGGACAATATCGCGCGCGAGGTGATCGAGACGCTCGAGAAGTCATCCGAGTACCGCTCGCGGCGCGAGGCCATACAGGCGTTCAACACGTCGCACCGCTATCTGAAGAAGGGACTTGCACTGACGCCGGTGAAGTTCGGCATTTCCTTCACGCTCACACACCTTAATCAGGCGGGCGCGCTGGTGCACGTCTATACCGATGGTTCGGTGCATCTGAACCATGGCGGCACCGAGATGGGGCAGGGGCTCTATCTGAAAGTGGCGCAGGTGGTGGCGCAAGAGTTCGGCATTCCCACCTCGCATGTGCGCATCACCGCGACGACGACCGCCAAGGTGCCGAACACATCGCCAACTGCCGCTTCGTCCGGTTCCGATCTCAATGGCATGGCGGCGAAGAACGCGGCCTCGACAATCCGTCAGCGCCTGGTCGATTTCGCTGCGAAATCATGGAAGGTGCCGAAGACCCGCATCCGCTTCGACAGCGGTCAGGTAATCATTGGCAACCAGAGCATCGCCTTCAAGGATCTCGTCAAGAAGGCACATCTCGCCCGCATCTCGCTTTCTTCCACGGGCTTCTATGCGACGCCGAAAGTCGTCTGGGATCGTCCCAAGGCGAAGGGGAGGCCGTTCTTCTACTTCGCTTATGGCGCGGCATGTTCCGAGGTCACCATCGATACGCTGACGGGCGAGATGAAAGTCGATCGCGTCGACATTCTCCATGACGTCGGCAAGTCGCTGAACCCGGCGATCGACATCGGCCAGATCGAAGGCGGCTTCGTTCAAGGCATGGGCTGGGTCACCATGGAGGAACTTGTCTTTGACGCCGAAGGCAGGCTTCGCACCCATGCGCCGTCCACTTACAAGATTCCCTGCGCCTCCGATGTGCCCGCCGACTTCCGCGTGGCGCTCTACAAGTCGCCGGGCAACCGCGAAGACACGATCTACCGCTCCAAGGCCGTGGGCGAGCCGCCGCTCATGCTGGGCATCTCGGTCTGGGCCGCGATCTTCGATGCGGTGGCAAGCTTATCCCCCGGCAAAATTCCCGCTCTTGACGCACCCGCCACGCCGGAGGCTATCCTGAAAGCGGTAAGGGGGATGGCATGAAGACCTGGGCGCTCATCGAAGCGGCCATCGCGCGGCACGGCGCTTGCGCGCTCGTCACCGTCATCTCTTCCGAAGGCTCGGCTCCGCGCGATGCGGGCGCACGATTGGTGGTGACGGCGGAAGGCTTCCACGGAACCATCGGCGGCGGCACGCTGGAATGGCGCGCGCTTGCCGCGGCGCAGGCGATGCTCGGCAAGGGCACCGCTATGAAGCGCTCGACCCATTCACTAGGTCCCGACCTTGGCCAATGCTGCGGTGGGCGAGTGACTTTGGAAACGCGGGTGTTCGACCGCACCTCGCTTGGCGAAGTCGCGGCTCTGAGAGAGCGCGAACCGGAACAACCGTTGCGGCAGGTCTATTTGTTTGGCGCAGGCCATGTGGGCAAGGCGCTTGTCCTGTCGCTTGCGCCGCTTCCCTTCGATGTCCGCTGGATCGATCCGCGTCCCAATGCCTTTCCGGGCGCGGTCCCGCGGAACGTGACATGCATCGCATCGGAAGAGCCGGAATCGATTCTGCGGAATGCGCCGCAGGGGAGCCTCGCCTTCGTCATGAGTCATTCGCATGCGCTCGATCTTGCGATCTGCGATGCAGCACTTCGCAACATGAATATCGCGCGCACCGGCCTGATCGGCAGCGCAACGAAGCGGGTGCGTTTCGAAAGGCGTTTGCTTGAAGGGGGCGTGCCGGAACCGCGTGTGAAATCGCTGATCTGTCCCATTGGCATCGGCGGCATCCGCTCCAAGGAACCCGCCGCCATCGCACTGGCGACCGCCGCGCAAGTGTTATCGCTTCACGAGGAACTGCAACGGCAAGAGACCGTTGCGCCATCGGAAAGGGCTTCCGCATGACCGCCGAATATCTGCTCGAAGCGCTCCACATCACCAAGATTTTCGGCACGCTGCGCGCCAACGACGATGTGACATTGCGCGTGAAGCCCGGCGAAATTCACGCCTTCCTTGGCGAGAATGGCGCCGGCAAATCCACCCTCGTCAAGATGATTTATGGCGCGCTGCACCCAACCTCCGGCGAACTCCGCTGGATGGGGAAGACCGTGACAATTACCAATCCCGCCGCCGCGCGCAAGCTTGGCGTCGGCATGGTGTTCCAGCACTTCTCGCTGTTCGAGGCGCTGACCGTTGCCGAGAACATAGCACTCGCCATGCCGGGCGACTTCGACATGCAAAGCCTCTCGCAGAAGATTGTGACCGTTTCGAAGGATTATGGCCTGCCGCTCGAACCCACGGCGTCGGTTGGCGATCTATCGGTCGGCGAACGCCAAAGAATCGAGATCGTGCGCTGCCTGCTGCAAGAGCCCAAGCTTCTGATCATGGACGAGCCGACGGCGGTGCTGACGCCACAGGAAGCCGAGCAGCTGTTCAAGGTGCTGACACGGCTCGCGGGCGAAGGCTGCGCCGTGATCTACATCAGCCACCGCCTGGAAGAAGTGAAGAACCTTTGCCACAACGCCACCATTCTCCGCCACGGCAAGGTGGTGGCCAATGTCGATCCGACCAAGGAAACGGCGGCGAGCCTCGCCAAGCTGATGGTGGGCGGCGACATTCACGTCGTCCACACGCCGCGAAAAAGCGATAGTGGCCAGGTGCGCCTCAAATTGGACGGGCTCAACCTGCCGGCGGACGGTCCCTTCGCGGTAGAACTGAAGAATGTCACGTTGGACGTGAAGGCGGGCGAAGTCGTCGCCATTGCAGGTGTCGCAGGCAACGGACAGTCGGAACTGTTTGATGCCATTTCGGGTGAGCGCTCCGTCGCCAAACCCAGCATGCTGGTCATGGACACGAAGTCTTGCGGAAGCAATGGCGTCAACGAACGGCGGCGTCTCGGCGGCGCTTATGTGCCGGAGGAACGGCTCGGCCACGGCGCAGTTCCGGGCTTCAAGCTGTCCGAGAACGTCGTGCTCACCCGTCATGCCTCCGACGACAGTGTGGTGAAGAGCGGCCTCTTGCAGAGAGGCGGCGCCATGGGCGTCAGTGAGCGGGTGATCAAGGAATTCGACGTGCGCAAAGGCAAGCCTGATCCCGAGGCGCGGGCGCTTTCCGGCGGCAACCTGCAAAAATTTGTCATCGGCCGCGAACTCGACAGGAAACCCGGCATTCTGGTCGTGAACCAACCGACCTGGGGCGTGGACGCGGGAGCTGCCGCCACAATCCGCCAAGCCTTGATCGACCTTTCGCGGGATGGCTCGGCGGTGCTGGTGATCAGCCAGGACCTCGATGAAATATTTGAAGTGGCGGACCGCATCGCGGTCATTTCCCGCGGGCAGCTTTCCGAAGCCTATCCGGCGGGCCAACTCAACGCCGAAAAGATCGGCCTGCTCATGGCGGGCGCGCACGAAGTGAAGGAGACGCACCATGCGCATCGTGCTTGAGAAGCGTGGCGAACACTCGCATGCCATGGCGATTGCCTCGCCATTCATTGCGCTTGCGTTGACGGTCATCGCCGGCGGCATCATCTTCGCGCTGCGCGGTTTCAATCCTCTCTCCGCGCTTTATGTTTACTTCGTCGAACCGCTGACGGCCTGGTGGTCCATTGAAGCGCTGATCGTCAAGGCGACTCCGCTCGTCCTGATCGGAGCGGGGCTTGCGGTCTGCTATCTCGCCAATGTGTGGAACATCGGCGCCGAGGGCCAGCTTACCGCCGGCGCCATACTGGGCGGCATGATCCCCGTCCTGTTTCCCACCTTCCAATCGCCGCTGACACTCTTGCTGATGCTCGTCTTTGGCGCGCTTGGTGGAATGGCCTGGGGCTACATTCCCGCTGTCCTCAAGAACAAGTTCAGCGCCAACGAAATTCTGACATCGCTCATGCTCGTCTATGTGGCGCAACTGCTGCTCGACTGGCTGGTGCGCGGGCCGTGGCGCGATCCGCAGGGCTTCAATTTTCCGAAGTCGATCACCTTCGAAGGCTGGCAGCTTCTGCCGAACATCTCGGGCTCCGTCCACATGGGTGCGCTGATCGCGGTTCTGGCGGCGCTGGCCCTCGCCTTTCTCATGGGCCGCACGCTGAAGGGATTCGAAATTCGCGTGGCCGGAAGCGCCCCACGCGCGGGACGGTTCGCCGGGTTCTCGCGCGAGAAGATGGTGGTGTTCTGCTTCCTGCTCTCTGGCGGCCTTGCCGGACTTGCCGGATGCATCGAGATCGCCAGCGTCGTCGGCCAATTGCAGCCGCAGATTTCTCCGGGCTATGGCTTCGCCGCGATCATCGTGGCCTTCCTCGGAAGACTCAATCCGCTTGGCGTGATCATCGCCGGCCTGTTGCTGGCGCTGAGCTACATCGGCGGCGAGGCGGCGCAGATCACACTTGGAATTTCCGACAAGATCGCCAAGGTGTTCCAGGGCATCCTGCTGTTCTTCATTCTCGCCTGCGACACGCTGATCCTCTACCGGATCAAGTTCGAGACGAGTGCGCGCGCTTCCAAACTGCAACCGGCGGAGTAAGATCATGGACCTCATACTGACGATCATGACCGCCTCCACGCCGCTGCTCTTTGCGGCCATTGGAGAACTCGTCGTCGAACGCTCCGGCGTGCTCAACCTCGGCGTCGAAGGCATGATGGTGATGGGCGCGGTCTGCGGTTTCGCCGCCACCCTGCTGACCGGCTCGACGTTCATCGGCGTACTCGCGGCCATCCTGGCGGGAATCATCATGTCGCTGTTGTTCGGGTTCCTGACGCTGACACTGGTGTCGAACCAGGTGGCGACGGGACTGGCCCTGACACTTCTGGGGCTTGGGCTGTCGGGGCTGATCGGCGAGGGCTTCGTCGGCCAGCCGGGCGTCAAGATACCCAATCTGGGAGGCGTCGATCCGCTGATTCCCGGCGCTATCTTGCTGACGGCGGCGGTGGCCTATGTACTGTTCAAGACCAAGGCCGGGCTCATCATCCGCGCCGTGGGCAACAGCCACAGCTCCGCCCATGCGCTTGGCTACAATGTTATCGGGGTGCGCTATCTCTGCGTCATGTTCGGCGGCGGATGCGCAGGACTGGCCGGAGCCTATCTCTCGCTCGCTTACACGCCGCAATGGGTGGAGAACATGACGGCCGGTCGCGGCTGGATCGCGCTGGCTCTCGTCGTTTTCGCATCATGGCTGCCGTGGCGGGCCGTCGCTGGGGCCTATCTCTTCGGCGCCATCTCGATCCTAGCATATACTGTGCAAACCTTCGGATGGGGCATTCCCTCGCAGTTCCTATCCATGCTTCCCTATCTCGTGACGATCGCCGCTCTCGTGGTGATCTCCGGCAACCGCTCTCTGATGCGGGCCAATACCCCGGCCTGCCTCGGACAGTCTTTTGTGCCTGACCGCTAACACTCGAACCAAACAAGGGAGAACGTAAATGAAAAAACTGCTTGCAACTGCCGCCTTGACGGCGCTGGCTCTGGGGGCCGCTTCGGCATCGGCCTCGGCGGCGACCAAGGCCTGCTGGGTCTATGTCGGCTCGGTTGGCGACTTCGGCTGGACCTATCAGCATCATCAGGGCGTCGAGGCCGTGAAGAAGGAATTCGGCGACAAGGTGGAAACCGCCTATGCCGAAAATGTTCCGGAGGCTGACTCCGAGCGCGCCATCGAGCGGTTCGCGCGTGACGGATGCAACATCATCTTCACCACGTCATTCGGTTTCATGGAGCCCACGCTCAAGGTCGCCAAGAAGTTTCCGGACGTGAAGTTCGAACACGCCACCGGATTCAAGACCGCGGACAACGTCACGACCTACAACGCGAAATTCCACGAAGGCCGTTATGTGATCGGGCAGATTGCCGCGAAGATGTCGAAGACCGGCACGGCGGGTTACATCGTGTCCTTCCCGATTCCGGAAGTCGTGGCGGGCATCAACGCCTTCATGCTCGGCGCGCAATCGGTGAATCCGGACTTCAAGGTGAAGATCGTGTGGGTGAACTCCTGGTACGATCCGGGCAAGGAAGCCGATGCCGCCAAGGTGCTGCTCAGCCAGGGGGCCGATATCATGGTGCAGCATACCGACTCGACCGCGCCGCTGCAGGTGGCCCAGGAGCAGGGTAAGTTTGGTTTTGGCCAAGCTTCCGACATGATCAAGTTCGCCGAGAAGTCGCAATTGACTGCGATCGTCGACGACTGGGGTCCGTACTACATCCGGCGCATCAACGACGTGATGAACGGATCCTGGAAATCGCAAGCCACGTGGGATGGCATGGCGGACGGTACAGTGCATATCGCGCCCTTCACCAACATGCCCGAGGACGTAGCCAAGATGGCGGCCGAAACCGCGGAGGCGATCAAGTCCGGCAAGTTGCATCCGTTCACCGGCCCGATCACCAAACAGGATGGTTCGACCGTGGGCGAAGCCGGCAAAGGCCTGCCCGACGGCGATATTCTGGGCATGAACTGGTACGTCAAGGGCATCGACGATCAGTTACCGCAATAACAGGTGTCAGGTGCCAGGTGTCAAGAACGGCACCTGGCATTTTCTTGATACCTGACACCTGACACCTGGAGCCTGAAATGGATCCGTTCATCGCGGAATGGCTGAATCTCGCCCTGCGCTGGGGCCACATGATCGCAGGCATCGCCTGGATCGGCACGTCCTTCTATTTCGTAGCGCTCGATTTCTCGCTGAAGAAGCATAGCGAGCTGCCGCCTGGCGTTTCGGGCGAGGCATGGGAGGTCCACGGCGGCGGATTCTACAATGTGCAGAAATATCTCTCGGCTCCCACCAAGCTGCCTGAGAATCTGATCTGGTTCAAATGGGAGGCCTACCTCACCTGGGTCACGGGCTTCCTGCTTTTGATCGTGCAGTACTATCTCGACGCTCCGGCCTTCTTGATCGATCCCGCCGTGATGGCGCTGTCGCCACTCTCCGCAATATCGATTTCGGTTGCGAGCATCGTTGCGGGATGGATTGTTTACGACACATTGTGCCGCGCCTTTGCAGTGTCGAACCCAACGCTGCTCGCCGCACTCGTCTTCGTCCTCATCCTTGCCGCCGCCTTCGGATACACGCACGTCTTTTCAGGACGTGGCGCGCTCATTCATGTGGGCGTGCTGGTGGGCACGATCATGGCGGCGAATGTGTTCATGGTGATCATTCCAAATCAGAGGAAAATCACCGCGGCGCTAATCCGCGGCGAAACGCCCGATCCATCCCTTGGCGCCACCGGCAAGCAGCGGTCCTTGCACAACACCTATCTGACGCTGCCCGTTCTGGCGATGATGATCAGCAATCACTTCGCCATGATCACCGACCATCCGCACGCGTGGATTCTGGTTGGATTGATCGTGGTGGCAGGCGCGGCGGCGCGGCACTTCCTCGTGCGCCACGAAGTGGGCGATCCACTGTCGAAGATCGCATGGACGCTGCCTATCATTGCCATCGCATTCGCCGTTGCCTACGCCATGACCTGGACCGGCCCCATAAGCGAGGACTGGCTTAACTTCGTCATCCGCTGGGGGCATCTTGTCGCCGGCATCTCCTGGATCGGCACATCGTTCTATTTCGTAGCACTCGATTTCAGCTTGCGGAAACGAGACGGATTGCCGGCAGGCGTTGCGGGCGAAGCGTGGGAAGTCCACGGCGGCGGCTTCTACAATGTGCAGAAATATATAACCGCGCCATCGAGCCTGCCCAAGGACCTGATCTGGTTCAAATGGGAAGCCTACCTCACCTGGGTCACGGGCTTCCTGCTTTTGATCGTGCTCTACTATTTCAATGCCTCGACCTATCTGATCGATCCATCCGTGATGGCGCTCTCGCCATGGCAGGCGATCGGTATTTCGGTCGCGAGCCTCGTTGCGGGCTGGGCCATCTACGACGCGCTCTGCCGCTCGCCTCTGGGGCGCAGCACCGGAGTTCTCGGACTCCTCGTCTTTATTCTCATCCTCGCGGCCTCGTGGTTCTACACTTACGTGTTCTCGGGCCGCGGCGCGCTGATCCATGTCGGCGCTTTCATCGGCACGATCATGGCCGCGAATGTGTTCATGATCATCATCCCGAACCAGCGCAAGATCGTGGCGGCGCTGCTCGAGGGCAAGCAGCCCGATGGCCGCTACGGCGTGATTGGCAAGCAGCGCTCGCTGCACAACACCTATCTAACCTTGCCGGTGCTCCTGATGATGGTGTCGAACCACTATCCGGTGATCAGCGATCATCCGCAGGCTTGGCTACTCGTCGGACTGATCGTGCTGGCCGGCGCCTCCCTGCGGCAGTTTCTCGTGCGGGTCGAGGTGGGCGACAGCCAGGAGAAAATCGCCTGGACCTTGCCGGTAATCGGAGGCGCATTGGCGTTGGCGCTAGTCATCACGCAGCCCGAAGCGCTCCCCGCCTATCAGGGCGAGGTAACGGATGCCGACGCAGCAACGATCGTGCAGACTCGCTGCGCTTCGTGTCATGCGGTCAATCCAACGGACAAGACGATCAAGAAAGCGCCTAAAGGCATCGCGCTTGAATCTCTCGATGACTTGAAGCGGTTTGCGTCGCAGATCGAAACCCAGTCGGTCAAGAGCAGGGCCATGCCGCTCGGCAACAAGACCGGCATGACGCCCGAAGAACGCGCCAAGCTCGGCGCCTGGATCGGCAAACTTTGATGCGTGAAGCCGGGCATACGCGGTCTTCCGCACGGGTCGTACTGGGCCAGACGCTGTCCTTCGGAGTGGCGCATGGCGACGTGACTCATGAAGAGAAAGGCGCGGTCGCGATTGGACCGGACGGGCGCATCGTTTGGGCGGGGCCGGCCGCGAAACTTCCGCCCGACTGGCGCAGTGTCCCTGCCGACGACTTCGGCAACCGCATCGTCATGCCGGGGTTCATCGACGCGCATATTCACTTTCCGCAATACCGGATGCTCGCGGCGCCCGGAAAGGATCTGCTCGACTGGTTGCGGCGCTTCACCTTTCCTGAAGAGAGCTGCTACGCCTCGCCCGAATATGCGGCGCGGGCGGCCGAGATTTTCCTCGACCGTCTATTGCAACACGGCACGACCTCGGCAATGGCATTCTGCTCCGTGCACAAGGCGAGCGCGGACGCGCTATTTGCGGCAGCGGAGAAGCGCGGCATAGCGCTCATTGCCGGCAAGACCATGATGGACCGCAATGCAATTCCGGAGGTTCAGGATACGCCGGAATCGGGCGCGCGTGAAAGCGAAGAACTCTACCGCGCTTGGCATGGCCGCGCGCGGTTGCGCTACGCGGTGACGCCGCGCTTTGCCGTGACATCGACCGAAGCGCAGCTTGCGGCCTCGGGGGAGTTGCTGAAATCGCTGCCCGGTGCGCTGATGCAGACGCATCTCTCCGAGAGTCCCGGTGAGATCGCCTTCATCCGCGAACTTTTCCCGGACACGAAAGACTACACCGACGTTTACGACCGCTACGGTTTGCTGAGCGATCGCAGTTTCTTTGCCCACGGCATTCATCTTTCCGAACGCGAATGCGCGAGGCTCTCCGAAACTGGGTCCTCCGTTATCCATTGCGCCACGTCGAACGCCTTCCTCGGGTCCGGCATCATGAAGTTCGGCCACATGCGGAAAGAGCCACGCCAGGTGAAGGTCGGCCTTGCCACCGATGTGGGCGGCGGCACCAGCTACTCGATGCTGACGACGCTCGGCGAGACCTACAAGCTGCAGATGCTCGGGGGCTACAAGCCGTCGGCCGTCGAACTGTTCCAGATGGCGACTCGCGGCAATTCACGTCTCCTGAAACTTGACACTGAGATGGGCTCGCTCGAGCCCGGCAAATTCGCGGACCTTGTCGTGCTCGATCCCTGGGCGACGCCGGTCCTGGCGAGCCGCCAGGAAGTGTCCGAATCACTCGAAGATGTTTTGTTTTCACTGATGATCCTCGGCGACGACAGGGCGGTGGCGGCGGCATATGTCGCGGGTGCGCTGTTGCACACGAAGGATTCCTCAACCCACACAGGAGCAAACCATGCCTAAGATGACAGCAGCGGAAGCAGCCGTTTGGGTTCTGGAGCTGGAAGGCGTACGCCAAGCGTTTGGCGTGCCCGGCGCCGCGATCAATCCGCTCTATGCCGCACTCCGGCCACGCAACACCATTTCACATCTTCTCGCGCGCCATGTCGAGGCGGCATCGCACATGGCGGAAGGTTATACCCGCGCCAAGGCTGGCAACATCGGCCTGTGCATCGGAACCTCAGGGCCAGCCGGCACCGACATGATCACCGGCCTCTATTCGGCCTGGGCCGATTCAATCCCGATCCTCTGCATCACCGGTCAGGCGCCGCGCGCAAGACTCTACAAAGAAGATTTCCAGGCCGTCGATATCGAGTCGATCGCAAAACCGGTGTGCAAGTGGGCGGTCACCGTGCGCGAGCCCGCGCAGGTTCCGGGCACATTCCAACAGGCCTTCCATCTCATGCGTTCTGGAAGACCGGGTCCAGTGTTGATCGACTTGCCGTTCGACGTGCAGGCAACGCAAATCAACTTCGATCCCGAAACCTATCAGCCGCTTCCAGTCTATAAACCCGCCGCCACACGTGCGCAGATCCAAAAGGCGCTCGGCATGCTAAACGCGTCTGAGAAACCGCTTATCGTAGCGGGCGGCGGCATCATAAATGCAAACGCGGACGATCTCCTGGTGAAATTCGCGGAATTAACCGGCGTACCTGTTGTGCCGACTCTCATGGGCTGGGGAACAATCCCGGACGATCATCCGCTCATGGTAGGCATGGCCGGATTGCAGACAAGCCACCGTTACGGAAACGCAACGCTGCTTGCCTCCGACCACGTCCTCGGCATCGGCAACCGCTGGGCCAACCGCCACACCGGCAGCGTCGACGTCTACACCAAGGGCCGCACATTCACCCATGTCGACATCGAGCCCACGCAGATCGGTCGCGTCTTCGCGGCTGACTATGCGATTGTCTCCGATGCGAAGGCGGCGCTGGAACTGTTCGTCGAGGAAGCGGCGGCGCTGAAGACAAAGGGTAAGCTCAAGGACCGCTCGGCCTGGCTTGGCGAATGCCGCGAGCGCAAGAAGACCATGCTTCGCCGCACCCACTTCGACGACACGCCGATCAAGCCGCAGCGCGTCTACGAGGAGATGAACAAGGCGTTCGGGCGCCACACGACATATGTCTCGACCATAGGCCTCTCGCAGATTGCCGCCGCGCAGTTTCTCCATGTCTATAAGCCGAGAGGCTGGATCAATTGCGGTCAGGCGGGACCGCTGGGCTGGACCATTCCAGCAGCGATTGGCGTCAAGATCGCCGATCCAGCATCTCCCGTGGTGGCGATTTCCGGCGATTACGATTTCCAGTTCCTGATCGAGGAGCTGGCGGCGGGCGCGCAGTTCAAGGTGCCTTACATCCACGTCGTTGTGAACAACTCCTACCTCGGCCTCATTCGCCAATCGCAGCGTGGATTCAACATGGACTACTGCGTCCAGCTTTCCTTCGAGAACATCAACGCGCCGGAACTGGGAAGCGCTGGCGTCGATCACGTGAAGGTGGCCGAGGGTTTTGGCTGCAAGGCGCTGCGCGTCACGGAACCTGGCGCGATCCTGCCCGCCCTGGAAAAAGCGAAACAACTCATGGAGGAGTTCCGCGTTCCTGTGATGGTGGAGATCATTCTGGAGCGTGTGACAAATGTTGCCATGGGCACCGAACTCGACAAGGTCACCGAGTTCGAGGACTTGGCCCAAGCCGCCGCCGACGCGCCAACCGCCATCGCGCTGCTCGATTGAGGAAAAATCAAAATGCCGAAGTTCTGCTCTAACCTGTCCATGATGTTCAACGAGCATCCGTTCCTCGAACGCTTCCCCGCCGCGGCCAAGGCAGGCTTCACGGGTGTTGAATATGTGGGGCCTTATGCTTTTCCAGCACAACAGGTCGCGGACGCGCTGCATGGTAATGGTCTGAAGCAGGTTCTCTTCAATCTGCCCGCCGGCAACTGGGATGGCGGCGAGCGCGGGATTGGTTGTCTGCCTGATCGCGTGGGCGAATTTCAGGACGGCGTTGGCAAAGCGATCGGCTATGCCAAGGCGCTGGGCTGCACCATGATCAACTGCCTTGCCGGCATCGTACCCGCCGGCTTGGCGCGCGAGAAAGCGTTGGCCACCATGGCGGCAAACCTCAACTTCGCTGCACGCGCGCTGGAGAAGGAAGGCATCCTGCTGATCGTCGAGCCGATCAACAGCTACGACATTCCGGGCTTCTTGCTGAACCGCTCCGCCGAGGGCATCGCCATGATCGAAGCAGCGGCACATCCCAACATCAAGCTGCAATACGACATCTATCACATGCAGCGCATGGAAGGAGAACTCGCGGCGAACTTGCAGAGGCTCTTGCCGCGGATCGCGCACATCCAGATCGCCGACAATCCGGGCCGCAACGAGCCGGGCACGGGAGAGCTGAACTATCCCTTCCTCTTCACCCATCTCGACAAGATCGGTTATGCCGGATGGGCGGGCTGCGAATATAAACCGAAGGCTGGCACCGTTGAAGGCCTCGGCTGGATGAAAACAATGGGAGACGTTTCATGAATCTTGGATTCATCGGGCTCGGCATCATGGGCGCTCCCATGGCGGGGCATCTGCTGGCGGCGGGCCATGCGCTTTTCGTCAACACGCGCAGCAAGGCGCCGGAAGAACTCGTGTCCAGAGGAGCAAAGGTGTGCGCGAGTGGGGCCGAAGTGGCAAAGGCTTCGGACATCGTCTTCCTCATGCTCCCGGACACGCCTGATGTGGAGAAAGTACTGTTCGGAAAAGGCGGCGTCGCGGAAGGAATATCCAAAGGAAAGATTGTGGTGGACATGAGCTCGATCTCACCCATCGCGACGAAGGATTTCGCCAAGCGCATCAACGAGCTTGGCGCCGGTTATCTCGATGCTCCGGTCTCGGGCGGCGAAGTCGGAGCAAAAGCCGCGTCGCTCACCATCATGGTGGGCGGCGCGGACCGGGATTTCGAGCGCGTCAAGCCGCTGTTCGAGAAGATGGGCAAGAACATCACGCTGGTCGGCGGCAATGGTGATGGCCAAACCGCCAAGGTCGCGAACCAGATGATCGTGGCGCTCACCATCGAAGCCGTGGGCGAGGCGCTGCTTTTCGCGTCGAAAGCGGGCGCCGATCCCGCCAAGGTGCGGCAAGCGCTGATGGGCGGCTTCGCGGCCTCGCGCATTCTCGAAGTGCATGGCGACCGCATGGTGAAGCGCACCTTCGCTCCGGGCTTCCGCATCGAGCTGCATCAGAAGGATTTGAACCTCGCGTTGTCGAGTGCCCGCCAGCTCGGCGTGTCGCTTCCCAACACCGCGACTGCGCAGGAACTCTTCAACGCCTGCGCCGCCAATGGCCATGGCAAGCTCGATCATTCTGCGATGGTGAAGGCGCTGGAACTTATGGCGGCGTTCGAAGTCGGCCAGAAGACATAATGAACAACGAAGCGGCGCGCACCCTGCTACGCTCCATGCTCGACGCGGCGATCGCCGCCGCCATGCCTGGGACATGCGTGCCCGCCGCCCTTCCCGCTCCGCCGAAAGGACGCACGATGGTCGTGGGTGCCGGCAAGGCTTCGGCGGCGATGGCCGCGGCCTTCGAAAAGGCGTGGCCCGACCAAGCCGAAGGTTTAATCGTCACGCGTTACGGTCACGGCGTTCCATGCGAGCGCATCGAAATCGTCGAAGCAGCGCATCCGGTGCCCGACGATTCCGGAACCAAAGCAGCGGCTCGCATGCTCGACATGGTGAAGAACCTGACGCCAGACGATCTTGTCATCGCGCTCATTTCCGGCGGCGGCTCGGCGTTGCTCTCATTGCCCGCTGCCGGAATCACCGTCGAAGAAAAGCGAGCGGTCAACAGACTGCTGCTGGCAAGCGGCGCGCCCATCGGCGAAATGAATTGCGTGCGGAAACATCTCTCAGCAATCAAAGGCGGACGGCTTGCCGCAGCCGCGTTCCCGGCGCGCGTTGTGAGTCTCGTCATTTCCGATGTGCCTGGAGACGATCTCGCCGCCGTGGCATCGGGACCGACCGTAGCCGACCCCACCACATTCGCGGAAGCGCGCGCCATCATCGCGAAGTACAATCTCGATGTACCTGCGACTGTCGCGGCGCATTTGGAGAAAGCGTTGGACGAAACTCCAAAGCCCGGCGACCCGCGGCTGGCTCGCTGCGAGAATATCCTCATCGCCTCGCCGCAGAAATCACTCGAGGCAGCGGCGGCGGTTGCGAAGGCGAATGGCATCACGCCGCTGATCCTTGGCGACGCCATCGAAGGCGAGGCGCGCGAGGTGGGTTACGTGATGGCCGGCATCGCAAAACAAGCGCGGCGCTTCGGTCAGCCTGTGAAGCCGCCTTGCGTTCTGATTTCGGGCGGCGAGACAAC
>JBJXGL010000253.1:0-11531 GCA_046160365.1 Aestuariivirga sp. | reverse complement strand
CGGTCAAAATGTCCAAGCGGGCAGGGGACTTCGTGACACTTCGTGAAGTAGTCGATGAAGTGGGTCCGGATGTCGTCCGCTTCATGATGCTCTACCGCAAGAACGAAGCGCCGCTCGATTTCGACTTTGCGAAAGTCACCGAGCAGTCGAAGGACAATCCGGTGTTCTATGTCCAGTACGCTCATGCCCGAATCTGTTCGGTGCTGCGCAAGGGCGCCGCGGATGATCGCAAACCGGACTTCTCACTGCTCACCGACGAGGGCGAATTGGCGGTCGTAAAACGGCTTGCCGGTTACCCCCGGCTGCTCGAATCCGCCGCCCTGGCTCACGAGCCCCACAGGGTTTCTTTCTATCTCGCTGATTTGGCGGGGGATTTTCACGCGCTTTGGAACAAGGGCAAAGAGTCGCCGCATTTGCGGTTTATTGTTGAAAGTGATAGTGAGACTACAATCTCACGGCTCGCGTTTCTGCGCGCCATTCGTTATGTATTGGCCAGCGGGCTTCGAATCCTGGGGGTCACCCCGGTCGAAGAAATGTAGGGCGGAACTGCAAGGGTATGGATCAGAGTACTTCAAACGGGCCCGACAAGCGCAACTGGCGCGAACGGCTCGGCATCGGAACCAAGGAACTGCCGCGCATTTCCGAGGAGTTCAAGCCGAAGAAGGAGCCCGCCCTGGCGGCGAGCCGTCCGGCGGAAGGCGTCGCCGTGGCGAAGCCGGCGCCGATGGCGCCGCGCGTCGCTCCCCGGGCCGGTCCTCCTCCGAAGCCGGCGGCTGCGCCTTTACCGCGTCAGGAGGCGGCGGCGCCGAATGCATCGGGGACCGATATGGCCGATCGTCTGAAGGCGCAGCGTGCGGCTGCGGAGAAGCTAGCCGAGCAGCGCGTCAACGCCGCTCGGGAACGGGCCGAAGCGGCGCGGAGCGGAGACGCCAAAACTTCCGCGCCAGCGGCCAAGGCGCCCCCTGCCATCGCGGCTCCAATGCCTTCGCTCGCAGTCAGCAAGCCAAAGTTCAGTTTCGCCGATGAGGATCAGGCGCCGCGGCGCGATTTCTCAACCTCGTTCACTCAAAGACCTGCGCAGCCCTCCATGCCGGCCCAACTCTCTCCACCACGTCCGGCACTCGGCGGCGACAGAACCGTGCCACCTGCAGTGCGCAGCCCATCGCAGCCCGCGCCCGCGTTCCAACCGCAGTACCGTCCGCCGCAACCGCCTCCCGGTTTCCGGCCCGTCGATACGGCGAGCACTATGCCCGCGCCGCCGCGGATCAATCCAAGGGCCTATGGCGAGACCACTTACACGCCGCCGGCGCAAGAGAGGCCGGTTCCAGCACGGCCCCCCTACGAGCCATCTTACAGGCAGGAGAGCGAGTCAGGCGGCGCTGACTATCGTCCCGCCCGGCAGCGCCCCCGGCCTGCAGGAAGGCCACTGACAAATCAGGAAGACGATTACGGTGATGTGTTCGAGGACGACGCGCCCCGCGCCCAGCGCCGCGCCTCCGCACGCGACTACAATCAGGCCTACAGGGATGTCGAGGACGGTTATGGCGATGAAGAGCGCCGCTCTGCCGGGCCGTGGATTCTTTTGGGCCTGCTGTTGCTCGCCGCGATCGCCGCGGGCGCGACGGTCTGGTATTACCAAACAAAGGTCAAGACGGCCTCACCGGCGGCGGAATCCGGAGAAGTGCCGGTGGTGACGGCGCCCGAACAGGCGGCCAAGACAGCGGCCGAAACTCCAACGGAACCCGCCGCCGGCACCACCGAAGTCCCGGCGGCCGATACCAAGAAACAAATCTACGACCGCATCGTCGGCGACCGCGAGGTCCTGGGGGGCGAAATGGTGCCGACCGAAGAAATGCCGGTGCCACCGCCCGTTCAACCCGAGCAAGGCAACACCGCCGCTCCAGCTGACAGTGGAACGCAACAGCCAGCGGCGGGCGACGACACTGTTCCGCTTCCGCTACCGCCGCCTCCGGGCGATAGCGATGCGTCTCAGAGCAATACGCAAGGGTCGCTGACCGCTCCGGTTCCAGCGGCGTCGAACAATGCGACCGTCGAGGCCGCGTCCGCTCTGCCCGAACCGCCGCCACAGCCCGAGGCGGCTCCAGCGGCAAGCGAAGCTACGGAAACAACGCCTCCCGATACATTGGAGCTCAAGGACGATCAGGAAGCAGGCGAGCCGAAACAAGTGGAAGCCACGCCTCCAGCCAAGCCCGTAAAGAAAGTTGCAACGAAACAAAAGGCCAAGGCGAAAGCCAAGCCGAAGCCCGCTCCCGAGCAAGAGGTGAGCGCGGTTGAACCGCTTGTGCTTGTACCGCCGGCTGGCGGCGAAGCGGCGGCTGCCGCGCCGCAAACTGGTGAAGCTGCGGTACCTGCTCCAAAGAAGAAGCGGACGCTGCTCGACTTGTTCCGCCGCGATCAGAGCAATGCTGGCGCCGAGACTCAGCAGCCCGCCCAGCAACAAGTCGCTGGCGTCGATCCTGATCAGCAGGTGGGCTCGCTTACCGCTCCGAAGCCCATCCAACCTGCGAAGCCGCAAGCCACGCCGGCTCCCGCTGGCGGCTACGTTGCGCAGCTTGCGTCGTTCCGCAGCGAAGCAGAGGCGTCGCGCGAATGGGGCCGCATCAAGAGCAGGCACGCGGGCATCGTCGGCGGATTGGCGCCGCGGATCAGCAAGGCGACGGTTGCCGGCAGCACGCGCTACCGTTTGGGCGTTGGCCCGATGGCGGACAAGAGCGCCGCCTCGCAAGTCTGCAACTCTCTGCTTGCGGCGGGCGAGCGCGACTGTATCGTGCGCGCGCAATAACTTGCCGAAGATTTCTGCCTTCATTAGCGGATGCAAGGGGCCGTCGCTGAGCGACGACGAAATCCGTTTCTTCCGCGAGCGCAACCCTTGGGGCCTCATTCTCTTCAAGCGCAATTGCGAAACGCCCGATCAACTCCGTGCGCTGACGGCTTCATTTCGCGCCGCTGTGGGGCGGCGAGATGCGCCGGTGTTAATCGACCAGGAAGGCGGACGTGTTCAGCGCCTTGGGCCGCCGTCGAATTTCTGGCGTAAGTATCCGGCTGGACGGGCGTTCGGCGATCTTTACCAAACGAACCGTGTGCAGGCGCTTCGCACCGCCAGACACTCGGCGCGATTGATGGCGGAAGACCTGTTCGATGTGGGGATCACGGTCGACTGCCTGCCCGTGCTCGATGTGCCTCAGCCCACAGGCCACGATGTGATCGGCAATCGCGCTTACAGCATGAATGTCGAGCATGTGATGGCGTTGGCCCGCGCCCATGCTGCGGGGCTGATGGATGGCGGCGTGCTGCCGGTCGTGAAGCACATACCGGGCCATGGCCGCGCGGCCGTAGACAGCCATCTGAACCTTCCCGTTGTCGATGCATCGCTCGCCGAACTCGAGGAAACAGATTTCCCTCCCTTTGCGGCCTTCGCAGACGCGCCGATGGCGATGACAGCCCACGTCGTTTATACCGCCATCGACAAAAACGCACCCGCCACCCTATCGCGCAAGGTCATCAGCCGCATCATCCGTAAGGAGATCGGGTTCCGCGGGCTGCTAATGACCGACGATTTGTCGATGAAGGCGCTCTCCGGCTCGATGACGGAAAAGTGCGAGCGCGCGCTCAACGCGGGCTGCGACATGCTGCTGCACTGTGGCGGCGTCATGGAAGAGATGGAGGAAGTCGCGGCAGCGGCAGGCCAACTCAAGGGCAAAGCGTTACAGCGCGCACGGGCGGCGTTGAAGAGCGCGCGGAAGCCGCAAAAATACGATCGCAAGGCCGCCCTGGCGGACCTCGATGCCCTGATGGCGTGAAGCTGGGGAAAATCCGTGAGCCAGTTTGGACGAATCAACCTGTTCTTGCGCTAAACTCGCGGGCGCATTGGAGTGATGTGAGCGTGACGGAATCGTCTGATACGACAACTGGCTGGCCGGACGGCGAAGGACCGGTGCGGGTTGAACCCGTCGACGCCGATCCGGATGCCTTGATCGTGGATGTCAGCGGTTTCGAAGGCCCTCTCGATCTGTTGCTCGAACTCGCGCGTCAGCACAAGATCGATCTCGCGAAGATTTCCATTCTCGCACTCGCCGAGCAGTATCTGGCGTTTATCGAGGACGCGCGGCGCATGCGGCTCGAGATCGCGGCGGATTACCTCGTGATGGCGGCGTGGCTGGCTTATCTGAAGTCGCGGCTTCTGCTGCCAGCGCAAGAGTCCGCGGAAGAACCGCAGGCCGAGGATTTGGCGGCGCGCCTCGCATTCAGATTGCAACGCCTGCAAGCCATGCGCGATGCCGCGGCCAATCTCATGGCGCGCAATCTTCTGGGCCGCGATGTCTTCGAACGCGGCGCTCCAGAACCGCTGCAGGTCGAAACCCAGAACGTTTTCGCCGACAATCTGATCGATCTGCTCAAAGCCTATGCCGAGCGCACGCACCGCAGAACCCGCCACCAGAACTACACGGTGACGCGTCTGCCGACATGGTCGATCAAGGAGGCCCGCGAGGTCATCGAACGCCTTCTTGGGTCGATGGATGATTGGGGCAGCTTCGATAGCTGGCTCGCGGAGTATCTCGCCGATGACTCGATGCGCCGCTCGGTGACGGCGTCGAGCTTCACAGCGAGTCTCGAACTGGCGCGCGAAGGCCGCATCGAACTGCGCCAGGATGATGCGTTCAAACCGATTTACATGCGCCGCCGCACGTTGGCGGCGTAAGTTGGAGTGAGGAAAGACAATGGTACCGTCCCAGGCAGCAGTTCTCGAAGCCGATGAAGCGGAGGAGGCCGCAATGACCAGCACCATTGTGACCATTCATCCGCGCGCCGATAGGGCCCAGCACTTGCGCATCCTCGAAGCCGTGCTCTTCGCAGCCTCGGAACCGCTAGATACGGCGAAGCTCGCGCGGCATCTGCCCGAGGGCACGGATGTCCAAGGCCTTCTCGACGATCTCAAGGCCAACTACGCCAATCGCGGCGTCAATGTCGTGCTGGTTTCAGGCAAGTGGACGCTTCGCACGGCTGATGATCTGAGCTTTGTTCTGCGCCGCGAAGTTGTCGAGCAGAGGCGGCTCGGAAAGGCCGCTCTGGAGACCTTGGCGATCGTTGCCTATCACCAGCCAGTGACGCGTGCGGACATCGAGGAAGTTCGTGGTGTCGCGCTCTCCAAGGGCACGCTCGATACGCTGCTTGAACTTGGCTTCGTCCGCATGCGTGGCCGCCGCAAAGCGCCGGGGCGGCCGGTGACGTATGGAACTACCGATCAGTTCCTCAAGCACTTCGGGCTCAATGAAATTGGCGATCTGCCTGGGCTTCAGGAGCTGAAAGGTGCTGGCCTGCTTGATGCGACCTTGCCGCCTGGCTTCGAAATGCCGATCCCGCGTGTGAGCGAGGAGCTTGCGCCCGACGAAGACCCGCTCGAGGACGAGGCGCAGATGCCGCTCGAAATGCATTTGCCAGAGCCGGAAGAGGCCCCGGAAGGGACCTGAGCGTTTACCTTAATCCTTCACACTGAATTCCATTAAGCGAGTGTTTACCATGACTTGCGCTGGAAAACTGGCGTGGGATCGATTAAAGTTTTAGTCGAATTCGAAACCGCCGGATAACACTCCAAGGGTCCGGCAATCCTAAGCGGGGCGGTGCGGAATGCACCTCTGCACCGTCCCGCCAGCACCATCACCAGGCGCGAGAACAGCGCCGAAGTTGCCCCGCGGATCAGGTCCGCCGCATCTCCTGAGACACGGGGCTTAGCCGGCCCGGGACGGTACCGAGTGGCCTCCTCGATTCCAAATCCCCGGGCCGGCGCCCATATTTCCCAACTCCGGAATCGAAAAGGGCACCCAAGAGGTGCCCTTGCAAACGATCAAAGGCCTGAAGGCTTACTTGATCTTGGTTTCCTTGAATGCCACGTGTTTGCGGGCAACGGGGTCATATTTGTTGTAGGAGAGCTTCTCCGTCTTGGTGCGGGAGTTCTTCTTGGTGACGTAGAAGTAACCGGTGTCGGCGGTCGACTCCAGCTTGATCTTGATGACGTTGCCCTTAGCCATAATGGTCTCCGAATGGATTTCGTGGCGATAGACCCGATTGGGGGCGGAAAGTCAAGGAACGGGGCTCATAGCACCTCTTCACGCCAGGTGCGGCCGCGCTGGTACTGAAACGACACCGGGCAGCCGGGGGCGGGCAGATTTCCGGCGTCGAGGTGGGTCTTGAGGCGCTTCAGGACGTCGATGGTGATGAGCGGCAGGTCGAGGGCGAAGGCTTCAGCGAGGCTGACCCAGTGGATTTCCGAGAGTTCTTCGGAGCCATTGTGGATCGGTTGGTCGAGATTGCCGACCACTTCTGCGGGGGCAACGAAAAATCGCGAGTCGAAACGGCGCGTGCGGCCTGGTGGCGTGATGGCGCGCATGAAGAAAATGAGTTGGGAGAGGTCAGGCAACTCCTCCGGAGTCCTTCGGCCAATTAGAAGGCCCGCTTCCTCGAAGGTTTCTCTCACCGCCGCTTGAGCGAGGCCACGCGCTTTGTGGATCGAAGCCCGGCCACGCATGCGCTGAGTGAGTTTCGAAAGCGTTGATTCATCCAAGTCTCCTGCGAATGCAGCGCGGCAATCGGCGGCGTCGAGGCGGCCGCCGGGAAAAACGTATTTGTTAGGCATGAAGGCGTGGCTTCGGTGCCTCTGGCCCATCAAAACCCGCGCACTCCCGCCATCGCGGCGGACGAGGATGAGGGTTGCCGAGTCGGCGGGTTTCTGCACGCGGTCATGTTGCCGCGAGTCTTCAAGTTCAGGGTGAGAGTAGGTCATGCGTTTGCGGGGGAATCGCCGAAGCCATGCATGCGCATCGCCCATTGCAGACCAACAATCGAGCCCTTGACGGCTGGCATAAGTGCAAACGAGAGAATAAGCGTTGCCGGAATCCAGATTGCGGCGTGAATCCAGAGTTCAGGTCTCCAAACCTTTTCGACTACCAATATGGCCGGCACGATGAGGTGACCCACGATCATCATGGTGAAATAGGGCGGGGCATCGTCGGCGCGGTGATGATGCAGTTCCTCGCCGCAAGACGGGCAGGTGTCGCTGACTTTCAGGAACGCACGGAACATGGGGCCATGGCCGCAGCTAGGGCAGCGGCACATGAACCCGCGCCACATGGCTTGTTTCCAAGACCTCTTCGATGCAGTTTCGACGGCGGTTGGCACTAATGTCTTCCTTTCCCACGCTTCGGCGGTCTTGAATGCCTGAAGCGGCGACCGGAGATTGGCCGTCCCGGCGTTCCGTCCGAGATCATTTCGAACTTCAGCCCGCCCGAAATTGGCGCTGCTTCGACAAGTTTCACGGTTACCGTATCTCCCAACCGATAGGTGCGTCCAGTCTCGAAGCCGATCAGGCTGTGCGTGGCTTCGTGATATCCGAAGCGTTCAGTACCAAGCGTAGAAACCGGTACGAAACCATCGGCTCCCGTTTCATTGAGTCTAATGAAAAGCCCTGCGCCCACGACACCAGCGATGCGGCCCTGAAATTCCGCACCTGTCTTCGTCGCCAAATGGCTCGCGATGAGGCGATCCACCGTTTCGCGCTCTGCCGCCATGGCGCGGCGCTCGGCGTCAGAAACGAGTTCGCCGGTTTCGCGGATGCGTCCGCGTTCTTCGTCGGTGAGGCCATCGGAACCAAGATCGAGCCAGCGGATCAGCGCGCGATGTACGACCAGATCGGCATAACGCCGGATGGGCGAGGTGAAATGGGCGTAGAGTTTGAGCGACAAACCGAAATGCTGCGGCTGATCGGGCGCGTAGACGGCTTGCGCCTGACTGCGCAGCACGACTTCATTCACAAGCTGCGCATAGTCCTTGTCTTTCACTTGGCGCAGCAGATGATTGAAGTGCTTGGGCTTCAGCGCCTGTCCAAGCGGCAGCGCCAGATCGATGGTTTTGAGAAATACGTTCAACCCATGCGCCTTCTCGCGCGTGGGCGGCTCGTGCACGCGGTAGAGCAGGGTGGCATTCTTGGTATTGAGGGACTCGGCAGCAGAGACATTGGCCTGGATCATGAACTCTTCGATCAGCTTGTGCGCATCGAGGCGCTCGGGCGAAACCACGCGTTCGATGAGGCCATGGGCATCGAGAACCAGCTTGCGCTCGGGCAGATCGAGTTCAAGCGGCTCGCGGCGGCGGCGGCCTTTCATGAGGATGCCGTAGGCTTCCCAAAGCGGCTTCAAAACCGGATCGAGCAGTGCGGCGGTCTTCGCATTGGCGCGTCCATCGATGGCCGCTTGCGCCTCCTGATAGGAGAGCTTGGCGGCGGATCGCATCACTCCACGCTCAAAGCGATGTTTGGTCTTGTGGCCGTCCGCATCGAAATGCATGTGGCAGACGATGACCGGGCGGTCCTTGCCTTCCACCAGCGAGCATAGATCGTTCGAAATCCGCTCGGGCAGCATGGGCACGACGCGGTCGGGAAAATAGACCGAGTTTCCGCGAATGCGGGCCTCGCGGTCTAGTGCGGTTCGGGGGTGCACATAGGCGGCGACATCGGCAATCGCCACGCTGATGTCGATGCCGCCTTTTTCGTCCGGCACCGCCCACACCGCATCGTCGTGATCGCGTGCGTCTTCGGGATCGATGGTGATGAACGGGACTTTGCGAAGGTCGGCGCGGCCCGTGGTTTTGAAAGGCTTCAGCGCCTCGGATTCCGCGAGCACGGCACGGGGGAACTCGTGGGGGATTGCGTGGTTGAGGATTGCGATAAGCGAAATGTTGCGCTGATCGCCGAAATTGCCGCGCCGGCGAATGACTCGGCCGGTAGGAAGTCCGATCCGGCGGCCACGATCAACCGAGACTTCGACCAGATCGCCGTCCTGCGCGCCATTTTCCTCGGCAGGTGGAATGGCGATTTCATGCCGCGCCTTCTTGTCGATCTCGATCACGCGCCCGCCGCGGCCATCGGGGTTGCGGCGGAAGATGCCAAGTGGCTTCTTTGCATGGGCAGCAATTGCGCTGACAATCCTGCCCCTATGGCGGTAACGTCCGGATACAAAAGGCTCGATGCGGCAGAAGACGCGGTCGCCGGGGCCGGGAGCGGGTTGGCGTCTTGCAGGTTCGATCAGCAAAGGTTTGGCGGGTCCATCGATGGTTTCGTCCCATTCGATCAAACGACCGAAGAGTTCGCCATCTTCGTCAATGCCCTCGATTTCTACAGCGCCGGACATTGGCATCGAACTCACTTCTCGCACCCGCGATTTCTCACGCGCGAGTTTGCCGTCGCGTTCAAGCGATTTCAGAATTGCTTTCAGGTCGATCTTCCCGCTTCCCTTGACGCCAAAGGCACGCGCGATCTCGCGCTTGCCTACTTTCGAAGGCGAGTTGCGGATGAATTCCAGGATCTGGGCTTCGCCAGGAATGCTGGCCGGACGGCGCTTGGGCATTGTGGCAGAGATAAGCCCTGCCGCGCATTAGTTAAAGGGTCAGCGCCTGCTCGACATGGACGACCGCATGGTTGCCATAGCCATTGAACCGCGTGGCCGTCGCCAGCCCGTAGGCACCGAGCATGCCGAACTCGATGAAATCCTCGTCCCGCAGGTCTTCGGGAAGATCGAGCCGGTGTGGCAGCACATCGAGCGGATCGCAAGTCGGGCCAAACACTTTGAACGACTTGGTTTTGCCTTCCAGAACCTTGCTATCACGGATGACGCGATAGGGCGGCATCAGCTCAGGCACCTGCATGAACTCCATCAGCCCGCCATAGACGCCATCGTTGATGAAAATGTCGTCGCCTTCGCTGCACACGAGCTTCACCCGCGCGAGCAGCGACATGCTGGGCGCCGCAATACCACGGCCTGGTTCGCATTCGAGAGCCGGCGCTTCGCCGGACGCGAACGCGCGTTTCACGGCTTCAAGAATTGTTTTGAAAAAGTCGGCAGGTTCGGGTGCCTTGCTCAGGAGATAGTTGGCGGGGAAGCCGCCGCCGACGTTGAGTTTGGCGATCCTAACACCCGCGGCATTGGCGATCCGTGCTGCCGCTTCGATATGGCGGGCGTAGACGTTGGGATCGCGGCTTTGCGAGCCGGGATGGAAGGTGAGGACGGGCGCATAACCCTTGGCAGCCGCCGTCTTCAGCAGTTCGACGGCCACATGCTCGGGTGCGCCGAACTTGGTCGAGAAATCATGCGCCGAGGAGGCGCGGTCGCGTGGGAGTACGAAGCGTACGGCGATTTCGACACGGGCATCGCCGACGATTTCCGCAACTTTAGCCAGTTCCGCCCGGCAATCGACGGCGAAGCGGCGGCAGCCATACTTTTCAAAGGCCTCTTTGATCTCGGCGCGGGATTTGACCGGGTTGTGGTAGTGAAACTTTGCGGCCGGCGTCACCGCGTGAACCGCAGCCATCTCTTGGACCGAGGCCACGTCCCAAACCTTGATTCCGGCGTCCGCAAGGGTCTTCAGAACCGCCGCCTCCGGGTTGCACTTGACGGCGTAGCTGACTTCGCCGGGAAAATGGCCGATGAACTGCCGTGCCCGCGCGGCAAGCTGCGGGGCGCTGAAACAGAAAAGCGGCTCTTGCGGGGAGAGCGTCGCGGATACCTCGGCGGCATCGCAATACTTGGGCGCGGCGGCGCTTTTTGGAACAAGCTTCATGGCATGGCGGGGCATGGGCCGACTCCTTTTCCCTTGGAGGGTGCTACCTAAGTGTTGCGGGAGAGTGAATAAACCCTGCGAAATGTTGCGAGATGCCGGAATGGGCGTCATAATGACGCCGAATCCTGCGATACGACGGAAATGCGCTCAACCGACAATGACGAGAAGCTGATCGCGCTCCTGAGGGCGAATGCGCGGGAGCCGGTGGCGTCGCTGGCGCGGAAGCTTAACGTGTCGCGCACAACGGTTCAGGACCGGCTAAGCCGGCTCGAGGAGAGCGGCGTCATTGCCGGTTACTCGCTTAAGCTTGGAAGCGAGGTGGACCGGGGCGGGATCGGCGCCTATGTGACGATATCGGTGGAACCGCGCCGGCAAGTCGAAGTCGCCCAAGGCGTCGCACGGCTGCCGCAGGTGGAGACCTTGCACACAGTGAGCGGTAAATTCGATCTGATGGCCCAAGTGAAAACGGCGACGGCAGAAGACATGGACAAACTGATCGACCGGATCGGCCAACTGCCGGGCGTTGACGAAATCGAAACCGCCGTCATTTTGTCGACAAAGGTCGACCGCAGATGAACTGACATGAAACGCGCTTTGATCCTGCTTTCCCTTCTCGTGTTACCGATCAACCCTGCTTGGGCGGAGACGGCGACGCCGTCATCGCGAGCGGAGATTACGCTGTCCTTCGCGCCCATCGTGCGGCAGACCGCACCCGCAGTTGTCAATGTCTACGCCAAGCGGATGGTGCAATCGCAAGGCAGAAGGGAGTTGTTTCAAGACCCATTCTTCCGCCGCTTCTTTGGCGACGACGGCACCTTCGGAAGGCCGAGGGAGAGAGTGCAGAACTCGCTAGGCTCCGGCGTCATCGTCGACTCACGCGGCCTGATCGTCACCAACAACCACGT
>JBJXGL010000252.1:0-19978 GCA_046160365.1 Aestuariivirga sp. | reverse complement strand
GCCGCGATGCCTACGGAAATCGAGATCAGAACCCCGTCAATCAGAAGGTGACCATAACCCTTGAGGTTCAGGAGTTTCAGCAGATCCAAGTTGGCTCACTGGCCATAGATGTCAAAGTCGAAATACTTGTCGTTGATGGTCTTGTAAGTTCCATCAGCACGCATATCGAGAATGGCTTTGTCCACCTTGGCTTTCAGGTCAGCTTCGCCCTTGCGGACGCCAATGCCTTCGCCCTTGGAGCCAAAGGCCTTCTCGGGCCAGATTCCTCCCACGCGTTCAAGTTCGTTTGCGCCTTCGGCCTTCAACAGTGTCTCACGCAGCGTAATGAAATCATCAAAACGCGCATCCAGCCTGCCTCCCGTTATGTCGAGATTGGCGCTTTCCGAGGAGTCATAAACGACAATCTCGGCACCCGGCCAATTGGCACGCGCGAAGGTTTCATAGGCTGTCGCGCGCTGCACGCCAATTTTCTTGCCTGCAAGTGCAGCCGGATCAACATATCCATCAGCACCTGTCTTGAGGCCGAGCGCCTTGATGGCAACAAGTGCCGTCGGTGCTTGGTAGTAAGGTTTGGAGAAATCGATCTTTTCTTCACGCTCCGGCAGAATGCCCATTGATGCAACAATGAGATCATACTTTTTGGCCATCAGGCCTGGTATCATGCCATCCCAGTCCTGCTTGATGATTTCGCATTCAGCATTGATCTTCTCGCAAACTGCCTTGGCAAAATCCACATCGAAACCTTGCAAGGAGCCATCTTCAGCTACAAAATTGTAGGGAGGAAATGCCCCTTCAGTTGCCACAATGAGTTTCATTTTGTCCTAAGCCGGAGCTGAAACGGCTGTGGCTGCGCCAATCATGACAGCGAGAAATAGGCGACGTTTCATTCTGATATCTCCCTTCGAATTATTTTTGTTGGTTGTGGATAGCATGACCAATACGGCCTAAAAAGATGAAATTCAGAGGTGCAGCGGTGAACATAGTCACTTACAACATTCAGTGGGGAAAGGGCCGAGATGGCTTGATCGACCTCAGCCGCATTGCCAGTACGGTTGCGGGAGCAGACATCATCTGCCTGCAGGAGGTTGAAAGAAACTGGCGCGTGCAAGAATGGCCAGACCAAGCCTTGCGGCTTGCGGCGCTGATGCCTGACTTTGACTGGATCTATGGTCCTGCAGTCGATCTCGCGGGCGATGCGCAAGGCATGCGGCGCCAGATCGGCAACATGACACTCTCTCGCTGGAAGATTGTCTCAGCACGCAATCTGCCCCTGCCTTCATGGCCAGTGGAGGGGTATATGAACGACCATCAGGCATTGCTTGAAGCAGTGGTGGAATGCCCGCGACCCCTAAGGGCTTACAATGTGCACCTCAACTATTTATCTGCCGAACAGCGATCAGCGCAACTTGATCAGGCCCTGGGATTTATCCGCAGCGCACCGGACTGGGGCGGGCTCGTTTCAGCGCCCGGCCTAGCAGGGCCTGGTCCTGGCGATGAATGGATCGTTCTGCCTGATGACAAATTGCCGCCGATGCCAAAACGCTGCCTGCTGATGGGAGATTTCAACACGGAACCCGGCAGTGCTGAGTTTTCCAAGATCATGGCAGAAGGATTTGCTGATGCGCTGCAACTGTTTGGCGCGCGCCCCGACAAAGACATTACGTTTCCGGGTCACTCAAACGAGCATCCGCAACGGCTGGATCATATCTTTGTGTCTGTTGAACTCGCAGACAAGCTTACCGCCAGTTGGGTTGACGGAAAGGCCGCAGGTTCTGACCACCAGCCTGTCTGGGCGAGTTTGGCTGAAACGTGATTTAAGCGCATGTCGTGTGGGTAATGCTCTCCCAGACTAAGAGGCATTGAAGGTAGAATTTTCGCCGCGTCCCTGGATTACGGTCATAGGATTACGGTGGCAGTGCATTTAACTCTGCTGCGAACGGTCTGGGATGCAGTTTGCGCGAGAACATACTGGGCCGGATGATGTAACGTTAGGCGGCGCACTGTATCCGGGCGTATGATCTCCGGTTCAAATCATCGCCCCAGTTCGATGCATGCTTTGGCCCACGTTGCTTTGATCATCTCGCTTCACGCACTTCAGTTCACGGGCGTTCAATCATGCTTGCTTCAGGTCGCTTTTGCTGCCACCAACAAGGGCAACGCAGACGCACCAAGAGCTGGGCTGGTACCACCCAAGTTGCTGAGACGAATCCGGTTGCCGTGATCTTGGCGCACTGAAGGAGAAGGAGTGTTTAGCTTCTTGATAAGATTGCTCAGAAGTGAAGTTGGTGCGGTGCCGCCAAGCACAATCGCTTCGGGATCAAAAAGATTTTCGATTGAGCTTATGGCCGTGCGCAGCGCTGGCACCGCGTCCCCTAACCATTCTTCGACGCCGACCTTTCTCCTCACTTCCAGTGATAGATACTGCCCAAGACAGCCGCGGTTGCCGCAGTAGCAAGGCTTGCCGTTCGGGTCGACAATCAGGTGCCCCGCTTCGCCGCTGTTTCCGCCAGCGCCCCGATAGGATTCGCCGCCAATGACGATGCCGCCACCAACGCCTTCGCCGATGTAGAGATAGAAAAAGTGGTGCAAGTCCATTGCGGCGCCATAGAGCCTCTCGCCAATGGCAGCGGCATATGCATCGTTGCCGTGGAAGACGTCGGTTCCAAGCTGGTCAGAGAGTTCGCTTGCGAGGGAGTGCCGCTGCAGCACGGCAACTGATCCTGGCGAGGGAACGCCGGGCCAGGTCGTGTCAAACGGCCCCGGCGTCACGATGCCCATGCCGAAGCAGTGCTTTTTTGCAAACTGGCGCGTCATATCGGCATGCAGATCAGCAACGAGAGAAAGAACGCCCGAGTCTTCCGACGGAACTCCGCCTTGAGACTGGCTCAAGACGTCGCCTGCCAGCGATACGGCGGCAACGTTGTAGGTTGTCGCATCAATCCGGATTCCGAGTGCATAGCCGCCATCTTCGGCGAGTTCGATGGCGATGGGGGGTTGACCACGCTGTGATTTCTTCCGTCCGGCTTCCCGCAGCAATCCGTCATCAATCAATGCACTGACGATATTGGCGATGGCCTGCGGCGACAAACCGGTAAGGCGCGCAAGCTCGGCACGCGACAAACTGCCAAAACGCCGAAGGGCTTGAACGATGATCCGCCGGTTGTGAAGACGCGCAGCAACAGGCGTGTTAGCGGACAGCGGCGCAAAATCATGGCGGTTGAAGTTCATTGTGTAATTAAAACAACTATCTTGACTTAATCAACACGTTGTGTGACCCTGGCTGAAATAAACGCTGTCTGGAGGCAGCATGACGGTAGCGCCGCTGGTGGAGCTTCGCGCCATTGCCAAGAATTTTGGCGGTGTACACGCACTTGCGGGAGTCAGTCTGTTGATCGCGCCGGGCGAAGTTGTGGCGCTTGTGGGCCACAATGGCGCGGGCAAATCCGTCCTGGTGCAAATTCTGTCTGGCGTGTTTCAGCCGACGAGCGGCGAAATCATCATTGATGGCAAGGCGAAGGTGATTCCGAACCCCGTCGCAGCGCGTGCAGCAGGCATTGAGACGATCTATCAGACGCTGGCACTTGCAGACAATCTGGATGCACCGTCAAACTTTTTCCTGGGAAGGGAGTTGCGCAAGAGCCTCGGCTTCCTCGACAAGAAGGCAATGGCGAAACAAGCCGCCGCCGCACTCGCAAGGCTCAATCCGAATTTCACGGACATCGAACGTCCGGTGCGAGACATGTCGGGCGGCCAGCGCCAGGCCATCGCTATCGCCCGGGCCATACACTTCAATGTGCGCTTGCTTGTAATGGATGAACCCACAGCCGCCCTCGGCCCCCACGAAACGGCACAAGTCGAAGACCTGATCCGCAGGCTGAAAGGCAAGGGTATCGCCATCCTGTTGGTGAGCCATGATGTGCGCAGCGTCATTGATCTTGCCGACCGGATTGTAGTGCTGAAGAACGGCAAGAAGGTGGGTGAAGTCGAAGCGAAGGTTGCCACGGAAGATGCTGTCGTCGACATGATTGTGCGCGGTTCTGCGCGAGAGGTGGCCGCATGACCAGTCTTGGCATGCGGCGGAGTGGAATAGGCGCGCTTGTCTCGCCGATCTGGATCGTACTCTTGGCAGTTATCATCATCGCAGCATTAGTGAGCGACAAATTCCTGGGTGCGACGAACCTGATTGCCGTGTTGCAGCAGGTTGTCATCGCCGGAATCGTGGCGCTTGGCATGAACATCGTGCTCATTGGGGGGCATTTCGATTTGTCGACCGGCTCCATTGTCATGATGTCAGCGGTCTTTGCATTGCTGATTGGTCCCGCCGGATTTGGCGGAACGTTGCTCGCAGTGCTGCTTCCCATTGTTGCCGGTATCGCTGTGGGGTTCTTGAACGGCCTTGCTGTGTTCAAAGGCCGAGCCAATTCGATTGTCGCCACCATTGGTATGCAGTTTCTGGTTCTCGGCGGAACGCTTGCGTTGGTGAAGGGCCAGCACGTGCGCGCTGAGGAGATTGGCCCAGCCTTCAATGCAATTGCTCATGCACGCATCCTGGGTGTGCCACTCTCTGTTGTCATCTTCCTCGCGTTGGTGAGCGTCACCGGGATTTTGATGAGTGCCACCGTTTTCGGCCGCCATGTCTATGCCATGGGCGGAGATGAAGAGGCCGCGCGCCGGTCTGGTGTCAACGTCACTCGCATCGGAGTGATCACGTTCATGATATCGGGTGCACTGGCTGCCGTTTCGGGTGTTCTGGTTGCTTCACTTGTGGGCCTCGTTGATCCCACGGCCATCGGCCGTTACGAGTTCCCGGCACTCACCGCGGTCGTGCTTGGGGGCTCCAGCCTGGCAGGCGGCATCGGCAGGCCCGCGGATACGGCTGCAGCGATCCTGGCTCTGTCTGTCATCACCAATGTGATGACGATCAACGACTACCAATACCCGCTTCAACTGATGGTGCAGGGACTGCTCCTCACTCTGGCCGTCGCTTTTTACGCCTGGCAGAAGTCGCAGGGCGGCCGCGCATGAGTCAGGTGCTGCAAGCCAACTGGCGTCATCTCCTCATGCCGCCCTTGTTGCCCTTGCTGATCCTGGGTCTTTTTGTCGAAGGCTTCTGGTCGCTCGCCAACATCCGCACGCTTCTTGAATCGATTTCTGCCGATGGGCTGATCGTGATTGGCATGACCATCGTCATGATCGCGGGCGGATTTGATCTGTCTGTCGGTGCGGTCCTGGCTTTAGGCGGTGTTGCGGGCGTGACGCTGATCCCCGCATTGGGAGTCTATGGTGGCATGGCTGCCGCCACTGCCTTTGGTGCCCTTGCTGGATTTATCAATGGATCACTGATCACTTTCTTGCGTCTCAATCCATTCATCGCGACGCTCGCCATGATGGTTATGGTGCGCGGCGCCGTTCTGGCCTTCACCGATACGCGTCCGGTTTCCAATTTCGATGACCCGTTTCTTGCGCTGGCGGGTGGCCATCCGATCCCTTATGCATTCACGCTGCTTGTGTTGTGCCTTCTCGTCGCTGCCATAGTGATGCACACGCGGCCATGGGGCCGCCACGTTTATGCATTGGGCGCTGACGAGCGCGCCGCGCGCATGTCAGGCCTGCAGGTGAGAAAACTGAAACTGCAGTGCTACGCCATATCGGGCCTGCTTGCCGGACTTGCGGGTTATTGGATCGCCGCACGTCTTGGCACAGGCTCCCCCATCATCGGTGACGCAATACCACTCACAGCAGCAGCTGCCGCTCTCATCGGCGGTGCATCACTGAAAGGTGGTGAAGGTTCGATTCTTGGCGCCGTCCTCGGCCTGCTTTTCGTGGGTTGCCTGATGAACATCATGATTCTTTTGAACGTGCCATCCTATTTCCAACGCATGACAATTGGTGGGCTCTTGCTCGCCCTCGTCATTGCGCGGGGATCGCTCAACCGCCTGTGGCAGCGGTGAGCAAGCAAAATTCAAGCCACCTGGAGGAGTACACATGTTGAACCGCAGAAATACGATGAAAACACTGTTGGCCAGTGCTGCTGTTTTTGCAGCACCGCAGGCCTTCGCACAGAACAAGATCGTCATCGGGCACTCCCAGCCCAATCTTGGCTGGCCCTACATCGCCAAAGTGACGGCTGCTCTTGAGGAAGCAGCCAAAGGCATGCCCGATGTCGAGCTGATCACCACGAGTGGCGACGGCGACATCGCCAAGCAGTCGAGTGACATTGCGTCCTTGGTGAACCGCAAGGTCAACGTTTTGCTCGTTACCTCTCTTGATGGCAACGCTGTGGTTCCCGCCTTGAAGCAAGCCCATGCTGCCGGCATTCCGATCCTCGCTGTGTCGAACGAACCATCTGAAGCGGGCATTGCACTGCTCTCCGGTTTCTCGGGGCCCGATGACTATGTGCAGGGTCAGATCGCAGCCGAACTCCTTCATGAAGCACTCGGCGGCAAGGGCGGTATCGGCATCATTGAAGGCTCGCCCGGTCAATCCACGACGCTGCTCCGTACGAACGGCCTCAAGGACAAGCTGAAGGAACTCAATTCCGGCATCGAGATTCTCGGCGCACAAACTGGCGATTGGAACCCAGTGAAGGCCAAGGATATCGCTCAGGCCTTCCTGACATCCTACGGCGACAAGATGGTCGGCCTTTTTGCGCAGGACGACAACTCCGGTGCAGCAGCAGCTGAAGTGTTCAAGGCCGCAGGCCGCGACATCAAAGTCGTTGGAACCGGTGGCACCATCAATGGCCTCAAGGCCATCAAGGATGGCCTGATGTACGGTACGATGGACCAATCGCCGACAACAGACGCAAAACAGGCCCTCGAAATGGCAATCAAACTCGCCAAGGGGGAAGCCTTGCCGCAGAAGCGTAACGTCATCCCCATGCCGAAGATCACAGCGGCCAATGTCGCCGAGTTCAAGGGCGAATGGTAGAGTAAACGAGCCAGCCGGGACCCCCCGGCTGGCCGCTCCAATTCAGTAGGAGTGTTCCCACCATGCATGACCTGCGCGTGGGCATGAAAATCTATGACTCGCATTGGTACGTGCGCTTCGGTCTTGAGCCGGAGCAAGCGGCTGACATACTGAAGGCCATGGGTGTCACTTTCGTGCTGGCATCGAGCAAGCTTTTGCCAATGCAGGACACTGCAATCGAGAGCGAAGTTTCAGCAGCTGAACGCTCGCGCTTCGCGACTCTGAATGATCGCACATTCCGCGATGCTCTCGCGGTGCGGGGCATCGCATATTTTTCGTCGATCCTCTTTGGATTTGACCCAAAGTTGCTCGCCGCACATCCTGAAATGCTGCCAATCGACCAGCACGGCCGACCTGAAGAGAAAGTCGATTGGTACATCGGCATTCCTGCGGACCGTGAGATCAACGTTCAACACAAGCTATCCCTGTTGAGACCTGCGGTCGAAGCCCTTCAACCCGACGGCGTGCATCTGGGCTTCATCCGCTGGCCCGGATTCTGGGAGATATGGCTGGACGATGTGAAGCGTAATGACATGCCCGATTTCTGTTACGGACAGCAAACATTGACGCGCTTCTGTGCCGATTCTGGATTGGACCTTCCGGTGGGTGATCCGGTGAAATCTGCCAGCATCATCAAGGCGCAGCATCGCGAAACCTGGAAGAACTGGAAATGCCTCGAAGTGGTGAAAACGGTTGCACACGTCAAGTCGGAACTCAGAAAATCCAAGTCCGATCTCCAAATCGCCATCAATTCCCTGCCATTCTTTTTGGATGACTTCGACAATGCGGTAGAGGAAGTTTTTGGACAAAGCCCTACCAAGCTGGGCGAAGTTGCTGAGGTCCTCGAGGTAATGGCCTATCATCAGATCATGCGCCGCGATGTGAACTGGCCGGGCCAGATCGGCAGCGACGTCAAACGCCGTTCGGGTCGAACGACCATATGCACCATTCAGGGCAATCCTCTCTATCTGGAGGGCATGCATGCCAACAGGGGCCGCAGCACGGAACTTCCAACAGAAGAATTCATCCAACTCGTTGACAGCGTGCAGGAAAGTGAAGCCGATGGTGTGTGCGTGTTTACTTTTACGGACTTCCTCGGCTATCGCGACACCGCGGATGGTCGCCGCCGCATTGACCGGCTGAAAAATTTCCGTGCATGAGTGATGACTTTATCGGCATTGATCTGGGTGGCAGCACGCTCAAAGCGGTGAGGGTCAACGGGGTTGGCAGAGTGCTTCTTCGCCACATCGGCCCCGCGGGTGGCAAGATCGTGCGCGAGGATCTTGTGAACGTCGTCCGTAAGGCACTTCAGCACTTGTCCTTCAAAGAAGGGCCTATAGGGATTTGCTTTGGCGGTGCCATACAGCCTAACGGTATGATGCTGCCGACAAGCACAAACCTCCCAAACATTGCCAATCTGCCTCTCGTTCGGTATTTTGAACAACAACTAGGTTGCACCGTTAGAATCGAAAACGATGCCCGCGCCGCAATGCTTGGCGAGGCGTGGTCGGGTGCTGCGCGCAATGTCCGCAGTGCCATCACGCTCACATTTGGCACTGGCATCGGTTCAGGTATCATGCTGGATCGAAAGATCATCTCCGGTGCGCACGGAAGGGCAGGCGAAATAGGCGTTTGGAAACTCAATGATGAACCGCTGCAAGGCGAGTGGTTAACCTATGAGGACTTGGCCGCACCTGGGCGCGTCGAAACAAAGACAGGTAAACGTTTTGAAAGCATCTTCAAGAGTGGCGAAGCCAAAAACATGATCATTTGGACAGGCCGGGCATTGGCCAATGCCCATCTCCTCCTTGATCTTGAGATGGCAGTCCTGCTTGGTGGCATCACTGAACTGGGCGAACCGCTGAGAGCGGCAGTCGCGCGTGCCTTCCAGTCTTCTTGCCAAGAAGATTATCAAGATGGTTTTGAAATCAAACTGGGTGAACATGGCGCTTTTGCAGGCGCTGTCGGCGCGGCATCGCTCTGGCGGGGCGCCGTATCATGAAACTCTGCACATTTCCTGACTACGAAAGTCTTTGCGATGCTGTTGCAAGCGAGGTTACAAAACAACTCGCGCGAAAACCCGAAAGTGTCCTCGTGTTTCCAACCGGCAATACGCCGCTAGGACTTTTCAAAGTGCTTGCCGGAATGCACACGCGCAGTGCTGCGGATTTCAGTTCAGCACACATCGTTGTTCTCGACGAGTACGCAGATATTGCACCCGATGATCCGAGGTCTTTGACAGGCTGGCTGCATCGTGAGCTGCTCGCAAAAATAGAGATTCCCGCGTCACGAATCCACGATTTCAGGCATGGCCCGGATTCAATAGAACGAGCAGTTTCAAAACTTGGCGGCCTTGATATGGTTATTCTCGGCCTTGGCCCAAATGGCCACTTGGCTTTCAACGAACCAGGCAGCGCTTTTGGCAGCCGTTCCCGTCGTATTTCACTTACGCTTGAATCGATCAGGTCAAATGCAGCCTACTGGGGCTCAGAAAACCTTGTGCCAAGCCATGGCCTCACTTTGGGCCTCGGTACACTTGCATCTGCTCGCTCCATCATACTGATGGTGAGTGGTGAAACCAAGAAACAGATTCTCGCTGATACAATTCACGGTCCGGTTTCCACAAATAACCCCGCAACAATGATCAGAAATCTCACGCACGCCCGCGTCTTTGCCGACAAAGCGTCAATGGGAGTTGATGCAGCCTAGGGCAAATTCCGATCAAGTCGCTGGGAACTGTCAGACAAAAGCAACTTGAGCTGGGGGCTAGCTTGCAAGCCAGCTCGATGAAACGCCGTATTTTCCGGGGCCGCGAAGGATTTGGAGCTAGTGGTCTGACTCCAACGATTCGAACCCGCACCGGCGGTCCGCGCCAGAGATAATGAGAATGACCGCGATCTGGGACGAAGCGGTCAGAAGATTCGAACCAGTGAGAGTCCGCATTTGACCCGAACCGGTCCTGGCCAAGAGCGGAGTTCTCCGGTTCGGTGGCGTTGCCAGAGCAGATCGGGACCGCTAGCTTCTTTCAAGCGGCACCTGTGGGCGCTGGAGTTCATCGCGGTTATCCTGCCGCGGCACTTTCAGACGCAAGAATGCAGGGGCTGATCGCCCGGCATTTCACCGGCGCCACGGAGTATAGGACCTATGCCACGCGACCCCCGCCATGACATTCTGTTCGAACCTGTCAGGATCGGCCCGGTCACCACCAAGAACCGCTTCTATCAGGTACCGCATTGCACTGGCATGGGCTGGGTTCGTCCACGCGCATTGGCCGAGATGCGGGGCATGAAAGCCGAGGGGGGTTGGGGCGTGGTCTGCACCGAATACTGCTCCATCCACCCCGCCTCGGACGACCAGTTGTACATTTCAGCCACGCTCTGGGACGATAGCGATATCCGCGCCCATCGGCTGATGACCGACAAGGTGCATACCCATGGCGCATTGGCGGGAGCGGAACTTTGGTTTGGCGGCGGACGCAGCGCCAACCTCGCCACGCGGCTTGTCTCTTTCGATGTGGCCGCGATGCCAAATGCCGTGGGCCATCCATTCCAGTCGCGGGCCATGGACAAATCCGACATCCGCGATTTCCGCCGTTGGCACCGCAAAGCGGCACTGCGGGCGCGCCAGGCGGAGTTCGACATTGTCTACGTCTATGCCACGCACAACTACTTGATCGCCCATTTCCTCGACGCTGAGACCAATACGCGAGGCGACGAATACGGTGGCAGCCTCGAGAACCGCACGCGCCTTGTCCGCGAGCTGATCGAGGAGACAAAGGAAACCGTGGGTGACCGCTGCGCCGTGGCCGTGCGCTTTGCCGCCGACGAGAGGATCGGCAAGGATGGAGAACCCATCCTGGGAGAGCGTCGCGACATGCTGGCCGCGATGGCTGAGATGCCCGATCTCTGGGACATCAATATCAATGACTATTCCTATGAAATGGGCGCCTCGCGCTTCGTCAAGGAAGGCGCGCTGGAGCCCTACATGTCCTTCGTCCGCTCGGTCACCACGAAACCTGTTGTCACGGTGGGCCGTTTCACCTCGCCGGACACGATGGTGCGGATGGTGAAGTCAGGGATCACCGACTTGATCGGCGCGGCACGACCTTCGATCGCCGACCCCTTCATCCCGAAGAAAATCGAGGAAGGCCGGCCGGAGGACATCCGCGAGTGCATCGGCTGCAATGTCTGCTATTTTGGCGATAGCCTGTCGGTCCCGCTGCGCTGCACTCAAAACCCAACCATGGGCGAGGAATGGCGGCGTGGTTGGCACCCCGAGAACATCTCGGCCAAGGGGTCGGATGGGCAAGTGCTTATCGTCGGAGCAGGCCCCGCAGGGTTAGAAGCGGCTCGGGCGCTTGGCCTGCGCGGCTACAAGGTGGCATTGGCCGAGGCCAGCCGCGTATTGGGTGGCCGGGTGGTGCGCGAGGCAGCGCTGCCGGGAATGAGCGAGTACATCCGCGTGCGCGACTACCGCGAGCAACAGATTCTCAAGATGCCGAATGTTGATGTCTTCCGCGAAAGCCGCCTGACGCCCGAGGACGTGATGGCTTTCGGGGCGCAACACGTCTGCATTGCGACGGGTGCGCGATGGCGGCGTGACATCTTCACCGGCAAGCGCTTCGAAACGATTTCAGAACCGGGGGCGCGGGTGCTGACGCCGGATGACATCATGGATGGCCTGCTACCCTCGGGACCGGCGGTGGTCTATGACGCCGACGGCTACTACATGGGTGGCGTAATCGCGGAACGTCTGCGTGCTGGAGGGCTGGAGGTAACGCTGGTCACGCCGCACGACAGCGTTTCGCGCTGGGCATTGAACACCGGCGAAGGCTGGCGCGTGCCAGCCCATCTCATGGCACTGGGCATCCGGCTGATCACGGCGCATAGGCTTTCGTGGTTTGATGGCAAGACCGCCACCATCGCCTGCATACACTCGGGCCGGGAACAGGTGCTGCCCATGACAGGCCTTGTTGTCGTGGGCCAGCGCGAGCCCGTCGATGACCTCTATAACGCGCTACGCTACGCGCCGGAGGGCACACACGCCTCGCTGCCCTTCACGCTGACGCGGATCGGCGATTGCGAGGCTCCGGCGATCATCGCTGCGGCGACCTATTCCGGGCACCGCTACGCGCAGGACCTGGACCGGGCGGCCGATATCGACCTGCCGATGAGGCATGACAAGATCGACGTGGGACTTGTACCTCCCACACATTTGGCGCAAGCGGCGGAATGACCGCGCTGGGCTGGCGCTGCCTGGGAATCGGATGCACGCCGGCGGGGCCCTGCTGCTTCTGGCCCAAGGTAGAGATCGCAGCATTCAACCACAAATCGGGCACTGGCAGGATGCAGCGATGATCAATCTCAGTATTGAGTTCGCGGGCTTAATATTCGATGGTGAAGCGGATCACTTGAGCATTTGGTGAGGTCAGCTTCAGTCCGGGAGAAACTTCACCTGATCCGAACAGCAGCACGTCCTCGCGCCGCGTGAACACCTCTTGGGCGCCTTGCATCGAGATGAAAGTGCCGGAAGAACTGCGTTCGATCAGGTGCACACGGCCATCCAGCAACGTGATGGTCGCATGAAGTCTCGAGACCCATTGCTTATCAATGATAATATCGCAGTCTGGCGAACGTCCGACGCTCACGCTGCTTGTCTCATCGAGAGTGGTCGTCTTGCCCTGATGAATGAGGGTGACATGCAAAGCGCGCTTGTAGCGGTTGCCCGTTGCCAAGTGTATGTCTTCGCCTTGAGCGATTTCCGTTTGGAGCGAATGGTCTGCAGTGGCAAGCGTATAGACTTTTTGAGGCTGCGATTTGCCCTTGAACGTCATCTCATCGAGGTAATGCACCAGCCCGCGCGCAGTGGGCGGCAATCTGTCAACGAATTCCTGGCTGATGATCGCCTCGCCCGGATTGGCGGTTGCCATGAACCGGGCGGTAAGGTTTACGGCATCGCCGAAGATATCGCCCTCGGCCCTGACGATCGTTCCGAAATGAAGGCCGACATGAAACTCCGTCGCGGCGGCCGCTCCTGAATTGAGGATATCGATGACGAGGTTCAGGGCCGATTGGGCATCGGCGAAGGTCGCAAGCACGTCGTCGCCGCGGGATTTGATGAACCCGCCACCGGCGGCACCAATCAATTTGCGGAGCCGGTCGATCTGGCCGGTAATCTGACTTGATGCGACATTGTCTCCTTTCTGCTGGTACAGCCGCATGCTGCCCACAACATCGACAAGGAGGATTGCGCATCCGCAGTCGCCTTCATCCATATCTGAACATCCCGATTTCGGAAAACCATACCATCTCGTTCAGACGACCAAAAGGAAATCCAATGCGGCAAGGTAGACGGCCCTGTTCTCGTCGCCAATCCAGATCGTCAATTGGCGTACTCGAGATGCGAGCCCCTCGTCTGCCTGTCTGCCGCGACCAAGATGCTTCAGTAAGCATTTTCGGTAGAGTTGACTTTGGGGTGCAAAGGCACCATCGTATTCCGCTTGGGGGCCGCATGTTTGCAATCTTTGGCGTGGGAGCAATGTGATGGTACGGGCCTGTTCGAAAATCTGTCAATTCATCATGAAATGTCCAACAATAGGCGCGGCTTCGATGGCCGTTGCGCTGCTTCATGGAGGCATCGCCGCTGCCGAAGAGCTCGCCAATGCCTGCCCTGTTGATGGATGCGAAGTGAAGATCGTTTCGGTCAATAAGTCCGGAGCCGAGCTTGCGCTGACGCTCGAAGCTAACTTCAAGCCCGACGTGGCCAAGAACCATGTTCACGTCTGGTGGGGCGAGAACTATACGGTCGAGCAGGTCACCAACAATGCTGAGCCCGTGCATAAGGTCAAACAGGGGGAGTGGCATCCAACCGACGAATACCCGAGCTACATCACGCAAAGCGCGGCATCGGTTTCCGTGCGGGGTTCGGCCAAAACTCTCTGCGTCAGTGCAAGCGATCGCAATCACGACATTCTTGACACGAAAAAGTTCCATTGCATGGATGTCAGTAGCCAGCTCTAAATCGCGATGGCGGTTCCGTCCTATATCGGCCGATACGAAGTACGGCACGAAATAGCACGGGGCGGGTTTGCAGAGGTTGTGCTGGCCTGGGACGAAGATCTTCGGGCCAACGTTGCCATCAAGATCCTGCATGCTTATTTTGTCGACGATCGCGACGACATCCAGCAGCGCTTCCTCGACGAGGCCAGGCTGCTGCGCCGCATTCGGTCACCCAATGTCGTGACCATTCATGACGTCGGACGCCTCGAAGACGGTCGCCCCTATTTTGTGATGGATTTCGCTGATCGCGGCACGCTCGCGACCCGTTTTGCCCAAGCCCCGCCATCGGTCAAGATCGACACGAGAAGCCTCTCCATCCTCGTCGATGCGCTCGCAGACGGCCTCATGGGAATTCACGATGCGGGCGTCGTTCATCGCGACGTGAAGCCGGCAAACATCCTGTTTCATGCGGTGCGCCGCGCCGGTCTCGATCCCGACCAGACCGTCATCGGCGATGCAACCGCAGAATTTGGTACGCTCGTTGGCAGTGACGAGCGGGTGCTTCTCGGCGACCTCGGTTTCGCCAAGGACATGCGGCGGGGCAGCGCATTGACCCAGAGTGGCGGCACAATGTTCTACCGGGCGCCCGAACAGGCGGAGGCTGGTGCCGAAATCACTGCCGCCGCAGACGTATATTCGGCAACTGCCGTGATCTGGGAGGCCATCACGCGCCAGCGTCCGCCTCACGCCGATGCGGTGGTCGGCAGCCTGGCTGCCGTTGCCCCGTCTTGGCGCGACGTGATCGAAACGGGAATGGCCTTTGAAGCAAAATCGCGCTTTGCGAGCATCGACAGTTGGCGTAGCGCCATGCAGGACGTGCTGTCACAAGCCGCTGCCGAAACTGACTCTACTGTCACCAGGCATAGCAAGGCCGCGGCTCTTCCATGTCCCTATAAGGGTCTCGCTTCCTATCAGCCGGAAGACGCGCATAACTTCTATGGCCGCGAGGCCCTAATTTACGAACTGGTCCGCCGCATCCAGTTGCAGCGGATACTGGCCGTCGGTGGTCCATCCGGAAGTGGCAAGTCGTCATTGGTCCGCGCGGGGTTGATTCCAGCCCTTCGCGCCGGAGCAATCATTGACAGCGAAAAATGGCCGATCATTCTGTTGAGCCCCGGCCGGGATCCGATGGGCGAACTCTATTTCCAGTTCGCCAATGCGCTGCCGAGCGGTCAGAAATCGCCCATCTCGCTCGACGATTTGGTGGCTCACCCTGCTCTTGCGCGTCACCTGGGGCAGACTGACGGACCCTCGCAGCCCATCATTGTGTGCATCGATCAGTTCGAGGAACTGTTTACCCTATCCCCGGCAGATCAGCTTTCGAAGATGATCGAAGCGCTCTCGGCGATGACGGATCCAGCCCATAGCCCGATCCGTCTCGTCATCGCCGTGCGCGCGGATTTCTATGCAGCCTGCGCACAGATTCCGTGGCTCGCCGAATGCATAACCGAGAACCAGGTGCTGGTTGGCCCGATGACCGAAGCCGAACTGCGACGGGCTATTTCGGAACCCGCCCGTCGCGTCGGACTCTATCTTGAGCGCAGCTTGATCGATGCCGTCGTGAGCGAATCGGGCAGCGAGGTTGGTGCGCTGCCGCTCATTGCTCATGCTATGGTCGAGACTTGGGTCCGCAGACGGGGAAGCACGCTGACGCTCGAGGGATTTCGAGCCGCGGGAGGCGTTGCCGGTGCAATCAGCCAGACTGCAGACATGACGTTTGAACATGTTTTCGACGATACCGAGAAGAAAGAGTGCAAGCGTCTTTTTCTGCGGCTGGTTACGCCGGGCGATGGGACGAGTGACGCACGGCGCATTCTTGCCCGCACTGAGATCGACTCGGACCCCCAGGCAGCCGTCATTCGTCGTGTTGTCGAGAAGCTGACGGCGGCGCGTCTCTTGACGGTCAGCAGCTCCACTATTCAGATCGCGCACGAGGCCTTGTTGCGCACTTGGCCGAGACTAAGGGACTGGATTGAAGAATCGCGCGACAATCTTCGCACGCGCCAGCGCATTTCACGCGCGGCGGAGGAATGGGAGGGCGAAGGCAGAGACCCCGATCGGCTCTACCGCGGCACGCATCTTCTTGCGACCCTGGCTTGGGTAAGTGAGCACGGCGATCAACTCGGTAGCCTCGAGCACACCTTTATCAACACGGCTGCGGCACGCGCCGATCAAATGGAAGCCGAGGCCCGTGAAAAGCAACGGCGCGCGAAGCGTCTCCGTCGCTTCGCCATCGGTGCACTGGGTGTCTTCGCGGCTGGAGCTACCGCGGCGTCGGTTGTCGCATTCCTCGCTTTTCGACAGGCCGAGGCGAACAAACAAGTTGCGGAAGCAGCGACTAGGGAGGCCGACGAGCGCTTCAGCGGCGCGCTTGGTGCAGTGGCGAAGGAATTGGTCGAGGAAGACCCGTTGCTGGCGCTCTACCTGGCGGCCGAGGCAATGCAGCGCGGGGGCGAGCGAGGGCCGGGATTGGACGCGCGCTCAGGCCTTCTTGCTGCCCGTCTCGCTTTATCGCGCGGCGGGCCGGCTCCACTCGGCAGCCCTCTCGACTTGGGTGATGCCAAGACCTTCACGCTCAGTCCCGATGGCACGTTGCTCGCGGTCGGCACCCGGGACGGAACGGTTAGCATGGCCTCCGCGACGACCCGGCTTCCCTTGGCGTCACGGGCGCTGGGTCATGTGGGCGGCATTGAGGATCTCGATTTCAGCCCACGTGGTGATGTGTTGGCCTCGGCTGGCGATGACGGAAAAGTGCGGTTGTGGTCGACCGGCGCAGGGCTGTCCGAACGCGCCACCGTCGTTGCCACCCTTCCGGATATCGTGTGGGGCGTGCGTTTCGGACCAGACGGCGCGGCGCTCGCGACCGCCGGAGAAGATGGAACAGTCGCGCTTTGGGATGCTCGAACTTCAAGAGAACTCGGCGCGCCGCTCATCCGGCGGACCGGCGACTTGCTGAGCCTTGCCTTTGAACCTGGCGGCCATGGCATCGTTGCGGGCGACGGTGAGGGCACTCTCTATGGATGGTCACTTCCTGATCGCGTACCACTCTTTGAACCGATCAAGGGTGTGCACACCAGCGACATCTGGGAGCTGGCGTTCGATGCGCAGGGTCGAAGCTTTGCCACATCGAGCAGCGACGGCCGGTCGAACATTTTCGCCTATCCGTCCGGCAAGCATTTGGGTGCGGCATTCCCCACCGGTGACAAGGTCACCGGAGTCGCGTTCACGACCGATGGTTCGCGCCTTTTCGGCGGTGGTCCTGATGGCGAATTGCTGGTCTGGGACGTTCGCGGCCAAAAACTCGAGCGCCGCTCTGCGCCTGGGCACGATGGCCCAATCATCGATCTGCAACTCAGCAGCGAGCGCAATCTGGTGGTGACGCTCGCCCGCGATCGGCTCATCCGCTTCTGGCGTGCGGAGGCCTTTGTTCCGTTGTTCGTCGAACACCACATGTCCGACGGGCCGGCCAAGGGATTGGCAATGGCCGGTGACGGCTCTTTGGTGGCCGCAGCTGGTGAAGCAGGCGCGATCACCATTTGGAACAGCGATGGCGGCGCTCCGACCTTGCTGAAGACGGGTCGGTCCGAGCAGATCTGGGCACTTGCATTTTCGCCAGACGACAAGCTGTTGATTTCCGCTGATCGGGGAGGGATGGCAGAAATTTGGGACGTCGCAAACAGACGTCTCATGTTTTCCATTAAAATCGGCGATGGCGCCATCTGGTCGGTCCTCGTCGATCCGCTCACCGGGAACTTCATCACGGCGAGCGAGAAAACACTACGCGAGTGGGACGGCACCACGGCTGCGCCAACTCGCGACATTTGGACGAGCCCGGGCCCAATCAATCGCGCCGCGCTGTCTCCCGACGGACGACATATTGCCGTTGCATTGGCCGATGCCAAAGTGAAGATCGTTGATCGGACCAGCGGTGCCGTCGAGAAAGAACTTGGTATCGGCCACGACGCGATCTGGAGCGTCGCATTCAGCCCAGACGGAAAGAGGATCGCGGCGGCATCGGGCGACGAGGTGGTGAGCGTATGGGACATTGCCAGCGGCATCAGGACCGCCGCTTTCACCGGCCATTCCGGCGGCGCAACCGATGTCGCTTTCATGCCGGATGGCATGTCGCTGATCGCTTTGGATCGACAGGGCAAGCTTCATTTTCTTGATGTGGAAACTGGCCGGCACATCGTGCCGCCATGGCCGGCCCACAAAGGGTCGAGTTGGCGTGTGGCTGTGAAGCAGGATGCTGCTCGTTTCGCCACCGCAGGCGACGACGGGCTGGTCAAGACCTGGGACGTCTTTGATATATCACGCGCCTGTTCCATAAGTTCGGACGCTTTCGACGAACTGCGGCGAAAAGAGTATTTTGGCACCGGAAGAAGCGTACTCGATTGCCCAAAGCCGCCGAACTGATAGGTTCCGTGTCCTTGCCCAATTCAAACAGCTACCGGCCCTTCAACAGTCGCGCCGCCAGCTGCTCAGGTAAGCCGGCGCAGCGTATGAGGCGGGCGGCTTCTTCGACATCATAGGACGCCCGCTCAAACCTGAGTTCACAGCTCAAAGTATCATAGATCGCGAATGCGGCTGCCGGATTGCCATCGCGTGGCTGGCCAACCGAGCCGATGACCGCCAGCCAGCGGTGGCGGCTGGCAAGCGGCACTGGAATGCCTTCGGCCGGATGGTGCGCGACGATCCTGCCATCCGCACCTGCGCGATAGAGCGCCGGTACATGTACATGGCCGCATAGGCTGAGCGGCGTCGCCGCCGCCATGAGTGAATTGCTCGCCTGTTTGACGCCGGTGACATAAATCCAGCGGGCCGGAGCCGAGGCATCGGCATGCACGTAGAGCCGGTCATCCTCCACACAGGTGAGCGGCAGGCTCGCCAGATACGCAGTATGGTGTGGCGCAAGCTGTGCCCGGGTCCAGTCGATCGAGGCGCGCGCCACGGCATTCATGCTGGTGCTTGGATCATTGATGGCCGCGTCGTGATTGCCCTTGATGACGACTGCGCCCTTGATGGCAAGTGCTCGCACAGTCTCGATCACTGCCACAGGCTCTGCCCCATAGCCGACGAGATCACCGAGAAACACCAGCTTCTCCGCTCCCAAGCTTGCTGCCCGCGCCAGGCAAGCCTGCAGAGCAAGATGATTGGCATGAACGTCGGCGAAGAAGGCGATTAGCATGGCAGCGGCAATTCATACCCACTCCATCCCAATCCGATTGGGCTTGCCGAGGGTGACCGCCTGACATTGTTGATCAAGAATTCGCCTATCTACGGTATTCGGGGTCTGGAAATTCGCTCAGTCAGTTTATCACACAGTTTCTGCTTTTGGCTGATACTGTTGCAAAAGTTTTTTTGGCATTCCGACGCGTAATATTGATTCAAAAAGTCAAACTATCGAGCATGATTGTTTCGTTCGGCACAACGTTTGGATTTTTTTGTTGCGCACGCGGAAGGCAATGCCGACTTTTGCAACAGTATGGGCCATAGCAGACCGTCAGCCTGTCTTGTGGAATGTCCAACTAGGGCTGATACTGTTGAAAAACTCGAAAATTGCGGAGCCTTGTGTTTTCGTTATTGGAACAAAACATCGAAAACCCCCGCGAAATTTGCTCGCCCTGACTTGCGGGCGCATCAGGATCGCGAGAAACGAAGAAGCGCTATCCCCTCGGCCAGAATTTCCAAAACCTTCTCTACGGGGCGAAAATTTCTGGGCAGGAGGCAAATTGGGAGTTTTTCAACGGTATCGGCTCCAAGCCGCCATTGATCGCATTGCCCCGGGTCGCGCAAGTCGGACTCATCCGTTTGTATAAATCCACTAGTCCCTGTGTCGGTGATTTTGAGAATCAGTGATCCGCTCGGGCGTTTTCCGGGCCAGGATTTGTTTTACACGTGAGACGGCGACGCCCTCTTCGGCAGCGGCCTTGTTCAAGAACCCCTTCACA
>JBJXGL010000251.1:0-6441 GCA_046160365.1 Aestuariivirga sp. | reverse complement strand
GGCTCAATCTGGCGGTGGCGCGGGTGGTCGAAACCGGATTGCCGCTGGTCTATCTCAATCAGGTTGGCGGACAGGACGAGCTTGTGTTCGATGGCGCGTCTTTCGTGGTGAATGCCGACCGCACGCTGGCCTTGCAAATGCCGATGTTCGAAGAACATGTGACGATCACCGAGTGGCGCAAGACCGGCGATAGCTGGCGCATGGCGGAAGGAGCCTTCGCGCGAATCCCCGAGAAGGAAGAAGAGACATGGAAGGCCTGCGTGCTCGGGCTCCGCGACTATGTCGACAAGAACCGCTTTCCGGGCGTGGTGCTGGGCTTGTCGGGCGGCATCGACTCGGCGGTGGTGGCGGCCATGGCGGTCGACGCGCTGGGTGCATCGCGCGTGCATTGCGTGATGTTGCCCTATGCCTATACCAGCCGCGACAGCCTGGAAGATGCGGAAGCCTGCGCCAAGGCTTTGGGGGTGCGTTATGACGTGGTGCCGATCAAGGAGCCGGTCGAGGGGTTTCTCTCGGCGTTGAAGCCGATGTTCAACGGCACCAACCGCGACATCACCGAAGAGAACGTCCAGTCGCGCACGCGCGGCACGATCCTCATGGCGATCTCCAATAAGTTCGGCTCGATGGTTTTGACAACTGGCAACAAGTCGGAAATGTCGGTGGGCTATGCGACACTCTATGGTGACATGAATGGCGGATTCAATCCGATCAAGGATGTCTACAAGACGGCCGTGTACAAACTGGCGGCGTGGCGGAACTCTCAGGGACATGTGATCCCCGAGCGCATCATCAGCAAGGCGCCGACCGCGGAACTTCGCGAAAACCAGAAGGACCAGGATTCTCTGCCGCCTTACGATGTGCTGGACGATATCGTTTCGGGTCTCGTCGAGAACGAGTTGCCGGTGGCCGAGATCATAAAGCGCGGCCATGACGAGGCGCTGGTGAAGCGGGTGCAGCACATGCTCTATCTGGCGGAATACAAGCGGCGCCAGGCGGCCCCCGGCGTCAAGATCACGCGGCGCAACTTCGGCCGCGACCGGCGTTATCCGATTACCAACGGGTTCCGGGACGGGCGCTGAGCGGGCTGGCCAGGGCGAACCGATTGTGTTATTTTGTGACACGAAGCCGGAGGTACATGCTAATGAGCGGCACATTTTCCGTGCGCATCCCCAAGGCGCAGCGCGATTTCCTCGACAAGATGGCGAAGGCCACGGACCGTACTCGCAACCACATCATCAGCAGCGCGCTGAGCAGGATGATGGAGAACTATCAATTTGTTGTGGCGAGAGTGGAAAAGGGCGAAGCCGACCGGCGCGCTGGGCGCATCGTGTCGATGGCTGATGTCGAACGGCGCAGCCAGACCGTGATCGATCAGGCCAAACACCTCCCGTGAGACCCGTCACATGGACCGAACAGGCCGTCGCCGACTTCGAAGCGGCGCTGGCCCATATTGCGAAAGACAGCCCCTCGAACGCCCAAATCGTGCGCGACCGGATTCTCAACACGGTCGGGAACATCGAGGCCTTCTCGCTTGGCCTGCCCGGTCCAAAGGGACACCTCAAGCTCTACATCCCCAAGACATCCTACTTCGTCGTTTTCGACCGCACGCCAAGGGATGACGGCGTAATTATCCTCGCCTTCATCCATGCTTCACGGGATTGGGAGCAAATCGATTGGACAAAGATGGAGTGAGTTCCAAATGGCCCGACGGCATGACATGCAAGGGATGCGCGCAAAGTGCTATTCTTCATCGAAGTGTTGATTTTGGCGGGCGACATGGTTAGCTCCGGCGCGTGTCAATCATCGTCCGCTTCGCGCCATCGCCCACGGGCCGCATTCACATCGGCAATGCCAGGACCGCCATTCTAAACTGGCTGTTCGCCGAGAAGTGCGGCGGGCAGTTCGTGCTGCGTTACGACGATACCGACACGGCGCGATCGACCGAGGAATATGCGCGGGGCATCGCGGAGGATATGGACTGGCTTGGCATCAAGCCGGCGCGTGTCGAATGGCAGTCGAAGCGCTTTAGCCGTTATGATGCCCTGGCGCAGAGCCTGCGCGAGGCCGGACGGCTTTATGCCTGCTACGAAACGGCCGACGAGCTTGACCGCCGCCGCAAGCGGCAACTGGCGCGCGGGCTTCCTCCGGTTTACGACCGCGCAGCGCTCAAGCTGACGGCGGAGGAACGCCTCAAGCTTGAAGCCGAAGGGCGCAAGCCGCATTGGCGCTTCAAGCTCGACGGGCGGATGGTCGAGTGGACCGATCTCATCCGGGGACCCCAGCATATCGACACGGCATCGCTTTCCGACCCGGTTCTGGTGCGCGAGGACGGCAGCTATCTCTACACCCTGCCCTCGGTCATCGACGACATCGACTTCGCCATCACGCATGTGATCCGGGGCGAGGACCATGTCGTCAATACGGCGGTGCAGATCGAGATCACCGAAGCACTGGGCGGCAAGGCGCCATCCTATGCGCATCATTCGCTGCTGACGGGAGCGGATGGAAAGGGACTCTCGAAGAGATTGGGATCGCTTTCGATCCAATCAATGCGCGAGGCGGGCCTCGAGGCGATGGCAGTCGTAAGCCACGCGGCGCTGCTGGGCACGTCCGACAACATTCATCCGTGTGCTGATTATCGCGAGCTGATCGACGGTTTCGATCTGCACAAACTTTCCCGCGCGCCGGCGCGTTTCGACGAAGCGGAACTCAAACATCTCAATGCGAAACTGCTGCACATGTTGCCTTACGAGGCAGTGAAGGATCGCCTCGGCGGTGGAAGCGAAGCATTCTGGATGGCCGTGCGCGGAAATCTCGAAATTCTATCTGATTCAAAGACTTGGGCGGATGTCATCAGAGACCGATTCAAGCCGGATGTGCCCGCTGAAGAGCGTGCGTTCTTACACACAGCGGGCGCGCTTCTTCCTCCAGAGCCCTGGGATGCCTCAACCTGGAAAGTGTGGACCGAAGCGGTGAAAGCGGCGACTGACCGCAAGGGCAAGGCCCTCTTCATGCCTCTTCGCCTGGCCCTCACCGGCCTCGACCACGGCCCCGAATTGGCAACCCTGCTCCCACTCATCGGCCGCGAGAGAGCGTTGGAACGGCTGAGGTAGTTGTCAACAGTTATGTTGACAAAGATTGAGTCCTTAAGTATGAAGGAGTTTGAGGCAGTTCTTCTATCTGGAGGCTAAGGCTCGCGGATTACTCAACCGCGCCTCAAAAGTTGATGCGAACGCAGATCGCAATTCGGCGATCAAGGCTCGTTACTTTTGAGGCACGACCATGAAGTACTCCGAATTCCGCCGTTGGCTGAAGAAGCAGGGCTGTACATTCGAAACCCATGAAGGCGGCAGTGGGCATATTACGGTGATCTACAAGGACCGCCGATCGCAGTTGCCCGCACATGGAGCGGGAAAGGACTTGAAGAAGGGTCTTGTTGAAGGAATCAAGAAACAATTGGGCCTGAAATGATCTCGTACCGCGTGAAATTGGCTGATGATGAAGGCACCGTTCTGGTGACTTCGCCGGACTTCCCGGAAGTCATCACTTATGGCGAGGATCGCGAGGATGCACTTTCGTATGCCGTCGGTGCATTCTCCGAAGCCATCGCGGCGCGCATGGCGCATCGAGAATCGATCCCCTCCCCCTCCAAGGGCAAGACGTCTGACCCTCGCGTGACACTGCCTTTGCAAGTCGAGCTCAAGCTGCGTCTCTATCAAGGCATGGACGACAAGGGGGTGCGCAAAGCGGACCTTGCGCGCAAGCTCGGGCTGCACCGCCAGGAGATCGACAGGCTTCTCGACCTCAACCATGCCACCAATCTTGCCAAGATCGAGAAGGCGTTCGCCGCGCTGGGAAAGACTCTCGACATCGCGGTATCCGACGCGCAATAATCGCGTGCATGATCCTTGTGGGGCAATATGACTCGCCTTTCGTGCGCCGGGTGGCGGTGACGCTGCATCACTACCACATGCCTTTCACCCGCAATGCACTCTCGGTATTTTCGAACGTCAAGGAGATGAAGGCGATCAATCCGCTCGTTCGCGTGCCGGCGCTGATCACCGAAGACGGCGAGACGCTCATCGACTCAGGCGCCATCCTCGACTACCTCGACGAGAAGGCAGGACCGGCGCGGGCGCTGACACCTGCGCATGGCCCCGAGCGGCGGAGAGTGCTGCGGGCGATGGCGCATTCAACGGGTGTTTCTGAGAAGATCGTCGCGCTCTTCTTCGAGCGCCTGTTTCACGACCCAAAGGCCGTATCCAGGGATTGGGAGAAGCGGCTGCTTTCGCAGATCGAGGTGGGCCTTGCATGGCTCGAGCATGAATGCGGTTCGCCCTGGTTCATCGACAGCCACATGACCCAGGCCGATGTCACCGTCGGCTGCATGCTGAGCCATCTGAAGCTCCGCATGCCGGAGCTGTTTCCTGCCAACAAATACCCAAAGCTGCACTCGCTCTCGCTTCACTGCGAAATCCGCGACGAGTTCGTGGCGGCCCGGCCCGCAGCGAACGAGACAGTGCCGAAGCGGAAGTGAGCTATTTGCCAGGAACGCGCCCGCGAAATCCCTGCTGTTCAGCAGTGAATTTCTGGAAACAGTCGGCGGGAAGATCGCCGCCACCCCATCCCATGCGCGACATCGTGTGGTAGATCTTTCGGTTGTATCCGCTGAAAATCCTGCCAATGGGCGATCGGCGCAGCGCGCCAATTGAATTGTCAACTATTCCCAGTTTTGGGAACTCCTCCTTGGCAACGAAGAAAGCGTTTGGCGTTGTTACCGCACAAAACTCATAGCCCTTCTCTTTTCCGAGCCTTATCAGCGCCGCAAGCGAACAGCCTTCGTTCACACTCATGTCCCGATCTTGAACGAAGATGACATCGTTGGGTACAGAGCCATTGTGTTCGATTACGACGACTCTTGGATGATAATCCTTCAGCGAGTCCCAGATGTGCCAGTCATTGCCGTCGATATCGACGCTCAAGAGGTCAAAATCGCTCGGAATGTCCGTTCTGGACAAGATATCGTCGAGTGAGTCGACGCCTTTCGTAAAACCAACCATCGCCTCGATTTGCCGGACCCGGCTGTTTCCCTCGAAATTCTTTACGAGAGTCTGAAATTTTTTAGTGTCACCCTCGATTTGGACCGCAAACCAATCATGGTTCTTGATGAGATTGCAGGTATTGCTCAGATGTACCCCGTCCCAAGCGCCAAACTCGACACACCATTTGTTCCTAGTTCCGATGTGCTCGAAGATCGCCTCGATGATGCCGTCTTCTCCGGATTGCGAGAAAACATTCGCCTGCCTCCGCATCAGCTTGACGCTCTCCGGATTTACCTTGTTGACCACAACTTCAATTGTCGGCATCGCAAGTTCCGTCTGCTGATCATATATGCGGCGGTCGGTTGCTACCGTCCATAATCCAAGTAGTCAACGGACCTGCCATTCGAATAGAACACCGACATGTTGTCTCCAGACTTTCTGGCAAGCGCCATGGCAAAAGAAACGTTGGATGACGTGCATATGATATACTTGCACTGGACCATAAGGCCGAACGCGGTGATAAACGGCTTCACATTGGCCAAGCGATTGGACTTTGTGCCGAGATGCAGGGGTTGACCATCTCTGGAAATTGGTACGTCGGGCAGGCACACCGCTCTGCTTCCAAAATGTGACATGATAGCGTCCCGTGCGGCAACGTCATCGGATTGCGCAAGCACTTTAAGGTCAGGCTCTTGAGCGATCAGGCGCTCACAGCGAGCAATGTAGGCTTCTACCGGCGTAAGCGCAAACTCGTTGGCCTTGTCGGTGGCGCGATAGTAGATGCAGGCTGTCTTGGAAAAATCCAGGCCAAGGCCATCAGCCGCGTGTTTAACCTCCTGACGTGCGGGCGGCGCAAAGGTGAAGAACTTCGAGAAAACACCCGACGCCGCTTCGATGGGCCAGCCTGCGAATGTCTTACGTCCGAACTTCGCATATTCCGGCCTATCCTTTTCCCTGACTCTTCCCGCAGCGACCTCCATACCGAGATCAATCGCGTCATCGTTCACGAAAAACTCGCCGTAAACATCTTGATCGACCGCATCAGCGTAAATCGTAAATGAGCGCCTGCCGTCAAATGCACACACCGCCTTGCGCTCCGAAAGCAATATCAGGATGTCGAGCACGCCAACAACGACATTCGAAAAGAAGCCAGCATCGTGCGTCAGCGTGTAAGCAGCCGCATCCTCGTCGTAGATTCCGAACTTTCGCCGTTCCACCTTCGGTTCGCCGACGAATCTGAGTCCGACGTTGACGTTTGTGAATCCCCTGAATGTTAGGGTCTGTACTCACATAGGCTGTTGATTTGCAACAGAGAAGCTGATTCACCGTAGGCGGAGGTGAACCATGCGATTCGATTTTACCGACGAGGAATGGGCGGAGCTTGAACCATTGATGCCGC
>JBJXGL010000250.1:0-32220 GCA_046160365.1 Aestuariivirga sp. | reverse complement strand
CTGAATGAACTTGGCACCGAGCCGTTTCGCTGTCTTTGCCAAGCGCTGCAATTCCAGGGTGCTTGTTGTCTGTGCTCCCATGGCAACCGGTACGCGGCCGGCAACTTCGTCAATGACCGTTTCGGCGACCAGCACACGTTCGTCGAAAGACATGGTGGAAAAATCGCCGGCAGCGCCACCTGCGAGGAATGTGGCGTTCTCGGCATTCAGCCCGTTGTCGACCAGGAATCTAACATAGCTGCGCAGCGCCTGCGTGTTGATCGGGAAGCCAGCCGCATCGCCAAATGGCGTCGGAACGGTGACGTAGCATCCCTCGAGAGCTTGTTTTAAGTCATTGATTAACAAGAGTTTTGTTCCGACCAACTCGCGACTTCAGCTATTGCCTGCCATGGCCCCCTGGGCGAAACCGCCCAACGAGAACCCTGGAGTTTCTGCGGCCGATGATGTCATCAACCGAACAACACGAGTTGACCAATTCGGCACAGAACCTTGCAAATAGGGAACTGGCTCCAATATGGCGGCATTCTGGAACCCTCCGATGCCTGGTTTGGGGGGCGAGCCTCACGGCAAGAGTGAGGCGCTTCATCTCCTGCGACGTGCCTGACATGATCGAAGCTCTTTACGGCGAAGGGCGGGGATTCCTTCCTGCGCTACTGAACGGTGCTAGTAGCCACACTCTGAAGTGTCAGCCGGGCGGAGAAGGCTCGACGTCAGACCCTTCCCTCCGCCATTCATGCCAAACGCCGTACAAAAGTGCCCTGCCATATGCTAGGTTTGGCGCATGGGTGATTTTCTTACCACGCTGCGGCAGCGCCGGCTTATCAGCGATGAGCAGATGGCGCGGCTTGGACAAGGGGGAGCGGCGGGAAAGCCGGTCCGGGCGATCCTGCGGCACGGGTTCATCGACCAGCAGGTTTTGGCGAGCGAGTTGTCCCGGCATTTTGGGCTGGCCCCGGTCGACGACCGAGAATGGCCGAAGGAGCGGCTTCTGCCCGAGGCGATATCGCTGCGCTTCATGCGCGAGCATCATGTGCTGCCGCTCCGGGGCGATGCGCGCACGCTGACCGTCGCGGTCAGCGATCCGACAGATGGCACGGTGCTCAATGCGCTGAAAGTGGCGAGCGGTTGCGATCTCGAAATCAAGATCGCCACCGACAGCCAGATTGTCTCGCGCATCGAACGGCTTGGGGCGAATGGTGCTGGTCCTGCTACGGGCGTGACGCCCGGCGCGGTCAAGGAAGAGGAAGAGCAGCTCAAGGACCTGGCGCTCGATGCGCCGGTAATCGATCTGGTCAATCGCTTGTTCCGCGAGGCTTCGGCGGCGCGCGCGACCGATCTTCACATCGAACCAACGCGCGGGCGCGTGATGGTTCGCAGGCGCGTCGATGGTTTGCTCCAGGATGCGGGAACGCTTGCTTCCGATCTCGGCCGCGCCGCGGTGTCGCGTGTCAAGATTCTGACGAGGCTCAATATCGCCGAACGCCGTCTGCCGCAGGATGGGCGCGCGCGCATCCGGGCCGGCGAGCGCGACTACGACATCCGCGTCGCCACCATACCGACGGTGCATGGCGAGAGCATCGCCATCCGGTTCCTGAGCGAGTCGGCGGTAACGCCGGAACTCGACATGCTGGGACTGACGGCGCGCGATGCGGACGTGCTGCGCAGACAGGCATCGCATGCGCATGGGCTTATCGTGGTCACAGGCCCCACGGGAAGCGGCAAGACCACGACGCTTGCGGCGATCCTCAATTTCCTCAACGATCCGTCGCGCAAGATTCTGTCAATCGAGGATCCGGTCGAGTACCAGGTCGAGGGCGTCAACCAGATTCAGGTGCATCCCGAGATCGGATTGACTTTCGCGGCAACCTTGCGTTCGCTCCTGCGGCACGACCCCGACATTATCATGGTGGGCGAGATGCGCGACTCGGAGACGGCGAAGATTGGCGTCAATGCCGCGCTGACCGGACATCTGGTGCTGACCACGCTGCATACGAACTCGGCTGCGGGCGCGGTGACGCGGCTGCTCGATCTCGATGTGCAGGCCTATTTGATCGCATCGACCTTGCGCTGTGTGGTGGCACAGCGTCTGGTGCGGCGGCTGTGCGGCAATTGCCGCGAGTCCTATCGCGCAAGCCCTGAAGTTCTGCGTGGACTTCCGGTGACGGAGCAGAAACCCGTCGAACTGTGGCGCGCCAAGGGCTGCGACCATTGCGGCGGCACCGGCTTTATCGGGCGCACGGCGGTGTTCGAGATGCTCGAAATCGACGATCGCATCCGCAATCTGATTCGCCCCGATGTCAGCGCAGACAAGATCGCCGATGCCGCCCGCGCCGCGGGGATGACCGGCATGCTGACCGACGGGTTGGCCAAATGCAGGGCCGGCGTCACCACCATCGAGGAACTTGGGCGGGTGACGAGCGAGTGATCGGGGCAAGTACTCTCCCGCGAACAGGCCGTGCGGGCAGAGAAATGATCCGAATACGGGGTCTTTTGACGCTGCTCCCTCAACGGTCATTCCGGAGGAAGCTGGATACCGTGGCTGGTTTGGGAAGCGACAAGTGGTTTTGAAGTGGACGCGGGCGAACGCTGGCGCTCGGCTATTGCGATCACGCCCGAACGATCAGTGTACGGATACACATCGATGGCGCACCGAGAAACAAGGTTTAACGACCACCATGTCTCCCCGAGTTGAGACGATCGCCGATTTGCTGCTATCCTAGCCGCACCATGCACAAGTTCAGATATTCGGCGGCGCGGGAAGATGGCGAGCGAGTGGTGGGGCTCATCGAGGGGCAGGACCGCGCGGCTGTCATCGGGCGGCTCGGGGAATTGGGGCTATATCCGATCGATGTTGCGCAGGCGGAGGCGGGCGACGCGCCTTCGCGGCCATTCAGTTTGCGTGGGGGCGCGGCAAGCCGGATGGAGATCACGCTGTTTACGCGCGAGCTTGCCTGGCTGCTGAAGGCGGGGCTGACGCTGAACGATGCGCTCGATCTTCTGGCGCGGGAGGCGTTTGCCTCGGATTTCTCCTCGACCGTGGGACGGCTTCGCGCGGAAATCCGGAAGGGCCGCAGCTTTCACGAAGTGCTGGCGGAGGCGCAAGTGTTTCCGCCCTACTATCTCGGCATGGTCGAGGTGGGTGAAGCTTCGGGCAAGTTGCCAGCACTGCTCGAACAGATCGCGATCACCCGCGAGCGCGAGCAGCGAATACGTTCGCGTGTCGTCTCCGCGCTGGCCTATCCGCTGCTGCTGGTGGCGCTGGCGCTGGGTGCAGTGGCTTTCATTCTTGTGTCGATCGTGCCGCGCATCAAGGACATGATCGTGGGCTCGGGCGCGCCAGTGCCCGAAGCGGCGCAGCTTGTGCTTGGAATTTCCGACTGGATGGTTGAAAACATCTGGAGCCTCGCGATCGGTGTTCCAGCGGCGGTGCTGGCGATTGCGCTGCTTGCGGGGCTGCCAAGCGTCAGGGCCTTGCTGTTGCGGATTGCTTCCGGCATTCCGGTGCTGGGCACGCTTCTGAAAAGAGCCGCAGTGGTTCGTTTTGCGCGGGTTTTCGCGACGCTGGCGGCTTCCGGGCTCACGCTTGGCGACAGTCTCAGATTGGTGAAACCGGCGGTCGCCGACCCGCGCATTGTCTCGCTGGTCAATGAAATGGAGCTGGCGTTGCGGCGCGGCGAGGACTTCATTGCGCCTCTTGAGCGCTCCAGCATGTTTCCGAAGCTGTTGGCGCGCATGCTGCGGGTGGGAAATGAAACCGGAAATCTGACCGCAAGTCTCACGCAAATTTCCGCGATCACGGAAGAGGAGTTCGAGCAGACGGTAGAGCGCAGCTTGACACTGCTCGGGCCCGCAATTATCCTCGTTCTCAGTGGAGTTGTTGCGTTCATCATCATCTCGCTCATGAGTGCGATCCTCAGTCTCAACGACTTGGCGTTTTAGCCGGGGCCGCGAATGATGCAGAGATCCAGACAGAAGAGACACCGCGAAGCCGGCTTCACGCTTGTCGAACTTCTCGTGGTTCTTGTCATATTGGTGCTGCTGGCGTCGATCATCGGGCCGCGCGTCATTGGCTATCTCGGCTCGTCCCGCGCCAAGACGGCGAAAATTCAGGTCGAGAGTCTCGTGACCTCGCTCGAGCTGTTTCACATCGATGTCGGGCGCTATCCGACGTCGGCCGAAGGTCTCGACGCGCTGGTGAGGAACGGCAGCGGCATTGCGGGCTGGAGCGGGCCCTACATCAACAAGGGCGATGTGCCGCTCGATCCCTGGGGCAAACCCTACAAGTACGAATCGCCGGCGGCGGACCGGCCGTTCACCGTTTACACATTCGGGCGCGACGGCAAGGAAGGCGGCAGCGATGAGGATAGCGACATCAAGAGCTGATGCCGGCTTCACCATGGTCGAACTGCTGGCCGTGCTGGTTGTTCTGGCGCTCGCCGTTTCGGTCGTTGGCTTTGCCGGATCGCGCAGCATGGAGACGGCGCGGTTCCGTGCATTTCTGATCGAAACTGTTTCGCTCATGAGCGCGGGACGCGCCGAAGCGATGCGCGGGATGAGGGAGACGGTATTCGTCGTCGATACCGGGAACCGCCGTTTGGGTTACCGGGACGGCAAGACGATCGACGTGCCCGAGGGCGTCGCGTTCAGCGCGGCGGCGGCGCAAACGCAAGCGCGGAGCGAGGATGTGGTTGGCATCCGTTTTTATCCTTCGGGCGAGTCGAGCGGCGGCGGGCTCAAATTCGTGTTCCGCGAGCGGACTTATGAAATCCGCGTCAACTGGCTGACCGGCAATGTTTCGCTTCCACCGCTCTGAGGAGCACGGCTTCTCGATGGTCGAGGTGCTGTGCGCCATGACCATCGCCGCGATGGCGCTTGTGGTGCTGTTGCGTGGAACCCAGCAATCGCAAAGCGCCGCAAGTTACCTTGACTCGCATCTGGGGGCGCGGATCATCGCCAATACGATCCTGCAGGACGAGATGGCGGCGCGTGGCTCCGATACAAGTCCCCGCGAGGGCGATTCCGGCGTCTATCGCTGGCGGCTCAGGGTTGAGCCGGCGAGCGTTGCGGGCTTGCGTCCCGGTGCAAGACTTAATCGCGTGACCGTCACGGTGACTTGGCCGAAAGGGTCGTTGTCGCTCGATACGTTGAAGTTGCGGGAGTGAGGCGATGGCGCGCTCCTCATCATCCGCCGGCTTCACGCTTGTCGAGATCATCGTCGGGCTCATGGTTTCTTCGCTGATACTGCTCAGCCTCAATTTCGCGATGACACAAATCAATCGCGGTTCGCTGCGCACGCAGGCGAGCATTGGAGAGCAAACTTCGTTTGCGGCGGCGCTCAAGGTGATCGCCGGCGATCTGTCGCGGATCGAGCGCGTACCGGACGATGCATTCGAGCCGATCCGTTTCGAATTCGCGGGCAGGGCTTCGGAGTTGCGCTACGTGCTGGCCGAGCGGCCTAGCAACAATCGCGCCGGGCTTTACTGGGTGAGGCTGTCGGTGCGCGAAGGGGCGGGGGGCATCGAGTTGGCGCGGCAGCGCCAGCCTTACGTGCGGGGCGAGAACGATGCGGAATGGCAGGACGAAGTAATACTGTTGAGCGGACGCTTCGGGGTGCAGTTCGCCTACCGCGCCGCGAGCGCGGGTTTTCGGGGATGGTCGCCGCAATGGCAACCCGCCAATCTGCTGCCCGAGCAGATCAAGCTGGAAATCACCGATCTCGATACCGGGCGGTTGCGCGTGCCGGTGTTCGTGCAGACCTTGAAGATCGACGCGGAGACGGCCTGCGCGGGCAAGGATGCGAAGGGCTGCACGCTCAAGACCAACGGCATTCTGCAATGAGCAAGCCCCGCGAAAACGGCATCGTGCTGCTCATCGTGTTGTGGACACTCGCCATGATGACGCTGATCGTCGTCGCCATGAGCGCTTACGCGCAGCGCGGCATCTCGCTTGCGTCGGTGGAGACGGACCGGTTGCGCTCCGATTGGGCGGTTGTCGCGGGAGTCGAGGCGGCGAAGGCTTATATCGCGGGTTTGAGGCCCGAAGAGCGATTGGTGCTCGATGGGCGCGAGCTGACCGTCGATGTAGGCCAAGGACGGCGCGTGCGGATTGTCATCAAGGAGGGCGCGGGGTTTGTCGACATCAACCGCGTTGATGCGCGGTTGCTGCAAGGCGTGCTCGCTAGGGTGGGCCTCGGCGAAGTGGAAAGCGGTCCATTGATTCAGGCGCTGGGCAATCTGCGCCTCAAGGCCGCGAACCCGGCGAAGGCGCAGCAGCCGGCGGCGGGGCAGGAGGCGGCGGGGCAGGAGGAAAAGCCGGAGGTTCCATCGGCGGGCCTTGTGTCGCTCATGGAACTCCTGAGTTTGCCCGGTATTGATGCCGCGGCGCTGAAGGATGCCATGCCGTTGCTCGGTCTCCATAGCGAAGACGGCAAGATCAATCCGCTCTCGGCGCCGGAGGAGGTGCTGCGGGCGGTCCCCAACATGACGGCGGAGGAGATCGCCAGCATCCGCGCCGCGAAGGCAAGCAACAATGCAAAGGCCGCAATCGGCGCCGTGGTGGAGAAGTACGCCGATTTCCTGGCGCTCAACGACGCAAAAATCTTCATTATCGACGCGGTGGCCGAAGGCGGACGCGGGCTCGTCGCGGGCGTGCGCGGGCAGACCACGGTGATTTTGGAGCCTGAAAGCCAGCCGCCCAAATTTCGCACTTCGGCGCTGTCATGGTAGGTTCGGTACAGGATCGGATGTGAGTATGAGCAATTCCGCGACAGCCTACGCCGTTAACCGTGTTTCGCGCGGCGCGCGATGGCTCAAAACGTGTGTTTCGGCGTTCATCGACGAACTGGCGCAGAAGCTCGATTCGCGTGAGGCAAGCCGCGCTCTTGTCACGGTCGAGCGGGATCACGCGGATCTTCACGTGCGCGACAGGAATGGCGAAGCGCGGCATGTCGCGCGCGTGGAGGGCAGTCTCGATTCGGCAGCCATCCGTTTCCGCGAGCAATTGACGTCAAGGCAAAGACAGGCCGTCGCCCTGCGGATCGGAGCCGGGCGCGCGCTCATCACGACGATCAATCTGCCGCAAGGCATTGCAGATGTCTTGCCGGCCGTGGTTCGCAACAAAATCGAGAGTCTTGGGCCTTGGCCGTTGGAAGAGACGGTATGGGGATATCGAGTGGCCGGCAGCCCGCGCGATGGTCAGATCGGCGTCGATGTGGCGCTCACCAGCCGAAGCAAGCTTGACGAATTGCTGCGCCCGCTAGAGGCTGCGGGCTTGCGGATTGGGCGGATCGACGCGCAAGATCCGGAGCAGGGCGAACATATTGTTGCCTTCGACTTCCATGATGCGCGGCGGCGGGTTCGTTTGCGGCGTATCGCGAGCACCGCTATCGCCGCGATGTTGATCGCTCCCTTGATCACCGCATCGCTTGGCGGCTATCGCTGGTACGCGGCGCAGAACGAGCTAACGGCGGTCGAGGCGCGGATTGCTTCGTTGGAATCGGGATTGCGCGGCGGCGATGTGACCGCGGGTTCGGCGCAACTCGCACAGGCGAACCAGCTTTATGCGCGCAAGCGAGACAGCGAGCCATTCGTGACGGTGCTCGCCAAACTTTCCGAACTGCTTCCCGATCAGGTGTGGCTCGAGTCGCTCAGCTTCGAGAACGGCATCGTCACAATCACCGGGCGCGGCAGCGGCGTGCCGGCGCTGATCGAGACATTGGAGTCCTCGCAGCTCTTCAAGGCAGCGAACTTCGCGGCGGCGACCCAGCACGATGACGCGGCGAACATCGATACTTTTTCGATTTCCGCGAATGTCGAGAGTAAGGGAGCGCTGAAGTGATGGCGGCGCGGGCGGGGAAATGGCTGTCGCCCCAGGCGGCTTGGGGCCTTGTTGCATTGATGTTTGGACTGGCGCTTGTTATCGCCGCGGCGGCCGCTCCCTATTTCGGCATTGCATCGGCGCAACAGCAGATCGCCGAGCGGGCGAATGAATTGCGCTTTTTGGAGAAGAAGCTTGGCGCTGCTCAAAAATCGCGGCTGGCGATTGGCGCCACCGACGACTTTGCGCCGATGTTCGTTGCCGGCACGACCCCTGGACTTGGTCTCGCCGAATTGCAGCGGCGGATCGGCGAAGTGGCGGCTCATAGCGGCATGACGGTTGCCCGCGCCCAGCCGCTCGTGTCCGATCAGGAAGCAGGTTCGGTTCTGCGCATGGATGTGGAGATGACCGGCAACATCGAGGCCTTGCGCGGTTTCTTGCTCGCGCTGGAGACAGGCCTGCCGGTGATTTTCGTGCGTGAGGCGAAGATCGCGGCGGCGCCTGAAGGATCCCTCGTGGTGGCGCTGCAAATCGAATCCCACGGCACATGGGAGGCGGCAGCCAAATGAACCGCCGCCTGGTTTATCTTCTCGCCACCATGGGCGTGCTCGGCGGTTACGCGGCGTGGAGCCAAGGCGGCGCTTTGACTGCGCTCATCTCTCCGGCGAAGCAGCAGGCGGCGGCGGTTGTCAAGTTGCAGTCCGCCGCCAAATCCAATCCGCCCGCTGCCTTGAATCCGCTCGATGGATTGGATGAGCGCTCGGTTGCTGCGATCGTGGAGCGGCCGCTGTTCAGCCAGTCGCGAAGGCCGCCCGCTCCGCCGCCGGAGCCTGAGCCTCCGCCAGCCGAGGAGCCTGAAGTTGTGACGGCGCCGCAAGGGCCTGTGCTGTCCGCCGAAGATTTCACCTTGCTCGCGATCTCCAGCACCGGCCAGCGCAAGGTCGCCGTAATCCGGATCAATAGCAGCAACGAGGTGTTCTATCTGCGCGAGGACCAACCGCTTCTGGACTGGCGTGTCCTGAATGTCGGAACGCGCGATGTGATGATCGGAAATGACGAGGCGCAGGTCACCATCAAGATGTTCGACAAGCCGCATGCGGCGGAGATACCTGACGATGCGGGTCAATCCGCCGAGGCTGCGGAACAGTCCATGCCGGAAGAGCCAGCCGTAAACCCCGCAACAACGAAGCCGCAGGGGACTGTCTTTCATCCCGACGCGGGCAATACAATGAAGCCGCCCGGCGCGATACCGCAAAGCGAAGGCGGCGGCTGACAAACGAAAAAGGGGCGGACCCTTGGTCCGCCCCTCTCGATTCAAGTGTCCTGTTCTCAGCGTTGCAGGTGTCCGCCGCGATAGGGCAGATTATCCAACTCAACCCGCGACACTCTTGCCCGGGCCGCCGGCGGCACAAGCGGATCCCTGCGATTTCCGATCGTTATGATCGCATGGGCGGTGGCATCGCTCATCTCGTCAAGCGTCTTCAGTCCCAACGTGCCGACGTTGTTAATGTCGTCGCAGGCCTGATGGTAGCAGATATCGTAGGCGATGCCTGCTTCGCCGCCGAAGATCACGGCCTCTTCCGCCGTCTTGAGCCCCTCCGCACCGGTGAAAAGACCACCCGCCGGTATGCCAACGTCGATGAACGGCCCGTAGTCGGAGCGTCCGTCGAATGCCGTTGGTTTGTTGGCGAGGCCTTTCGCCGCGAAGTAGTCGAGGAACACATCCTCGATTACATCCGAACCGGCAGGCCCCGCATCGGGCGTGTCGGAGCCGTCGCCGTCATAGACGAAACGCACGGCGTTGGGCGAGCCGATCATGTCGAAGTTCAGATTGGCGTAGATCTTGGCGCGCTCTTCGTCCGTCAGGTTGGTGACGTAGAACTCGGAGCCAAGCAACCCGCTCTCTTCCGCACCCCACCAGGCAAAGCGCACTTTGTTGTGCGTCCTGAATCCGCCCCGCCGCATTTGCAGTGCGATCTCGAGAATGGCGGCGCTGCCGCTGCCATTGTCGTGGATGCCTGGTCCTTCGAAGACGCTGTCGAGATGCGCGCCGACCACAAGGACGCGATCGTTGTTGGTATGGCGATGATCGCGTTTTTCGGCGAACACATTCACCGTGCTCCGGATTTCCGAGAGCGTATCGGTCTTGACGCGTATCGTGGGCGACGAGAGCGCCGCCAGTTCCGCGCCGACGGCGAAGGATGCTGACAGCACGGGGATGGTTTCAGGATTGCCCAGTGTGCCGCCGAAGTTATCCTCACGGCCGGGCTGGCCCTCGTTGAAGATGATCACCGCCGAGGCGCCAGCGGCCTGGGCGTTGTTCGCCTTATCCGCGAAGGAGCAGGTGCCGCGCTGGATCAGCGCGATATTGCCGGGCACAAAGCCTGTGAAGTCCGCGGCAGTGCAGCCGCTCGAACTGCTGCTTGGCGTGGGTCCGGGAGGGATTTGGATACCGGCTGCGTTCTGCAGTACGGCCGTAACATCGCCACTGCTCGAATAATCCATCGTGCCGTAGTCGGTGCCGAGCACGTAGTCTTTGATGTTCGGCTGAGTCTGCTGCAGCACCGGATCGGACAGTTCCCGGAAGAACGGGAAGTCGAATGGCTGCTCGGTCACGACATAACCGGCTCTTCGCAGCTGGCGTTTGACGTATGCCGCCGAGGCATCGTAGCCTGGCGTTCCCGAGGCGCGCGTCCCGTTGTTTCTATCCGCATGTCTTTGAAACGCCTTTTGGTGGGCACGAATGGCGCTTAGAGTGACCTTCTTGCGAAGCTTTTGGGAGTCGTCGCGGCCGCCTCCCGCTTCGGCCGCTGTTGGAATGCTAACAAGTCCCGCGATCACTGCTAGTGCGGCACAGGCCGTCAACAAGGCTCGGTTCCTCATGGTGCGCTCTCCTATCCTATTTTTTGTGCCGCCCCCTGCGGAAAAGATTTGCACGTTACGTCAACTGCGTCAAATTCACTTGCATCGATGGTGACCTATGCGGCAAGCTTACTTTCGCGGTTCCGGCCAACGGCGGTGCGCCGGGACCTCCTCAAACTGAACACGCGGACCACGGCGGCCATAATCAATGGGAGCTATCTCATGGACCAGAGCCATCGCCTTTCGATTCCCCGTAACACACTAACTCAAGGACTGCTCGGCGGCGTGGCGGCGCTGGCATTACTTATGGCCACGCCGGCGAGCGCCGGCGAACTTGTCAAAATCAGCAAGGGCTCGCCGTTCGCCAACTGCACGGCGGATAATGTGGCGGGCCAGCTGGGCACCAATTATCCCGATTCCGAGATCGAGCCATGGCTTTCGGTCAATCCGCTGTTCAGGAACAACCTCATCGCCGGCTGGCAGCAGGACCGCTGGTCGAACGGCGGCGCGCGCGGTCTCGTGGCCGGAGTTTCCTATGACGGCGGACGGAATTGGTACCGCAGCGTGCCGCCCAAGATCACGCTGTGCACTGGCGGCCCATGGGAACGCGCCAGCGATCCGTGGGTGGCGATCTCGCCCCTGGGTATTGCGTTCTTTCAAAGCCTTGTGTTCCAGAACGACCGGCCCGATGGCGGACTAGGGGCCAATGCGGTTCTGGTCAGCCGCTCGACCAATGGCGGCTTCACCTGGAGCAAGCCCATTGCACTGATTGAGGACAACAACGGTCAGGTCTTCAACGACAAGAACTCGATCACCGCCGACCGGTTTGATCCCCGCTATGTTTATGGGACATGGGACCGGCTCGTCGATTTCACGCTGCCGGAGAACAATGCGGCGGGCAAAGCCGCGAAGAAATCCGGCGGCAATCGCGACGGCGTGGCAATGGCGCGGGAGCGGCTGCGCAAGCTCAAGAGCCAGGCAGCGAGCAAACAAGCTCAGGCCGCCGCGCCGGAGGATGTAACTTTCATCGGTCCCACATACTTTGTCCGCACGACAAACGGCGGCTTCAGTTGGGAGAAGGCGAAGGAAATCTACGACCCGGGGCCAGATGCGCAGACCATCGGCAACATCGCCGAAGTGCTGGGCGACGGCTCGGTTGCCGTGTTCTTCACCAACATCGATGCCGAGGGCAACACGAGCCTCGGCCTTGTCAAGTCGCGCAACAAGGGCCGGACTTTCGGTCCGGGCAAGCTGCCGATCCCGACACTTGTGACGCTCACCGGATCGTTGACGCCCAACACCGAAAACGTCGTGCGCGACGGCAACATCCTGTTCGATGTCGCGGTGGACAAGCGCAACGGCAATCTCTACCTCGTCTGGCAGGACGCGCGCTTCCAGGAGATCGACCAGGTCGCATTCTCGATGTCGCGCGACAATGGCCGGACATGGTCCGATCCGGTCAAGATCAACATGACGCCGGAGAGCGCCAATCTGCTTCGCAATCAGGCATTCGTGCCCTCGGTCGAAGTAGGGCCGCATCATGAGATCACGGTCACCTATTACGACTTCCGCAACGACACGGACGAGGCGGGCAAGGAGTTGACTGACTATTTCGCGGTGTTCTGCACGCCGAGCCGGGTGAACGATTGCTCCAAGCGCAAGAACTGGGGCGACGGCGCGGTTAACGGCAAGGACATCCGCGTTACCGATGCATCGTTCAACATGCTTGATGCGCCCGAGGCGCGGGGGCTGTTCCTTGGCGACTACATGGGACTGGCGCGGCGCGGCAATGCCGTGATGCCCGCCTTCGGCATCGCCGATGGCCCCAACAAGGTGAGCGTCTACACCAAGCCCATCCGCAGCAAGAAGCCGATGATGGCGGGGAATTAAGCGCCACTTCATCCCGCCCCCCAACTTCACCCCTCCCCAATTTATTGGGGAGGGGTCGCCGTGTGTCCGAAGCGGCGGGGGCGGGGAAGTCAAGAAAGTTGTAGCCCCCACCCCGCTCGCGCTGCCGCGCGAGCTTCCCCTCCCCGCGAAGCGGGGAGGGGTAAAGAACTACTCCCAATCCAGCCCGCGCATCTTGTCGCGCAGTTCCTTCGAGAGCCGGCTGGCATCGTGGGCGTTCTGGATGATGTTGGGGGTGATGAAGACGATCAACTCATTGCGGCTGCCGCTCTTCTTGTTGCTGCCGATGAGGTCGCCGATTACCGGAACCTTCTCGATGACCGGCACGCCGTTCTTCTCCCTGTCGGCCTGACCGCTGATCAGGCCGCCCAACAAAACGGTCTGCGAGTTCTGCACCGAAACCTTGCTGGTGATGAAGCGCTGGCTGAAGGTGGGGTTCTCCGCCTCGGTCGTGGAGCCGCCTGTCCCGGCGACAACCGACGACAACTCCTGTCCCAATTCGATGGTGACGAGGCCGTTGCTGTTGACGCGCGGCTTCACCGTAAGGATGACGCCCGTGTCGCGGTACTCGAACGAATCGGTGCTGCCGCCGGTATCTCGCTGTATGGTCTGCACCTTGATCGGCACCTGATCGCCGACCTTGATGGTCGCCTTCTCGTTCTCGAGCACGACGACCGATGGCGAGGATACGATCCTGACCTTGGTGACGGCGGTGAGCGCATCGATCACGATGCGCGGATCGGCGGCGCCGCCGACAAAAAAGTTGAAGCCCGGGAAACTGGGGCGCAGCGTCAGCGCATTGCCGTTGAAGACGCCACCGGAAGCATCCGAACTCTTCAGATAGGCCTGGACGCCGTAGCGAAGGTTATCGTTGAGCCTGACTTCGGCGATGACGGTGTTGATCTGCACCTGCACGCCCGGCGCATCCATCTGCTTGAGCGTCGCCAAGATCTTGCGGTACTCGCGCGGACTGGCGCGGATCACGATGGTGTTGTTGGCGAGATTGGGGGTGAAGCGGATTTTGGCCGAGGCGTCGCCGCCCTGCGGTTCGGCCGCGCGCGCCGTTTCCTGCGGAAGCGCCGAAGGTTCCTCGCCCTGCGTGCCCAATTCCTGCGGCTGCTCGCCCGGCGTGCCTGGAGGAGTTTCCGGACCGCTGGTTATCTCGGTGGTGCCCTTGTCGGGTGCCACTTCCGCCGTAAGCCCGGCGCTGCCCTGGCTGTCGGTGAATGTGGCGGTCAATATCTTGGCGTAGTCGGCGGCGTTGCCGTTCTGCACCTGGTAGACGTAGTAGCTGGTGTCGGTGGTGCTTTCGCGGTCGAGGCGGCGGACCCAGTTCAGCGCCCGCTTCACTTTCGCGGACGAGTTGGCAATGACGATGACGCCGTTCAGGCGCTCGAGCGGGATCACTTTGACCGCGTTCGGTCCCGAGAGAGCCGTGTCCTCGGCGAAGATGGTCGAGAGCTTGGAGGCCATGTCGTCGGGCTTGGCGTTGGAGAGGATGGCCATGCTGGCGGTCTGGCCCTTCATCTGATCGACGTCGAAGGAGAGCACGACATCGACGAGGTTCTGGCGTTCCGCCGCCGTGCCGCGCAGCAAGATCATGTTGCCGGCATTGGAGGCGCGCACCGAGCCCGAGCGCGCGATGAAACTGTCGAGCAGCGTCATCATGGCAGTGGCCTTCACATTGCGGAGCGGAATGGCGCTGACGCCCCAGCCCTGCGTGGTGCCCTCGTTGCCGAGATCGGCGTTGCCCAACTCGCCGTCCAGGACTTCCTGCAATGCGACGATCTTGGTGACGCCGTCGCTCTCGACCAGTGCCGCGCCGTTCAGGCGCAGTGCCGCTTCGAAGGCATCGAGCATGGCGCTGGAGGAAAGCGGACGGCTGGTCGACAGCGTGATGGTGCCCTGAACCCTTGGATCGAGAACGTAATTCTGGCTCAGGGTTTCACCGAGGATCAGCTTCGCGGCGTCGGCGATTGAGGCGTTGTCGATGTTGATCGAGTATTTGCCGGGTGCTGGTTCGCTGACCCCGGGCGGGGCGGACGATTCACCCTCCGCCAACTGCTGGCCTTCGCCGGGAAAAATCTGATAGTTGCCACCGGGATTGCCGGTGGGGACCGAGCCGTCGCGCTTGGCGTTCAACTTGGTGGGGCCCTTCGCATCGAGATCGATGCGCGCCGGGTTGTCGAGTCGGGTATCAAGGCCTTGGTTGCAGGCGGCGAGGGTCAGGCACAGGATCGCGGCCACGAGATGCGCGGGCCGGCTTAGCCACACGTTCGTTCGCCAGGACAGACCAATCCCGCCTAAGCGCACCACTCGCCACACCATACTCGACACCTTCCTCACCAGGTCCCTACGCAACCTACCATAGAGGGAACAGCCGCGCTATTCACCATGTCAACCCCCTCCGCTCGAAACGAGGTTAACGGTCCAGGGCTGGAGGACATGCCAAAGCCACACGCCCAGGATCGCCGGGGCGATGAAACTGCCGAATGGAACGCGGGTCGTGCGGTTCACCGAGCCGCCGGTTTTCAGGTGATGAATCAGAACCGCGGCAAGGGCGGCGACGGTCGCCAGGAGGCAAGTTGGAGCGAGATTGGCAAGCCCGAGCCAAGTTCCCGCCACGGCCGCGAGCTTGACGTCGCCAAGCCCCAAGCCCTCCATGCCGCGCGTGCGCCAGTGGATATGTCTCACCGCAAAGAGAAAGCCCGAGGCAGCGGCCGCCGCGAGAATCCGATCCGTCAGCAGTTCATCCCAGGGAGCGGGATACACCGCAAACGTTGCGAGAACGCCCGCCGGAATGGCAGGGAGCGACAGCCAGTCTGGAATGATGAAGCTGCGCGCATCGATCAACATGATGAGCAACATGGCCATCGCGAGATAGAAAGCGGCGAGGGCTGCAGCTGCATCCGCGAGGTAGAAAGTTGCGGCGGCGATGAGACCGCCGGCGGCAGCGCAAGCCAGGAACTCGCGAAATCCGATGCCGTAGTCCAAAGTGGGCCGCATTGCCGGAAACATGCTTCACCGCGAGGCTGCTGGCAAATGTCTAATCCAGGAAAATTCCGGGACTCGTGGGTTTGCCATCGTCGAATTGCGAAAGTCATTGAACCGCCGTGTCCCGGTAACGGGTGAGGCCTTTGTAGTCGAAGAGTTCCGGCGAAAGAGTTTTGAGAACGCGGTGCAGGCGGCGGCCCCATTTGGGGATGGTAGCCACTTCTTCGGCCATCTGCACCATCTCAAGCGTGTGGCGCGCCACGTCGCGCATGACGGCGCTATCGTCGAGGCGCTCGAGGTTGATGGCCAGTTGAAACTTCATTGCGTACCCGCTCCCGTTCGTGGAAACGATAGCGCGGGGCCCTGCTACTTGAGAAGTCCCTGTTCGCCGAGCACCTTTCGCGCCGCGCGAAAGCACTCAAGCGCTAGAGGGACACCTGCATAGATGCCGACCACATGGATGATCGCCCTGATCTCGTTCGCCGTCACGCCATTGGTGATCGCGCCGCGGCAGTGGATCTCCCATTCGTGCATGCGGCCCATTGCGCCCAGCATGGCGAGGTTCATCATCGAGCGCGTTTTGGCGTCGATGGCTTCGTCGCCCCAGCCGAAACCCCAGCACCACGCTGTCATCGCTTCCTGAAACGGCCGCGAGAACTCATCTGCCTGCGCCAAATTCTTGTCGACATAGTCTTGGCCCAATGTGGCGCGCCGCTTCTCGAGGCCCTTCTCAAACAGTTTATCGTCCATGCGGCTCACTCCTTTGTTCATGCAACTCTGATTCGAGCTGGAGAATGCGTGCGTAGTTGTCATCCGACAACACCGAGTACCCTGTAAGCAGAAGTTTACGCCGCGCCTCCTCAAGACCCTCGTCATGGAATGCCAGATAAAGCGCGGCGCGAAGCTCGGCGATATTTCCGCCACGCGTGACATATGGCAGGCCCGGCACGGGCGGAGACCGCGCAATCTCGATCAATCCATCCAGAGCACCTGGGCGGTAACGCCGCGCAAGCTCCACGCTGACGCAATCGATGGCGCAAACATCGGCGTTCCCATCGCGCACGGCGGCGAGAGAGTTGAGATGGCCGCCGGTCATCACCTCCTTGCGGAAGAAAAGTGACTCTGGAAACACGAGCCTCAGCGCCAGCATTCCCGACATCGAGTCTGGGTTGTTGATGGCGGCTTTTGCCCCGCGAAGCGCTTCGAGGGGAAGTCTTTCGCGCGCGAAGATGATGCTGCGGTAGTTGGGTCCGTCGCAGCCATCGGCGGCATAGTGCGGAGTTGCGACGAGGTCGAGCGCACCCTTGAATTCGTGCGTGTACGGATAACCACAGGTTTGGCTGAAGAGCACGTGGCCGTGCCGCCAGTCGGACGGCGGATTGCCGGAACGTGTCAACAAAACGTCACTTCCGAGATGCCGCGCGATGCCTGCCCACCATTCATCCGTCGCTTCGCGCACCTCGGGCCAGTCGTACATGGGAAGGCTTGCGATCATGCGATTTCCTTCATGAGCCGGCGTATGAGGGCGCTTGTTTCGTTGGGCTGCACGCGGGCGTTACGGATCAAGTCCTCGAAGTGCTGGATCAATTGTTTCACATGATCGCCCGCGGTGATGACGAAGTAGAGCGAGCCCATATAGATCGCGGCGCGGCGCGCGCCGAAGATGGTGTAGGGCGCTGCAAAGCGTTCGCGGCCATCGAAGAGAAACCAGCGATAGGCGGGATAGTAGTCCTCCACCAGTGCTGCCATGTGATCGAGCTGGCGGCGGCGCTCGCGAATGGGCAAGTGCCGCCATGTGCCTTCGCCGCGCGCGAAGCTTTCGATCCGCTGTACCGGCGTGCAGACTTCAATCTCGCTGCCGCCGTCGCGCGCGTGGGCAATGCGCTCTCGGGCCGATTCCGCCATTGCCGTGGCCGCTGCGAGCGGCAGCTTGGCGTTTTCGAAGGCGATGACGGCTTCGGTCTTGATCTGGTCAGGGATTGTCGACGGCACATAGCGGATCTTGCCTCCTCTCGCTTCCTCAAGCCAGCGGCGCAACTGCTCGTTGGCGGGATCGTCGGCATCGGGTTCGATGGCCGGCTGCGGAACGATGTCGGGCGTTGCAGCGCCTTCCTCGGAGAGGCCGAGCAGCCAATCGATCGATGCCTTATGGCGGCGGGCGATCTCCAAGATGGTTTCAGCGCGCGGAAGCCGGAAGTTCTTGTCCGACAGGAGTTGGGAAAGAGTGGAGCGGTCGAGTCCGGCGCCTGCTGCGAACTGCGATTGGGTGAGCCCGCTTCTGTCCACCAGTTCGAGCAAGCGGTGGCGGAACGCAGTGACAGTTTGGCGTTTCTCCAAATGTTCCTCGACTGTTGACAATTGTAAACACTTTAGGTGCATGTGCAGCATACTGTCAACAGACGGTAAAGCCTTTCCGGGGTAGATGTGATTCGTTGATGACGGCCACGACCAACATCATGAACACCGGGGGTGGTGCTGCGCGAAAGCGCAGCACCGAGTGGCCGACGATTGGCCTGATTGCATTGGTCTACGCGGTTCTGGGCATCCTCGTGTGGTTTCATGCCAGCCTGCCGTGGTGGATCATCCTTCCCATCGGGGCTTACTTCGCGGCCCTTCATAGTTCGCTGCAGCATGAAGTGCTGCATGGGCATCCGACTGGAAACCGGCTTCTCAACGAGGCGCTGGTGTTTCCTTCGCCGCATCTCTGGCTGCCGTTCCGCCGCTACCGCGATACGCATCTCGCCCATCACAACGACGACAATCTCACCGACCCTCGCTTCGATCCGGAGTCTTACTATCTGCTGCCGGAGGATTGGGGGGCGATTACCGGACCGAAAAAGATTCTCTTCGAACTCAATCACACACTTGCTGGCCGTATGATCCTTGGCCCGGCTATCAGCATGGCGCGGTTCTGGTGGGATGAATTCGCCGAAATCGCGCGCGGCGACCGCCACGTATTACAAGGCTGGTTGCTGTTCATTCCATCAGCCGCGATCACGATCTTCTATGTCGTGGGCGTCGCCGGCATGCCGTTCTGGAAATACTACTTTCTCATCGCGTATCCAGGAATTTCGCTGGCGCTGGTTCGCTCGTACTGCGAGCATCGCGCCGCGCCCGGGGTTCCCGAGCGCACCATCGTCGTGGAGGCGTCTCCATTCTGGTCGCTGCTCTTTCTCAACAACAATCTGCATGTCGCGCATCACACGTGGCCGAACCTCGCGTGGTACAAGCTGCCCGCCTACTATCGCGCTGAAAAAACCAAGCTGCTCGAAGCCAATCACGGCTATACGATGAACGGCTACGGTGAGATATTCCGGCGCTATTTCTTCACCGCCAAGGAGCCGATCTCCTATCCCGATGTCACTTGGCTGAAGCGGGAACCTTCAACCAAAAACTGACGGGCGGCGTGTCGACGCCATTGATGCGGAGCGACAGTGCGTGTTCGCCTCCATAGTGACGGCGCGTGGTCACTTCGCGGAACGTGTGGCTACGGCGGAACAACTTCGACTCGCCGGCTTTCAGTTTCATATTTCCGCCCTTGAACACTCTTGGCGCGGTCCTGCCATTCGCCTTCAGGAGATGCAGCACGTAGTCGATTGTGAGTCTCTGAGTCTTCGCCGCGGTCGAACGAAGGGGCATGCAGAACTCAAGCGTATCTCCCATCGCCAACGTCCTCGCCGAGATCTTGAGCTTGTCCAGTTCGAGTTTCGGCTTCGTCTGACCGAAAACTGCAAGCGCTCCTGAATTTCCGCGCTTGATCAAGCTGCGGCAGGCATGGCGGAGCAGGGCCTTGCGCTCGGCATTGGCGTTGATGTGCCAGTTTTTCGCGATGCTCGTCAGAATCTCTGGATGATCCTTGGAAATATCGTTCAGGTGATTGGCCACCGAACGCCGCACGTAGAGTTCGGTATCGTCGCGCAGCGCTTCGAGCAGCGGAATCGCCGGGGACGGATCGCGCATCAAGGACGGCAGTTGCATGGCCCAGGGCAGGCGTGGGCGGGTTCCCTCCGAGACGAGCCTTCGCACATGGCGGTTCGGATCGGTGGTCCACTTCGATATGGCTCTCAGCGTGCGCGATTGATCGGCGAGAAGAAAGTAACGGATGCCGAACTCCGAAGAAAACCTCTTGGTCATCTCGCGCATGAGATCGAGCGAGCGGTCGAAATCGGAAACGCCATGTTGGCCCACCACCATGGTGAAGGGCAGGATGGCCCAACCGCATACGCCTTGATCGTCGACGTGCTTATCGGCGTGGTCCAGTTCGTCCGGATGCAGAACGGAGGAAATGACTGCCGCCCGCTTGCCGGGTTCGCTTGGAAGCACATCGTGCAGCCGATCCGCAATGAGCTGGGCCCGCTGTTTAAGTTCGAGATCCGGAAACAATGGAATGATCGACGCGACGAAGCCGTCGCCGTCAAACCCGCGCATATGGCGCTGGAGATGCATAGCGACGCCCCGCACCAGCTCGGGCGAAAAGAAGTTCTTGAACGGCTCCACCGGTGTCACCTCAGCTGTACCGCTACCTCACACGCCCTGCGTCCATCCGCAAGCCGGATCCTGCAAGGAGATGTCAGCAGTCAGCGCTTTTCGTTGGCCTCAGCCGCGCCCAACAGCCACCGGCAAATCGCGAGTGCGATGAGCGCACCCGCAATTTCGGCTATGATAAATCCGGGAAGGTCGATCGGCCGGATCCCCGAGAACGTGTTTGTGAGCGATCGCGCGATGGCAACCGCGGGATTGGCGAACGAGGTCGACGCGGTGAACCAGTAGGCCGCGGTGATGTAGAGGCCAACGAGCCAGGGGATGGACGACTTCGCAAATCGAATTCCAGCCAGAATAGTGAAAACGAGACCGAATGCAGCAATGGCTTCCGAAAACCACTGCACGCCGCCGGTTCTGATCTTTTCCGAAGCTTCGATCAGCGTCATACCGAACATCGCATGCGCCGCGATCACGCCAAGGATTCCTCCAGCGATTTGCGCAGCGATGTAAGCCGCAAATTCACCCCGGCGCAGATCGCCCGAGATAACGAAGACAAGCGAAACGGCGGGATTGAAGTGCGCGCCCGAGATCGGGCCGAGCAGCGTGATCAGAACAACGAGCGCGGCGCCGGTTGCAATCGTGTTCGCCAGCAATGCCAACGCGTCGTCGGCCGTGAGTGCATCGGCCATTATTCCCGAGCCGACAACTGCCGCAACGAGCAGGGCCGTTCCCAATGCTTCTGCAGCGAGGCGGCGGGACAGATCGAACTGCAGCATCAATCGGCTTTCGCCATGGCGGACGTTGTACCTTCGAGATTGCCGATCTCGCGCAATCTGCTTCCAAGGGCAAGCCGGTCAATGGTTTCAAGCGGCAAGTTCGCGAACGCCATAATGCGATTCTTCATGAATAGGGCGGCTTGGCTGAAAGCGCGCTCCTTCTCGATATCCGTGCCGCCTACCGCCGCCGGATCATCGATACCCCAGTGCGCGGTCATCGGCTTGCCCGGCCACAAGGGGCAAGTCTCGCCTGCGGCGTTGTCGCAAACGGTGAAAACGAAGTCCATCACAGGAGCATCTGCCGTGGAAAACTCGTCCCAGGATTTGGAGCGGAAACCTTCCGATGGATAATCCATGGCGCGCAGAACTTTCAACGCGAATGGATTCACCTCGCCCTTGGGCTGGCTTCCTGCGGAGAAGGCGCGGAAGCGGCCCTTGCCTTCTTTCTGCAAGATGCTTTCCGCCAGGATCGAGCGGGCGGTGTTGCCGGTGCAGAGGAAGAGAATGTTGTAGGTTTTGTCAGCCATTTCCGTATTCAAACAGTCGAACGTGACAATAGTGTTGCAGCCGATGGGCAGAGTCCGGTTGCCTGTTTCGTGGCGCGGATGGCCTCCGGCGCGTCCTCCCGAGCCATGGCACGGAAGCCGAGGCGTTTGAAGTAATCCACAGCCGAGGTGGTGAGTAGATAGGCGGTTTCAGCACCTGAGGCGCGGGCCAAGCTCATGAGGTGTTCAACCGTAGTCTTTCCAACTCCCTTTCCTTGTTCTCCTGGCAGCACCACGAGAGAACGCAACAAAACACTGCTTCCATGGCCCTCAAGTCCGCCATAGGCGACGATCCGTCCGTTCATGGTGAAACGAAAGAACCGCAGGCCCTGGTCCTCGATATCGTCCGACGGAAGGCCGGCGGTAACCAGCGCCGCACGCAGTTCCGCGGATGATCCAGCTATTGCTTCGGCAATCATCGTGTTTTCCCGCTTGCGGCAGGTTGGCAGCAGGGAGCCGCGAGTACAGGCAAACAAACTTCGGGATGACCTGAACAGCAGTCTTCCATGAGAAAGCGGACGAGGCCGCTCAGGGAATCATAGGATGCGCTGTAGACGATCGAACGCGAGTCGCGCCTTGCGGCCACCAGCCCGGCGCTCTCCAGCTCCTTCAGGTGGAAACTGACATTGGAAGCGGAAACGCCTGTCTTCCCTGCGATGACGCCTGCGGCGAGGCCATTGTGGCCGGCGATCACCAGCAAACGCATGATGCGGAGCCGGGTTTCCTGCGACAGGGCGGCAAAGGCAGAAATGGCTTGACTCTGGTTCATATTTCAACGATCATATGAATATAGAAATTAAGGAATAGCCCAAATGCTGAGCTCTGACAAGATTAAAATGGAACCCGTTATTCTCAATGATTCTAATGAGTTAACCCTCGACGGATTGTTGGAGTGGCTGGCGCCCCACAAAGACAGACCGCTGGTCTTCAGTTATGATGGGCAAGCGGTGAAAGCCGGTTATCACGTGACCGAAGTCAAGGCCGGACGCTTCGAGGCCATTGATTGCGGCGCCAATCCCGAGTCTTGGACGGAGCTGTTCATCCAGCTTTGGGATGTGAACGGCGACGGGCCACATATGAGTGCCGGGAAATTCTCCGCGATTCTTCGCAAGGTCAGCGAGCGCATAAGTCTTGATCCCACCGCCAAACTTACCTTCGAAGTGAGTGACGGCAGCCGCCCGATGCAGCTGCACATAGCAATCACGCCACGCCTGACCGCGAGCGGAATCGAAGTTCAGCTCAAGCCCCGCGCCGCAAGCTGCAAACCGCTCGATCGCGCGTTCGCGGTGGAGAAGAAGGCAAATGCCTGCTGCGGAACGCAAAGCTCCGGCGCGTGTTGTGGATAGGGGACCTTTCAGCGCTCCACAACGGTTTGACTGAGCCGGACAAAGGCCCTAAGCCCGCCACCGCCGCCTGACTTTCGGATATCGGGCGGCATTTCCTGGCTCATGACGAAGATCCTGATCCTGCCCGCCGAAATCTACTCCCGGGAGTTCGACGCGAGACTCCTGCATGGCATCGTTGCGCTCACTCGCGGCTGGCGGGTGATCGTTGGATCGAAGGCGCTGATCAACCGCGCCATCTGGCGTCTGCCGCGCGGCCTCTATCTCTGCCAGACCATGACCCACAAGCGCCGCACCACGCTGAAGCTGTTGCGGCGGCTTGGCTATGTCTGCGTGGGATGGGACGAAGAGGGCTTCATCTATCTCGACCGCGACGTCTATCTGATGCGGCGCGTGTCGCTCGACACATTGAAGCATCTCGACAGCGTCATCACCTGGGGCAAGCAAGGCGCCGAAGACGTGGGCTTCCGCTCGCGTGCGATCGGGATCGAGCCTCTGCCGCTCGGAAATCCGCGTTTCGATTTAGTGCGGCGCGATTTGCACGCGCTTTATGCCGCCGAAGTGGAAGCGATACGCGTGAAGTATGGCCGCTTCATTCTTATCAACACGAATTTCTCAAGCCTCAATCCCATCGTTTCGCTGCACGATCTAAAGCCGCGCAAGACATCGGACAAGCATCCGCCGTCGGAAAAGGAACTGAGGCGCTTCGCGAGCTTTCAGGAGCACCGCCGCGCCGTGCTCAAGGGCTTTATCGAAGATCTGCCGAAGCTGGCCCGCAAGCTTGCCGATGTACGCTTCATCATGCGCGCGCATCCGGGAGAGAACGAAGAGCTTTGGAAGAATGCATTCGCGGGACTAGCGAATGTTACCGTCATCCGCGAAGGCTCGTCGGTTCCCTGGCTGATTGCCGCCGATGCGCTGATTCACAACGGATGCACTACGGCCGTCGAAGCAGCTGTGATTGGCCTGACGCCGATTGCCTATTGTCCGGCGGTTTCGCCTGGCGAAGAAAGCGCCGTGCCCAATCCGATCTCTTTTCGCGCCTGCAATCTCGATGAGCTTGAAGAGGCTCTTCAGCGCTCGATGTCACGCACTCTACCAATGGGCAACGAACAGACCGAGCTTCTTTCTCGTTACTTATCCGCCGTGAAGGGCGATCTCGCATCCGCCGCGATCATGAATCACTTCGATGCTCTGAATTTGGAGCAATCTAACTCCAATATGTTGGAGCGCGCGTTCTATCGCACTTACGCCATGCTGCGCCATGCCTACAAGTCCATGCGCCGCGGTCATCTGACCGACCGCTATCTCGACAAGGTGTTTCCCGAAGTTTCGAGGGAGCAAGTGGGGGCGCGTGCAAACCAGATCGCAAGAGCCCTGTCCCTTCCGGATAACATCCGTGTACGGACTATTTCGAGAAACGTCTTCGAGCTGACGCTCAGGAACGGGCCGCTTCGATCCTAAAGATGCGGTCGGCGAGCGCGTGCACGCGGGGTGCCGGAACGGAGAGCAGTGCCGCCATCTCGGCAAGCCGCGCGGAAATCGTGGCAGCCGCGATCGGTGGAAACTTCTGCGAGACGTAATGCGACTGACTGGCGTTTCCCGGCACATGGCGCAGCACGGACTTCTCGGCGCGCCGCAAGAGCGCGCCTCCTTTCGCCAATGCGCGGCTCGCCGCCGATGTCTTGGGCGTGGTGGCAGAGAGTTTCAAAAGCTCATCGACGATCCGCGTGCTGGCGAAGGGGCCATCGAGTCCGGCCGCCATCTGCTCAAGAGCGGATGCGAAGGCAGGAGGCACACTGTCGGCCGATCCGGCATCGGACAGCAGCGACAGCAGTTCTTCATCATCATGGGCAACATGGCTTACGCGATGCGGCTGCGGGATTTCATGTTGTTCCACGATGAACGGCCTATAAGAGATCGCCGCGCGGCCCAGCATCGCCGTTTCCACCGCCGTCGTGCAGCCGTTCTGCACAATGTGCCCCGCGGCCAGGAGCCATGGCACGAGATCGCTGTCGTAGCGCACGGACACATTTTCAAGGCCACTTACTTCCGAGCGCCAGCCATTGCGGCTCTCGCTTGGATGCGGCCTCACCACGATCTGGCGCTTGGGAAACTGCCGCGCGAGCTTTGGAATCGTGGCCGTGAAGGCGCGGTAAATCTTGTGGCGATGCGCGAGGTACGCGAGCGGGAATCCGGATTTCAGCGCCGTGGCTTTCAGGTGTTCCTCGAGCGTGTCCGATCCGCTCCGCGCCAGCGCGTGATTGATCCAGCCGAAGTTCGAGTTGATCAGAATGAAATCGCCCAGCTCCTTGCGTAACTCGGAAACGCGCGCCTCGTAGAGCGGTCGCATTTCCTTGCGCAAAAGATCGGCGCGCGGATTTCCGCTGGCCACCACACGCGCATCAAGCGAAGCTGTCAACGGCGCCAGCGCGGCATTCTGTTCCTCTCCCCAGAGCAGCAGGAGATCAAGCCGTTTCATCGCGCCGAGATTAGCGCGGCGCTTCCGGTAGATATCCTCGTTGATCCAGACCAGGCCTTCCTCGTCCCATGCGGCAAGCCGATGTCCAAGGCGGCGCGCCAGCGAGATGATGCGATCGCGGCCCGCGTTAAAATTGTGCGAGAGATAGATGCCTGGCCTGAGACCGCTGATCCTCAAATTGAGCAGCGCCTTGTTGCCAAGCGTCACACTCATCCCCGCATTCGCTGCCATCAGCGCAAGCAGCAATTTCGCATCAAGCTCCCGCGCGGCAGTCTCGACGGGGAGGATGAGGTGGGGGGAGTCGGTCATGAAAAATGGCAGCGAAGGCCGGAAAAATGGCGCGCCCGACAGGATTCGAACCCATGACACCCAGATTCGTAGTCTTGGAAATGAGTTGCTTGGCGCTTCCGCCTGTTGCCTTCTGTTGCAAAAATCATCGTAAATGTAGGTTTTTTCTCGCAGGTGCTTTCTTGATGTTGCATTGTGTTGCCCAATTCGGTGGCGACCCGAAAGAAAGGCAGGCCGACGATGGCGAGCTTGAAGCTCACAAACACGACGGTTGATGCGGCTGAAGCCCGCGCCAAGCGCCCGCCGATTTTCGATAATCCTCATACCGGGTTTCGGCCTTCGCGTCCATCCATCGGGCAAGAAATCATGGATTTTCGGGTATCGCGCTGGTGAAGGCGGACGGCGGGTTGCCAAGAAACGCGTCACCTTGGGCAATGCCACTGACTTCACGCCGGACAAGGCTCGCAAGTTGGCGGACGAACTTCGCTCCAGGTTGAAGACGGGATCGGACCCGCAAGGCGACAAGGTAGAGGATCGTGAGGCCGTGACCGTGGAAGACTTGGTCAGCCTGTACCTATCGGCTCACGTTGAAACCAAGCGCAGGCCGGGCACCAAGGCCACTACGAGGATGTGCTCAAGCGCTTGGTCATCCCAAAGCTTGGCAAGATCAAAGCCAAGGACTTGCATCGGGGCGAACTCACTTGCCTCCATGTCGCAAACAAGGCGACCCCGTTTCAGGCTAATCGCATCCTCGCAATTGTCGGTGCCATGTTCAGCTATGCGGGCAAGCAGGGGCTTGTCGCTGATGGCTGGAACTCGGCAAGGGGCATTGAGCGATTCTCCGAAAAGGGGCACGAGAGCTTCCTGTCAGTTGTTGAACTTGAGCGCCTTGGCGCGGCCATCCGCAAAGCCGAAACCGAAGGCATCGCTTGGGACATAAACCCCAAAGGAAAACTCAAGCACGTTCCCAAGTTCAGAAAGAACACGAAGATTGGCGAACATGCGGCAGCGGCCTTGCGGCTGTTGATCTTTACCGGTGCCCGGCTTCGCGAGATTCTGCATCTCGAATGGAACCAGGTTGACTTTGACCGGGATCTTTTGTTGTTGGCCGATTCCAAAACGGGGCAGAAAACCATTGTGACCAATGCGCCTGCGCTGGAGGTGCTTGCCGGGTTGACCAAGATTGGGTGCTTTGTAATCGCCGGAGAGAATGGAGGCACAGAACAGGAAAAGCCTCGTTCCGATCTCAAGCGGCCATGGGCGATGGTGATCCGGGAGGCTGGGCTTCTGGGCCTCAGAATTCATGACTTGCGGCACAACTTCGCTTCCTTTGGCGCGGGCGGCGGCATGGGTCTTCCGATCATCGGCAAGCTCCTTGGACACGCGCAAGCCGCCACAACCCAACGCTACGCCCATCTGGATGCCGATCCGTTGCGCCGTGCCGCCAATGCCATTGGGAATTCCCTAGCGGCGGCCATGGGAGAAAAGAACGAGCGGCAGGCAAAGATAGTCCGGCTCAGGAAGCGCTAAAAAGCGGCCTTTCCATCAATGTTACCGGCCCGGCGAGAATCACCTAGCTTGCTGGCATGCCAGAACCGGAGTTTCAGGATTTCGATCCAAAGTTTGACATGCAGCAAATGTCGGTTTGGTTGCTGGATGCCGCCGACTACGCTGAAATCGTTCTCAAGAATCATCGCAAGAAGGCTGACCTATGCAAGGAATTGCGCCACGGCGCAGCCTCGATTGCTTTCTTGCATGGGCAATTTGTCGGGGCGTTCAACGCGTTGAAACCCGTGACGGCGTTGATACCGGAAGCCGCCCAACGAAGAGACGGCTTGCGAGCGCACTACACCGCTAGCAGGGCCTACTTCATTGAAGCAATGTGCCAGCACTACCTTGAGGCGACGGTCATGTATCGCCAGGTCCAGCATGGTCCGGGGCGACCTCGCGCTCCACTTCCGAGTGTCGAAGCATTTGAGAGGGCCTCCAGTAGGGAGGAGCGGATGAAAATGCTCCAGTACTCCTATGAATTCGCAATCGCTGTGGAACTGGAAAGACGGAAAACCCAAACAGGCAAGTACCACGGGCTGAATAAGCTTCTTAGCGACCACATAGAGCGCGGATTGATCGATGACGTAGGAGACACAGCGCAGCGCATAAAGCGACTGGCGCGCCAGCTACACAAAGAATCACCGCTCTATCTGACCCCTGGGCTGCGGGAAGCACGTGCAACGGCTCAACAGTTCATTTATTCGCCCGAATAAGTGACCAGTAGGCTGGCCGCAACCTAGGGCAAAACCATCCTCAATGGCGACCCGCCAGCCAACTTGAGGACACTTCCATGGATGCAAAAAACTCCCGGCCCAAGCTTAGGACCAAGAGCGCTGCGGCCTATACCGGTCTTGCGAAATCGACTCTGGAAAAGATGCGTATCCGGGGCGATGGCTGCCCCTTCATCCGCATCGGGCGCGCCGTGCTCTACGACCCGGATGATCTCGACGCATGGCTTGCCTCGAACCGCCGGAAATCGACGTCCGATCATGGCTAAGTTGGCCAAGCGGGGGAGGGGGCGCAAAATGCGCCATCGCCTCTGCATCCATCGCCCATACACGATAGAGGGAGCTGCCCGGGCCACTGGCACAAGCCGGGCCACCATAAAGCGGATGATCAAGCGCGGCCTCCCGGCCATCGCCGACCAGCGCCCCATACTCGTCATCGGCCAAGACCTTGTGGACTTCCTTCGCGCCCGCCCCAAAAAGCATCCTTGCGCGCCCGATGAATGTTTTTGCTTCAAGTGCCGAACACCTCGCAAATTGGCTTTGGGCATGGCTGACTACGAGCCGAAGTCCGCGACCGGCGGGAACCTCATTGGGCTGTGCGAGAGCTGCGGCACTTTGATGAACAAGCGGATCAAGCTAGCGGATTTGAGCAGGCTTTTGACGATGCTCGATGTTTCGATCCGGCAAGCTGACCGGCACCTATTCGATAACACGCAAGCCTGCCCGAATGACCCATTGCACAAGGACGCGAACTGACATGCGGAAACATCATCCCAAGAACGAACGCATCAAGCGCTTGTATCTGAACTATCTGGAGGACGTGATGGGGCGGGACCGGAAGACAGTGGACCTTGCGGCGGCGGCTATTGCGCTCTTTGAAGCCTCGACGAATTGGAAGGACTTTCGGCATTTCCACTTTGAGCAGGCGCGGAAGTTCAAGCGCGACATGGATGACCACCTTGTGGAGCAGACAGGCCAGCCTTTGTCCGCATCCACTAAAGTTTCCCGGCTCAGGGCGGTCAAGGCATTCTTCGTCTGGCTGGCAGGCCAGCCAGGCTATCGGGGAAGGCTCAAAAGCTCTGATATGGAATATTTCAACGCGCCCGCCAAAGATGCCCGCATTGCCAGCGCGACCCGGCTTCGGCGGGTGCCGACGCTTGAACAGGTGCGCCATGTGCTTGCAACCATGCCTGCTGAAACTGCGTTGGACCGGCGCGACCGGGCCATCATCGCGCTCACGGTTCTTTGCGCCCCGCGCGATGGCGCGCTTATTTCGCTCAAGCATAAGCATGTCGAACTCTCGGACTTCGCGGTTCACCAGGACGCCCGCGATGTGTCCACCAAGAACGCCAAGTCGTTTACGACATGGTTCGCACCCATGGGGCGCGATCTGGAAACCATCGTTGAAGTTTGGCTTATGGAACTGAAAACCGTTCACCTCTTCGGTCCGGACGATCCCTTGTTCCCGGCGACGGCCATCGGTCTCGATGGCGAAGGCCAGTTTGCGGCCAAGGGCTTGAGCCGTAGCCATTGGGCGGACGCAGCGCCCGTGCGCAAAATTTTCAGGAAGGCATTTGAGGGCGCTGGCCTACCCTATTGCAACCCGCATTCGCTGCGCACCACCCATTGGCTTTGGGTGGAGCGGGCAGACCTTAGCCGCGTGGAAGAGAAGGCTCTGAGCCAAAACATTGGTCATGAACATATCCGCACGTCTTCGCAAAGCTACGGCCCAATTTCGGTTCACGAACAGCGCGACCTGATCCACCGGGTCCGGGCCAGGATTTACGGCGAAGCGGCTTGACCGCAGGCGGCAAGTCGCGGCATGGGCTCATCGAGGGTAGGCGCTGGTCCATGAACGCGGTTGAAATTGAAGAGGCGGTAGAACGACTGGCGGCAGAGCCATTCGATGCGGCGGCGTTTCCCTTCCGCTTCCTGGAGGCCTTCGGCAACAAGGATGCGACCATCCGCAAGCTGCGCTCCGGCGCGTCCAACTTGTCGGATGTGGAAGGCAGCGTTCTCCAGCGCAACAACATCCATATCGGCATTGCGAAACCAGGCGAGGTGTCGGCGAAGCTCGCGGCGCTGAAGGCGAGCCCGAAGACAGCCTCCGCCAAGGCCAAGCTGGTGCTCGCTACCGATGGCGAGATGCTGGAGCTGGAGGACCTGGCAACTGGCGAAACACGAGCCTGCCCGTATGCCGAGATGGCGGCCAAGGCCTTTGGCCTGCTCCTGCCGCTGGCTGGTATCACTACCGTCCGGGAAATCCAGAACAACCCCATCGACATCCGCGCCACGGGCCGCCTCAACAAGCTCTATATCGAACTCCTCAAGGAGAACCCGGAGTGGGAGAAGGCGGAGCGCCGCCCGGACCTCAACCATTTCATGGCGCGGCTCATTTTCTGCTTCTTCGCCGAGGACACGGACATTTTCCGAAGCTCTAGCCTGTTCACCAAGACGGTTGAGCAGTTCTCCGATTCGCAGTCGAAGAACACCCATGAGGTGATCGGTGAAATCTTCCGCGCCATGGATGTGAAGCCCGCCGACCGGGCTACTGAGAAAGTCCGGCCCTTCGCCGATGTGTTTCCCTATGTGAACGGCGGCCTCTTTTCAGGCTCCAAGGACGTGCCGCGCTTCACCAAGATGGCGCGCGCCTATCTTCTCCAGGCGGGAAGCCTCGACTGGAAGCAGATCAACCCGGACATATTCGGCTCGATGATCCAGGCCATAGCCGAAGACGAGGAGCGTGGCGAACTGGGCATGCACTACACCTCGGTGCCCAATATCCTAAAAGTGCTGAATCCGCTCTTCCTCGATGACCTCAACGAGCAGCTGGAGAAGGCGGGGGACAATGCCCGCATGCTCTTGAATCTGAGAAAGCGCATGGCGCACATCCGGGTGTTCGATCCCGCCTGCGGCTCCGGCAACTTCCTTGTGATCGCCTACAAGCACATGCGGGCCATCGAGGCGGAGGTCAACAGAAGGCGCGGCGAGCCGGACCGGCGCTCGGATATTCCCCTCACCAATTTTCGCGGCATCGAAATTCGCGACTTCGCGGCAGAGATTGCGCGCCTTGCCCTCATCATCGCGGAGTTCCAGTGCGATGTGCTCTATCGCGGCCAGAAGGATGCGCTGGCCGAGTTCTTGCCGCTCAATGCGGAAAACTGGATCACCTGCGGCAATGCCCTGCGGCTGGATTGGATAAGCCTTATGGATGAAACGGGAACTGGTGTTCGCTTCCACGCAGATGACCTGTTTCACACGCCACTCGACCAAGCGCAAATTGACTTCGAAAATGAGCCTAGTGAGACACATATCTGCGGAAATCCGCCGTACAAGGGTAGTCAAGACCAAACAGACAGCCAAAAGGAAGATTTACGACATTGCTTTTCAGGTCGAATTGGTTCCACAAACGCTCTAGACTACGTTTCTGGTTGGTTTCTGAAAGCCACGGAGTATGTAGCAATAAACAACTGTCAGGTTTCGTTTGTAACTACAAACAGCATCAATCAAGGAAGGCAGGTTTCGTTGCTTTGGCCAACACTGTTGGGTGAAGAGCAAGAGATATTTTTCGCTGTGCCGTCGTTCCTTTGGCAAAATCTAGCTTCGAAGAAAGCGGCAGTAACTGTCTCAATCATTGGATTGCGGAAGCGGAAATCGTCCAAGAAGCGCATTTTCAGTGAATCCGCTGTTCAAGAAGTCGATTTCATTGGCGCATATTTAGTTCCAAGACATAAAACAATTGTCTCTCAAGCCCGAACACCATTGGCTCTCGAAAGAGCAATGCTTACTGGCTCCATGCCCAACGATAATGGCGGATTGATCTTGAGTGCTGACGAAGCGCGAGAACTAGTTCAACGTTTTCCAGAATCAAGGAGGTTTCTCCGTAAGTTTATTGGATCAGATGATGGGATAAACGGAGAATTTCGCTATTGTCTCTGGATTCGCGACACAGAAGAAGGTTTGGCAAGGACCGTTGCGCCAATTGCGCGGCGGCTAGAAATTGTTGAAGCGCACAGAAAAGGGAGCTCAAGGGAGACTACGAATGCGCTAGCAAGCGCAGCACATGCCTTCGGTGAACGAAGACACCAAGAAACGCAAGCGCTTATTGTGCCGAGGCACAGCTCCGAAGATCGCCAATACCTGCCATCCATCCCAGTTGGTTCGGACGTAGTTGTTGCCGATAGCGCAATATTTCTGCCAGATTTTGAGTTGACTGACATATCAATATATTCTTCGAGACTGCATTGGATTTGGATTGCTACCGTTTGTGGCAAGATCAAAGAAGATTTCCGCTACTCCAACACCCTCGGCTGGAACACCTGGACACCTCTAAAAACCCTGGCCAAATCGGTGTCGATCTGATTCCGTCGTGGTTGGAATTGGATGGAGCGATCGATGGTCCGCAAGCATGTTCAGCCTGGGTTTTTCGATTTGGAGCGGCGCTAT
>JBJXGL010000249.1:0-2739 GCA_046160365.1 Aestuariivirga sp. | reverse complement strand
GGCGGGCAGTGGCTGTGATCGGCGTCAAGGCAATGATGGGAACATCGGGCCGCTCGCGCGAGACGCGTAAACCCGTCGATCCCGAGCTCGTGTAGCAGACAATCGCCGCCAGATTGAGCGTCTCGGCGATGGAGCGCGCGGCGGCTGATACGGCGTCGGCGCTGGTCGGTTGTGGATCGGAGCGCTGGGCGTTGATGATGCCGCGATAGAGTTCGTCGCGCTCAACGGCCTGGGCGATCCGGTCCATGGTGCCGACGGCCTTGTCCGGCCATTTTCCCGATGCGCTTTCCGCCGAAAGCATGATGGCGTCGGCGCCTTCGTAGACAGCCGTTGCGACGTCCGACACCTCGGCGCGCGTCGGCACCGGTTCGGTTATCATCGACTCCAACATTTGCGTCGCGACAATCACCGGTTTGCCGGCACGCCGCGCCGCGCGCGTGATCTGCTTCTGGCAGCCGGGAACCGTTTCGAGCGGAAGCTCGACGCCGAGATCGCCGCGCGCCACCATGATGCCGTCGGCGATTTCCAGAATTTCGGCGAGCGATGCGATGGCCGAAGGCTTCTCGATCTTCGCAACCACGCCGCAGCGGCCACGCACGAGTTTCCGGGCTTCGGCCACGTCGCTGGCGCGCTGGACGAAGGAGAGCGCGATCCAGTCCACGCCAAGACTGGCTGCGGCTTCCAGATCAGCACGGTCCTTCTCGGTCATGGCGGGGATGGGGATCACCGTGTCGGGAAGATTGACTCCCTTGCGGTCAGACAATGTGCCGCCGAACACGATCCGCGTGTCGAGCCGGCCGGTTTCGACGGCGAGGATTTCCACGCGTAATCTGCCGTCGTTCAGGAGAAGGCTGTCGCCCGCCTTGGCGGCGGCGAAAATCTCGGGGTGAGGAAGGCAGACGCGGGTCTTGTCGCCGGGCGCGGGGTCGTTGTCGAAGGTGAAGCTATCGCCCGCCTTGATTTGCACTTCCTTGTTTTCGAATGTGCCGATCCGGATTTTCGGGCCTTGCAGGTCGGCCAGGATGGTGATCGGCCGGCCGAGGCGTTCCTCGATGACGCGGATGTGGCCGTAGAACTCGCCCAGAAGCTGATGCGAGGTGTGGCTCATGTTGATGCGGAACACATCCGCACCGGCCACAAACAGCTTCTCGATCATCTCAGGCGAAGAGGATGCGGGGCCAAGAGTGGCCACCACTTTCACCTTACGGTTGCGTCGCACAATTCTTCTTACTGCCCCTGCGTGGTCTTTTCGCCCGAAAGGGACACAGTCCAATCCGTCTCCTCGTTCGTGTCAACCTCGAAGAAGCCCATCTTCTGATAACCGCGCTCCGGGCAGTTCTCGATACCGCGGATGGTGAAGATCTTGTCGCGGATGCACATCATGGCTTTGCCGCCCCACGATCCGCCCTTTTCGTAGTCCACGGCATAGACGTAATAGTAGCGCGCGATGAGGCCGCCTTTCAATAAAGTCAGGCATTTCTGGGGTTCGGCCGTCCACCAGCCTTCGCTGGCCCAGCCTTCCTTGTCCTTATAGCCGATAGCAACGCCAACACGGCTTGCCGTGTTGTTGCAGAGTTTTAGATCGGCTCTCGCAGGTTCACCCCACACACAAACCGAAAGCGCCGCGGCAGCCGCCACGGTTAACGCCCGAACCATTCCACTCCTCCCCGGAAAGTCGGCGAATCGTCCATAGTTTCCTTTTAGGTCAAATGATGCCGTCTGCGAAGCAACCGCATGTTTGCGCGTTGCTTCTGGACGACTTTCATACGGCTGGCAAGTTGGCAATATCATGGCTCGCCACATTAAATTGTGGGCCGGCAACTCGATTGCTCAGGCGAGGCGCGCATTTGGCGGCTCGCAAAAGACATGTGGATGACCTTCCGCGAGGAGTCGCCGCAGGATGCCCGAGGCCCTATCTAACCCGTCATGCTGACCGATCCCAAGACCCAGACGGAACTCGAGGCCGCGGTTTACCGCAGGCTCCTGGAACATCTGCGGACCCGGACCGATGTTCAGAACATCGATCTCATGAATCTTGCCGGCTTCTGCCGCAACTGCCTGTCCAACTGGTTCGAGGATGCCGCTAGGGAACGGGGGCTCGCGCTGAAGCGGGAGGACGTTCGCGCCATGGTTTATGGCATGCCGCAGGACGCGTGGAAGGCAAAGTATCAAACCGAAGCCAGCGCCGATCAAAAGGCGGCCTTCGCCAAGACCCACAAACACGATTGACCGGAGAAAATCATGGCGGACGCCAAGACCAGCTTTGCCCAAGGGCAATTGAAAAGCCTCGTCGAGAGGATCGAGCGGCTCGAAGAAGAGAAGAAGACGATCGCGGGCGACATCAAGGAAGTCTACGCCGAGGCGAAAGCCAATGGCTTCGACACTAAGATTTTGCGCAAGGTGGTTTCGCTGCGCAAGAAGGACCGCAACGAGCGCGAGGAAGAAGAAGCAATGATCGACCTCTATCTCGAAGCGCTGGGCATGCTGCAAGAGCAGGGCAAGGCGGCCTGAGGGCGGGTATTGATCCGTACACTGACTATTTTCTTGTTCACCCCTCAACCGTAATTCCGGCGGAAGCCGGAATCCAGGGCTGGTGCGGGAAGGGAGAAGGGGTTTTGAAATGGGCGCGGGCAAGCGCCGGCCTTCGGCACCCCCAAATTTTCTCCATGGCCGGGCTTCGACCCGGCCACCCAGCGACTGGCACAAGCAGTCTGGGTGGCCGGGTCAAAGGACGGCCAT